>CANQPT010000025.1 GCA_947625805.1 uncultured Clostridia bacterium
TCGAGCTGATCAACCCCAAAATTACCTCTCAAAAGGGCGAACAGCGAGATTATGAGGGCTGTCTTTCCATCCCCGGCAAGAACGGGATCACCTCCCGCCCTGCCAAGGTGACGGTCGAGGCGCTGGATCGCACCGGCAAAAAGCGCACCTACAAAGGGGAGGATCTGCTTGCCCGTGCCTTCTGCCACGAGATCGATCATCTGGACGGGATCTTGTATACCGACCACGCGCTGCGTATGCTGACCGACGAGGAACTGGAGGAAATGACGCGCTCGTGAGAATCTTGTTTATGGGAACGCCTGATTTTGCCCGCACCTGCCTTGACGGACTGGTGTGCGCAGGTGAGCAGATTGTCGGCGCAGTCACCCAGCCCGACCGACCCAAGGGCAGGGGATACCTGCTTACACCCTCCCCGGTCAAGGAATACGCGCTGGCTCACGGCATTCCGGTCTACACACCCGACACCTTGCGGGATGAGGCCTTTGCGGAACTTCTGTGCACCCTTGATCCGGAACTGATCGCAGTGGCCGCATACGGAAAAATTTTGCCGATAAACGTGCTTGACTACCCCAAATACGGCTGCATCAACGTGCATACTTCGCTCTTGCCGCGCTATCGCGGGGCGGCGCCCATGCAGCGGGCGATCATGGACGGATGTGAAAAGACCGGCGTGACCATCATGTATATGGCGCAGGGCCTTGATACCGGTGATATTTTGCAGACCGAGCAGGTACCGATCGGTGCAAACGATACTTTAGAGGACCTGCACGACCGCCTTGCAGAGGTAGGCGCACGCCTGCTGCCGCAAACGGCGGCGGCAATCGCAAAAGGAGAGTTGACCCCTATCCCGCAGGACGATACTCTCGCAACCTATGCCGACAAGATCACAAGAGAGGATCAGGAGTTGTCCTTTGGGGAGAGTGCACAGCGTCTGCACGACCGCATCCGCGCCCTCTCTCCCGCACCGCTGACCCGTACGATCCTGCACGGTAAACTGCTTAAGGTCGTACGCTCGGAAGTCGTACAGCCTGACGGAGTACACGGTGCGCCCGGTGAGGTGATCGCGCTGACCGATACCGGCATTCACGTCGCTTGCGGCGCGGGCGTGCTGGCGCTGACCGCCGTACTGCCCGAGGGCAAAGGACGTATGAGCGCAGCGGATTTTATCAGAGGAAGGAAGATCGCCGCAGGCGATCGGTTGGGTGAATAAAATGCCTTATTATTACAGTTTATATTACGGCGGAGACGCCATCTGGGTGGTGCTTATGCTGGTGGCCTATGTGTTTACGCTGATTGCCCAGGTAAAGGTCAAATCCACCTTTAACAAGTATTCAAAACATAAGAGTGCCCGTGCCTTGACCGGCGCACAGGCTGCCCGCATGATTCTTGACCGCAACGGCCTGCGGAACGTGCGCATCGAGCGCGTGTCCGGCTCTCTTTCCGACCATTACGACCCCAAGGCCAACGTCGTCCGTCTGTCCGACACCGTACACGATAACGATTCGATCGCGGCCATCGGTGTAGCGGCGCACGAGTGCGGACACGCGGTGCAGTATGCGGTGGGCTATGGCCCCATTCGTCTGCGCATGGCCATTCTGCCGGTCACCCAGTTCGGCTCCAGTCTGGCATTCCCCCTGATCTTCATCGGGCTGCTCCTGCAGTTTACCGGCCTTGCCTATCTGGGCGTCGCTTTGTTTGCGCTGGCCACTTTCTTTCAACTGGTCACCCTGCCGGTGGAGTTCAACGCATCTTCCCGTGCCCTCGCGGTCTTGTCCGACTACGGGACGTTGGATGACGACGAGCTGCGCGGCGCCAAAAAGGTGTTGTCCGCAGCTGCCATGACCTATGTGGCGGCTCTTGCAGTATCGCTTACCAACCTGCTGCGCCTGTTATCCATGGTCAATCGCCGCAACAGATGACAGCGCGGAACGCGGCCTTTCTCTCGCTTGTGCGCTGTGAAAAAGCGGGCAAGTATACCAACTTGGAACTTGATGCCGCCATACGCAAATACGGCCTTGACGAATCTGAGCGCGCCTTATACACCGCGTTGGTTTACGGCGTGACCGAACGGGCGATCACCCTTGATTATGTGATCTCGCTCTTTTCCTCACTGCCCGAGCGCAAGATCGCCCCGGCAGTGCGGGTGATCCTGCGGCTGGGGGTCTATCAGTTGCTTTTTCTCGACCGTATCCCCGACCACGCCGCCGTAAGCGAAAGCGTCGAGTTGTGCAAGCGGTACAGCCGGGCGGCGGCCCCCTTTGTCAACGCGGTACTGCGCACGGTTATCCGGCAAAAGGACGGCATCACCTATCCCGATCCGGCCGTTCGATACGGACTGCGCCGCGAAGTGTACGAGATGTGGCAAGAGCAGTACGGCGCGGCCCTTGCGGAGCGCATTGCCGGAGCGCTGAATACTCCCGCCCGCATGACCCTGCACGCCAACACCCTGCGCTTGAGTGCCGGGCAGTTGCGCGAACAGATCGAGTGCGAGACTGTGCAGGGTGTGCTTTGCCCCGACTGCGTGCGCCTGTTGGAGCATATGCCGGTCACCGATTTCGCCCCGCTTGCAGACGGGCAGTGCTTTGTGCAGGACGAGAGCAGCGCCTATGCCGCCTCGCTCCTTGACGCCCGACCCGGTATGCGGGTGGTGGACGCCTGCGCCTGTCCGGGTGGAAAGAGTTTTGCTGTTGCCTTGCAAATGCAAAATCAAGGAGAGATCCTTTCCTGCGATCTGCATGAAAACAAACTCTCGCTGATCAGATCGGGTGCAGACAGGCTGGGAATTTCGATCATCAAAACCCGTGCGCAGGATGCCCGCGAATATTGTCCCGAATTTGCAGAGGCTGACCGGGTGTTATGCGACGTGCCCTGTTCGGGCTTAGGCGTAATAGCAAAAAAGCCGGACCTGCGGCACAAACCGCTGTCCGAAATCTCTCACCTGCCGGAGGTGCAGTATGCCATTCTTGAAAATTGCGCACGCTACGTACGCCATGACGGACTGCTCGTTTATTCCACCTGTACCCTCAATCGTGCGGAAAACGAACTGGTGATCGGTCGGTTTCTTGCGCATCACGGCGAGTTTGCCCCCGCTCTTTTTGATACGCCGGACGGGGCTTTAGGTATGCGCACCATATTTCCGGACGAATACGGCTCGGACGGGTTCTTTGTTGCAAGACTGCGTCGGAATTGCTGAATGATCTTCTCCCCTTTTTACATACTTATAATAAGAGAGGGGGGAAAAGCATGAAGATCAGAAAAGCCGTGGGTGCGCTGTTGCTTACGTTGTTCTTATTGCTTGTCTTTGCCCTGACCTGGGCGGTAAGCGAAAAGATTCTTTCCGCCGGGATCGGCGGAGGGCAGGCGAAAGAATATTTTGCCTCGTTTGGCAAGGCCGGATGGTTGGTGGCGCTGGGGTTACAGATTTTGCAGATCTTAGTCGCCTTTATTCCGGGGGAACTCGTTGAAACCGGCATGGGCTATGCTTTCGGCGCACTTTGGGGAACGCTGCTCTGCTATACGGGCCTTGCCATCGGGCAAACGCTGGTTTTTGTGCTTATCCGCACCTACGGAGTGCGGGCGCTGCACTTTTTTGTCCCAGAGAAAAAGCGGGAGAAATGGATGCTGTTTCGGGAGCAAAAGCATTTGAAACAGGCGATTTTTCTTTTGTTCTTGCTGCCCGGAACGCCCAAGGATCTCTTCTGTTATCTTGTGCCGCTCTCCCGTGTTCGCTTGTCAGAATTTCTCTGCATTTCGCTGATCGCGCGGCTTCCGTCGGTGGTGTCTTCCACGGTGGGCGGAAGTCTGCTCTCGGAGGGAAATTACCGCTATGCCGCCATCCTGTATGCGGCAAGCGGCCTGCTTGCCTTGGTGGGAATGCGAATTTATAATCTATTGTTAAAAAAGAAAGAAGCACATCATGCACTTACAAAATCGTTTTGAAACAATGACTGAGACGCCGGTTTCACGTCTGATCCCACGCATGGCAATTCCGACCGTCATTTCTATGCTGGTCTCCTCCATCTACAACCTTGCCGATACCTATTTCGTCTCCCAGATCGACACGGGTGCGTCGGCGGCGGTGGGCGTGATTTTCTCGCTGATGGCGCTCATTCAGGCCATCGGCTTTACCCTCGGCATGGGCAGCGGCAACTGCGTATCCCGCCTGCTGGGAGCAAAAGAGGACAAGCAGGCCGAGCGAGTGACGGCGGTTGCTTTCTTTACCGCTCTGCTGTTCGGGCTTGCGGTCGCCGGGATCGGTCTGTGCTCGCCGAGCACGCTTGCACGCCTGCTGGGGGCAAATGACGAGGTTCTTTCCTATGCTGCCGATTATGCCACTTACATATTGATCGCGGCCCCCTTTATGATGGGCAGTTTTGTGCTCAACAACCAGATGCGCGCCCAGGGCTATGCCACCTATTCGATGATCGGTTTAAGCACCGGAGGCGTACTCAACATGGTGCTCGATCCGATCTTTATCCGCTTTTTTGGCATCAGCGGAGCGGGCATTGCTACCATGGTAAGCCAAATGATCAGTTTTGTGATCTTATTCGTGCTGACCGAGCGGGTGAGCGGGGTCATTCGCGTGCGCCTCTCCCGTTTCCGCCCCTCCCTTGGCATCTACGCTCAGATCCTGCACTCTGGTCTGCCCTCGTTTGCAAGGCAGGGGCTTGCGTCTCTTTCCTCGGTGGTGCTGAATTATGTCGCGGGCGGCATCAGTACGGCGGTGCTTTCGGCTATGACCATTGTCGCACGTATTATGATGTTTATCTATTCTGCCCTGATCGGCTTTGCACAGGGTTTTCAGCCGGTCTGCGGCTTCAATTACGGCGCCAAGCGTTATGATCGGGTATTTGAATCCTATCGTTTCTGCCTGCGGGTGGCGGTGGTGCTGCTCACCGGGCTGGGGATCGTTTTCTTTGTTCTTGCTCCGTGGGTAATCGGCCTATTCCGGGACGACCCCAATGTGATTAAAGTGGGAAAGGTGGCGCTGCGTTTCCAGTGTGCCAGCCTGCCCCTGCAGGCCTACATCATGATGAGTCAGTTTTTGACCCAGTCGATCGGCTACGGCGTGCGCGCTGCCATTGTCGCCATGGGACGGCAGGGACTGTTTCTCATTCCGCTCTATCTGATCCTCACACCGCTGTGCGGCGTGATCGGTTTGCAGAGCGCACAGTTTTTCTCGGATATACTCACCTTTACCATGTCGATTTTCATCATGCGATCGGTCATGCGCTCTCTGCAAGAACAGCAGGCGCTGCAAAAGGCATAAAAAAGACCCCGTCGGGGCCTTTTTTATGCCGTGTATTTTTCCGCCTGCATACGGAACATCTCGGCGTATTTGCCGTTCAGTTTCATGAGTTCTTCGTGCGAACCGTCCTCGATCAGTCGCCCGTTTGCAAACATCAGGATCCGGTCTGCCATGCGCGTGGTGGACAGGCGGTGGGAAATAAAGATGACCGTTTTGTCCTGGGCGTGACAGAGAATGGTTTCGTTGAGTTGATATTCACTGATCGGATCAAGAGCGCTGGATGGCTCATCCATGACGATGATTTCGCCGTCATGGGCGAATACCCGTGCGATGGCGATCTTCTGTGATTCGCCGCCCGAGAGATTGACGCCTTTATCGTCAAATTCACGGGTGAGCGGTGTGTCTATCCCGTTCTCCAAGGTCGCTAACTTATCCGAGAAAGTGCTCTTCTCGAGCGCCTGTTCCACTTTTTGCCGCAGATCATCGGTATAGATATCCGCGATGACGTTTTCGGCAATGGTGGAAGCGAAGATCTGAAAGTCCTGGAAAACCGTGCCGTACTTTTCGCGGTATGGCTGCAGCTCAAGTTCTCGGATGTCCTCGCCGTTTACCCGTATGCTTCCCTCGGTCGGGTCGTACAGACGGAGCAGGAGCTTGATCAGCGTGGTCTTGCCCGCGCCGTTGTAGCCGACGATGGCCACCTTTTCTCCCCGCCTGATGGAAAAGCTGATCTCGTCAAGGCTGTCGGACTGAGCGCCGGGATAGCGGAAGCGCACCTTGTCAAAGGTGAGCGTATCAATGACAGGCACGGGCTTTTCGCCGCTTGTGATTTTAGGCTCATAGGCAAGGAAGGTGCGGTATTTTTCGGCGAACAGTCCGTGATTGACAAACTTGGTATAATTTTCCGCGATTTCTTGAAAGCCCCAGTAGAGATTCCACACCGCGTTGTTTGCCGCGGCAAAACCTCCGAGGGTGATCGCGCCGGAAAACAGTTTCCATGCCATGTAAACATGCAGGATCACCGAGCTGCATGTGCGCGAGAACTCATACGCCGAACCCAGTACGCACAGTTTTTTGCCAAACCGAACGGTGACCTTTTTTCGCCCGTCGATCGACTCGCGGTACTTTGCCAGCAATAGGTCCGGTGCGTGCCCGATGCGGGTTTCCTTGGCATATTCGGGCAGGGTAAGCGCCCTGGCCACATAGTCACTGCGCCGGGTGTGCGGCATGATTGCCTCTTCCCGTTTTTTTGAAAGTTTGTTTGTCAAGAGTGAGATTCGCGAGGAAATAAACGAGAAGACAAGGGAAACGATGACCATGACCGGATCAATGGTAAGCAGCAAAATCAAAGAGGCAAACGAAAAAATCAGGTTGGTCATGGTTATTCGAATGTCATCCACAATGTTGGATGCGCGTGAGTCCGCTTGATTGATCGCCCAGACGAAATCGTTGTAAAAGACCGGGTCGTCATAGCAGGACAGATCCAGCGACCGGGCTTTTGCAAACAGGTCTTTGTGCATACCGCGCTGCAGCTTTTGCCGGAGCCATTGTTTGATTGCCCAACCGTAAAAGAAACTGTAAGCATTCCCTGTAAAATGCACTGCTGCGGTCACAATGATGACCAAGGCGACGCTCGCAAAGGATACCCCTAACTCCAAACGGTCGAATAAGACCTTGATCAGTACCGTGTTGACCAAAGCTCCCGTCACGCCGCTGATTATCCCTTCAAGCATGGTCAGTACAAAAAAACTGGGAGAATACTTTGCAACCTGGCCGACCATAAAGGCGCAGTTTTTCATGCTTTGCCACTGCTCGCCGGCACTTTTTCGGTTTTCTTTTTTGCTTTTCATTCCATTTCCCCCTTTTCTTGGACGTAATTGCGCGCCTGAATGCGGAACATTTCGGCGTATTTCCCGTTTTGCGCCATCAGCGCTTGGTGCGTGCCCTGCTCGATCACCTGCCCGTTTTCTAAGAAGTAGATCGTGTCCGCAAGGGTGGCGCTGGACAGCCGGTGAGAGATGAACACCACCGATTTGCCCTCGCAGACCTGCATCATGTTTTCATACATCTTGTATTCCGCGATGGGATCGAGGGCGCTGGACGGCTCGTCTAAGATGACCAGCTGCGCGTCCTTGGCAAAGGTGCGTGCGATGGCGATCTTTTGTCCCTCTCCGCCCGAGAGTACCGTGCCGTTTTCGTCAAACTCACGAGTCAAGAGGGTGTTTTCTTTCTCGGGCAAAGTTTGCACCTTTTCCGCAATGCCGCTGTGCTGCATGGCCTCTGCAATCAGTGTATCGTCTCCCTTTTGCCGCTCACGCAAAAGAATATTGTCGGCCACAGACATGGCAAACAGTTTGAAGTCCTGAAAGACCACGGAGATCCGTTCTCTGTAGCCGTTTTTGCCCTCTACCTCGTAGGAGCGGACGTCATTGCCGCCGTAGGTGATGACTCCGTCGGTCGGGTCGTAGAAGCGGAGCATGAGCTTGGCAAGGGTGGTCTTGCCCGCGCCGTTTAAGCCTACAAGCGCGATCTTCTCACCTGCCCGGATGCGGAGATTCACCCCGCGGATGGTTTCTTTCTCCTGCCCGTCATAACGGAAATGCACGTCGTGAAATTCTAAGTCTGCGCAAGCCTCGGGCGCCGGCAGCGGTCCGTCTGCAATCTTGGGCTGATACTCCAAAAAGGCGCGCAGGTTATTCACATACAGGGAGTGTCCCTGAAACTCCGCCGCCGTGTCCCCGATGTTAGACATGAAGTAGGACAGTCGACTGATCGTGTCGATGATGACTAAGCAGTCTCCGTATCGGATGGTCCCGCTCACTATGGTGCGAAAGACCGCGTACAGTGATGCGCCGTGGTAGCACAGAATGTTCCGGATACTGATCATCATCAGACGCAGAAAGGCGTGAAAGGGCAGTTTTTTCTTCATGAATGCCTCGATCATCCCGATCGTGCGGTGAAAGCGCTGCATCATGACATTTCCGATGGAGGAGAGCCGCATTTCTTTGGCATAATCGGAAAGATAAAACGTGCGCCGGGTGTAATCCCGCTGTCGGTCGAGGACGGCCATCTCCATGTTGTATTCAAACAGGTAGGTATTGTCCTTGCGCGATGATGAACGTGGTCACCAGCGGAATGACCGCAAAAATGAACAATACCGGGTCGACGGTCAGCACCAAAAACCCGTTCAGAGAGAGGGAGGTGGTTATTCCTGCGACATTACAGACCGATTTAAGGACTGCGTCCACCCGGCCTTTTGCGTCGGCGGCTACCCGTACGTACCGGTCGTAAAACTCGGGGTTTTCGTAGCAGGCAAGTTCTAAATCGCCGATCTTTTCATAAATTTGTTCGTTGACGTACTGCTCGAGTTTCAGCGCGTCCATTGGCTGAATCAGACGGCGGAACAAAATATCCAGGATATCCCATACATATGAGACGGCGAGGAGCGCGATCAATACCCAGATGGTATCAAGAAAGGGTTTTCCTTCCTGATAGAAATTGATGATTCGCCGGATCATCATAGTCCATGAGAAAAAGCCGAGCGTACTTGAGACCAGACGGCTCAGAATTGAAAAATAAAGCGTGCGCGGCGCGACCTTGTGCAAAATCTTCAACATGTACAGCGTATTGGACGCAACTTGGCGAAATGACTGCTTTTCCTTCTTTTCTTTTTGCTCTTTGGGAGCTTTTTTCGCTTTTTTCATTGTTTTCCTCCATGATTGTTATTTTATTTTAACATACCGGCGGGAATGTTGTCAATATAAGAAACCTCTCTATATTTGAGAATCGCTCTCCCGAAAAAAAGGACGCGAAAAGCAGAGATACACGCCAAATAAATCAGAATAACCGTAGATTTTACGGAATATTTATGCTATAATATACTCTGTCGCCGGGGGCGGCTTGGAGGATTTCCATGCTATTCGGAAAAGAGATCAACCGATATTATCTGAAATATGCGCTAGTTATGCTGCTCGGGCTTTTGGCGCTTGTACTCGTGGACACGTTTCAGTTGTATGTGCCCGAACTCTATCGCATGGTGGTCAACGGCTTAAACTACGGCACGGTCGACACAGGCGCCGGGGTCGTGCCGTTCGATATGGATTATTTGCTCTTACATATCTGCCGTCCGATGATTATCGTGATCGTGTCGATGGTGGTAGGGCGGTTTGCATGGCGCATCTGCTTTTTCGGTTCGGGCATCCGTATGGAGACCGATCTGCGTCTGCGGATGTTTACCCATTGTGAGAAACTTTCGGCTGAATATTATCAGGTCAACAAGGTCGGTTCGCTCATGTCCCTCTTTACCAATGACCTTGAGACCGTGCAGGACTGTTTCGGATCGGGGATCTTAATGTTTTTTGACGCTCTCTTCCTCGGGGTGCTGGCCATTTACAAGATGTGGCGCATGGACGCCTATCTGACCCTGTGGTCGATGATCCCGATGATCTTTTTGCTGGGTGTGTCCATGATCGTGGGGCGGTATATGACCGCCAAATGGGAACTGCGTCAGCAGGCATTTTCCGATCTTTCTGACTTTGCACAGGAAAATTTCTCGGGCATTGCGGTCATCAAGGCCTTTGTGCGGGAAACTGCGGAACTGCTTGCTTTCCGCCGTCTGAACCGGGACAATGAGCGGGCGAACGTGATTTATACCCGTGCGTCGGTGTTATTGCACATTCTCGTGACCCTGTTTGTCGAGTCGGTCATCTGCGTCATTCTGGGCTACGGGGGCTGGCTGGTTTCGCAGGGTAAATTCAACGCCGGGCAACTGGTGGAATTTATCGGTTATTTCAATACGATCATATGGCCGGTCATGGCGATCTCGGAACTGATCGAGATGCGCTCCCGCGGCCGGGCGTCGCTTTGCCGCATCAGCGAACTCTTGCAGACAGAGCCGGTGGTGGTAGACCGCCCGCAGCTCGGCGAGGGCGAGCCGCTGCGCGGCGAAATCGAACTTAGAAATCTCACGTTCCGCTATCCGGACGGAGACTATGACGCACTGCGAGGGGTCAGTTTTTCTATTGAGGCGGGGCAGAGCGTTGGTATCGTCGGCAAGACCGGATCGGGCAAAAGCACCCTGGTCGAACTTTTATTACGCACCTATAACGTCCCGGACGGCACGATTTTCTTAGACGGACGGGACATCAATACCATCCCGATCCATACGGTGCGGCAGTATGCCGCCTATGTGCCGCAGGACAACTTTTTGTTCAGCGATACCATAGCGAGCAATATCGCCTTTGCCTCTGAAACCGAAGAGCATTCGCTGGTCGAGGAGGCTGCGCGTGCAGCCGACGTGCACGGCGACATCTCCGACTTTGCCGAGGGTTACCGCACGGTGTTGGGTGAGCGGGGCGTGACCGTTTCGGGCGGTCAGAAGCAGCGCATTTCCATCGCCCGCGCGCTTATGAAAGACGCGGCTATTCTGATCCTTGACGACTCGGTTTCGGCGGTGGACATCAGCACTGAAAAGATCATTCTTGAAAACCTGCGCCGTACCCGTGTAGGCAAAACCACCATTCTGATCGCGCACAGAGTGTCCACGGTCGAGAACATGGATCTTCTGATCTTCCTCGAGGACGGTGCCGTGGCGGACGTGGGTACCCACGAGCAGTTATACGAGCGGTGTCCCGGGTACCGCGAAATGGTCGATTTGCAGCGTCTCGACGACGCGCAGAAGGAGGCCGGCAATGTATGAGTTTTTCCCGCTGTTAGTCGTAGGCGCCCTTGCGGGCGTTTTCTCGGTCATCTTTATTGTTGCGTTTCTGACCATCAAAAATGACAAGGCCGCCATCGGCTTTGAGCGCAATATGCAGGACTCGGAGATCGTTCGACGCCTGTTTGTCTACGCGAAGCCCCACTGGCGCAGTTTTCTTGCGGTGCTGCTGGTTATGCTCTTCTCGATCGCCTACGACATCATCTCCCCGATGATGATCGGCTACATCGAGCAGATGCTGGTAGAGGATTTCCCCATGTCGCGGCTGTTTGCCGCAGTCGGGGTGTATGCGGGGATCCTGATCGTTTCCCTGATCTGTACCTACATTCAGTCTATTTTACTGCAAAAAACCGGGCAGCGCATCATCTCCGAGATGCGAGAGGATCTGTTCGTGCATATTGAGTCCCTCTCCCACTCGCAGCTGCATTCTATCCCGGTCGGCAAACTGGTCACCCGTGTGACCAACGATACCAACGCCGTGTCTATGCTGTTTACCAACATCATAGTCAATCTTCTTAAAAACTGCTTTGTGGTCATCGGCGTGCTGGCCGCCATGCTGGCGCTCAATTACGCGCTGACCCTGATGATTCTGTGTTTTGCACCGTTTATCGTGCTGTTTACGGTCATCTTCCGCAAGTTTTCCCGTAAAGCCTACCGCAAGGTCAAGGACGGTACCACCGATATCAATACTTTTTTGAGCGAGCATCTTTCCGGCATGAAGATCATTCAGATCTTCAACCGTGAGCAGCGCAAGCGCGAGGAGTTTGAGCGCAAGAACAGCACTTTGGGACGTGCCAAGCACCAGCAGATCCTGGTGTTCGGTATCTTCCGGCCGCTTGTGTATATGTTGTATATTTCGTCGGTCATGTGTTTGCTTTACTTGGGCGGACGCGGGTATATCAAGGACACGCCCTTTTTCGGGCAGGTCATCACCGGCGGTACGGTCGTTTCCTTCTATTTGTATATTTCTAAATTTTTTAATCCGATCCAGAGCCTTGCCGAGCAGTTCAACTGGCTGCAGTCGGCATTCGCCTCTGCCGAGAAGATCTTCACTTTAATGGATCTGCAGCCCGAGTTGGTTGACGCACCGGATGCGACCGAACTGGAGCAAGTGCAGGGGACCATTGAGTTCCGGAACGTATGGTTTGCTTATCAGCCGGACGAGTGGGTGCTGCAGGACGTTTCCTTTACCGTCCCGGCAGGGCAGACGGCTGCCTTTGTGGGTGCTACCGGATCGGGCAAGACCACCATTCTTTCGCTGCTCTGTCGCAACTACGAGCCTCAGCGCGGGCAGATTTTGATCGACGGGGTGGATATCCGCACCTATACCATGTCCTCGGTGCGCCGGCACATCGGGCAGATGTTACAGGACGTATTTCTGTTTGCCGGTACCGTGCGTTCCAACCTGGTGCTGCGTGAGGAGGGGATCCCGGAAGAACGGATTTTAGAGGTTTGCCGGTATGTCAATGCCGACTCGTTCTTGAACCGTCTGAAGGATGGCCTCGACGAAGAAGTGCGCGAGCGGGGCAACAATTTTTCTGCCGGACAGCGGCAGCTGCTCTCCTTTGCACGCACGGTACTGCACCGGCCGGATATTCTGATCTTGGACGAGGCGACCGCGAATATCGACACCGAGACCGAAGTGCTCATCCAGGATTCGCTGGATAAAATGATGCAGATCGGCACCATGCTGATCGTGGCACATCGCTTGTCTACCGTGCGCGGCGCGGATCAGATCATCGTGCTCTCCCACGGCAAGATCGTTGAGCGGGGCACCCACGCCGAACTCTTGGAGCAGCGCGGCAGGTACTACCGCCTCTACCGCTTGCAGGAACAAAAGCAAGCGCACGCATAACAAAACGAGCAGACCGTCGCGTCGGTCTGCTCGTTATTCAATCCACCGCGTAAACCACCGTACGGCGGCGTCTATGGCTTGCGGACTTTTCTTGCCAAATCCGTGTCCGACGCCCGAGAGGGTCAGGGTCTCGCTTTGCGGATTTGGTGCGCCGTATCGCATGGATAGATCGTAAGAGGTGCAGGCGTCGCGGTCGCCGTGCACGGTCAGCACCGGCAGGGTCAGTCTTTCCAGTATACGATAGGGGAAACAGTCATCCATCTCGTCAAACAGGGCTTTGCCGACCGGAAATGTTCCGATCAGAATTTGACCGGTTTGCTTCATCTCCGCCTGCTTCTCCTTGCTGAAATAATTCTTTCCCCAAGGCAGTTGCGGGTGGGTAAAGGTGTGCTGCAAATCTAATACCGGATTCCAGAGCACCAGTGTCCGAATGTCCGGGGACTTTTGCAGATAGTTCATGGTCGCCACCGTGCCGAAACTGGAGGCGAGAATGCCGAGCGGCGCGCCTGACCGCATTTGTGAGCGGGCATAGCTCACGACGGCAAACAGATCGTCGGTTTCCCCGCGAATGGTCATGTCGGTCGAGCGGCCGCCGCTCTGCCCGTGTCCGCGAAAGTCAAAACGCAGGCTGTCGATGCCCGCCCGGGCAAGCAGTTCGGCTACGCGGGCATACAGCCCGCCTTCGTCTTTGCCGGATGTGATCCCGTGGACAAGAATGACCATACCTTTTGCCGTTTCGTCCGTACGCACCAGTCGTGCGTCCAGCGTAATCCCGTCGGTACCGGAAATTTTGATGGCAATTTCGTTCATAAGATACTCCTTTGTCCCCGTTTCAAAGTTTTGAAGGTTTCAGGGAACTTTTTCAAAAGTTCCCTGAATTGATCTTATTGTTTGGATTTTATGTATTCGTCGATCGCGTGCGCGGCACTTTTACCGGCGCCCATTGCGAGAATGACGGTCGCAGCGCCCGTGACCGCGTCGCCGCCGGCGTACACGCCCTCGCGTGTGGTGGCGCCGCCCTCGCCGTCGGTGACGATACAGCCGTGACGGTTGGTCTCCAGACCCGGCGTGGTCGAGCGGATCAGCGGATTGGGGCTGGTTCCGATGGACATGATCATGCAGTCCACGTCCAGCGTAAAGGTGCAGCCCTCTTTTTCCACCGGACGGCGGCGGCCGGAAGCGTCCGGCTCGCCCAGTTCCATCTCCTGACAGACCATACCCCTGACCGATCCATGCTCGTCGCCCAGCACCTCGATCGGGTTAGAAAGGGTCTTGAAGATAATGCCCTCTTCGATGGCGTGTTCGATCTCTTCTTTGCGCGCGGGGAGTTCTTCCATGCCGCGGCGGTAGACGACATAGACCTGCTCTGCGCCCAAACGTTTGGCCGAGCGCGCCGCATCCATGGCTACGTTCCCGCCGCCCACGACCGCGACGCTTTTTGCGTGCAGGAGGGGGGTCTTGGCGTCCTCCTTGTATGCTTTCATCAAATTGATGCGGGTCAAAAACTCGTTGGCGGAATACACGCCGCACAGTTGCTCGCCCGGAATACCCATAAAGCGCGGCAGTCCCGCGCCTGAGCCGATAAAGATCGCCTCGTTGCCCGCCTCAAACAGTTCGTCGACCGTCAGTGTGCGTCCGATGACTACGTTGGTCTCGACTTTTACGCCGATCTTGGTTAACCCCTCGATCTCGCGCCGGACGATCTCCTTGGGCAGACGGAATTCGGGAATGCCGTAGACCAGCACGCCGCCCGCTGTGTGCAGCGCCTCGTAGACGGTCACCTCGTAGCCCATTTTGGCAAGTTCCCCGGCTGCTGTCAGCCCGGAGGGACCGGAGCCGATGACCGCTACTTTGTGTCCGTTCTTGACGGGGGTTTTGGGCGTTTTGTCCGAGTGCTCCCGATGCCAGTCGGCGATAAAGCGTTCAAGGCGGCCGATCCCGACCGGATCGCCCTTGATGCCGCGCACGCACTTGCCCTCGCACTGGCTTTCCTGCGGACAGACCCGCCCGCAGACGGCGGGCAGAGCGGTGGACGCCGAGAGCACGCCGTAGGCACCCTCAAAATCTTCCTTCGCCGCTTTTGCAAGAAAAGCGGGAATATCAATGCCGACCGGGCAACCGGACACACAGGGTTTGTTTTTGCAGTTTAAGCACCGCTGCGCCTCACCAACCGCCATTTCCGGCGTGTAACCGAGTGCGACCTCGGAAAAATTCTTATTTCTGACTTCCGGCTCCTGGCTGGGCATCGGACATTTATGCAAACTCATATTCGGCATATTACTTGACCTCCTTTGCGAGCAGGGCGCAGGTTTTCTCACGGCTGCGGGCCTCAAAATCACGGTAGATTCCGCCGCGCACCATTGCCTCGTCAAAATCGACCTGATGACCGTCAAAGTCGGGACCGTCCACACAGGCAAACTTGGTCTTGCCGCCCACGGTCAGTCGGCACCCGCCGCACATTCCCGTGCCGTCGATCATGATCGGATTCATGGAAACGGTGGTGGAGATCTCATAGCGCTTGGTGAGCGCGCAGACAAATTTCATCATGACAAGCGGCCCGATGGCGATGACCTCGTCGTATTTGTTTCCGGCTTGGATCAGCGCTTCGAGTGCGTTTGTCACAAGGCCCTTTTCGCCCCACGAACCATCGTCCGACATTTTGAGCACGCGGGAGGACACCGCCTCAAATTCCGGCTCGAGAATGACCAAATCCTTGTTTCGGAACCCGATGATCGAGTCGACCTGTGCGCCCAGTTCGTGCAGTTTTTTCGCGGTGGGGTAAGCGATCGCGCAACCCACGCCGCCGCCCACCACGGCGACCCGCTGTAACCCTTCGAGCCGGCTGGGCGTGCCCAGCGGGCCGACAAAGTCGTGGATGCACTCGCCCTGATTCAGTGCGTTCAGTTCCATCGTGGCACTGCCCACGATCTGGAAGATAATGGTGACCGTGCCTTTTTCGCGGTCGTAGTCTGCGATGGTCAGCGGGACCCGCTCACCGTCCTCGCTCGCACGGAAAATGATAAACTGACCCGGCTGCGCCTTGCGCGCGACCAGCGGCGCGTGCACGACCATTTTGGTCACGGTCGGATTCAGCGCCTGTTTTTCAAGAATTTCGTACATTCTTGTACTCCAATCAAAAGATAATATTGTCTTATTATATCACGATTTTTCGTAAAATGCAAATTGAAATAGCTATATTCGCAGTCTTTTGTCAAATGATGAACATCACCTCTACTCACGGATGTCGATCTTTTTCGGGGATCGCATTCCCGAATAGCAAAAACCGTGCCGTGCGTCAAGGGTAAAATGAACGGCGGTACGCCGCCCTTGACACGCGTCCCGATTTCCGCTTGTATGTTGATAGAGCGGTCGACAGAGCCGACCACTCACGAGATACGCATTATGCCTTGATGGGGTGTTTACACAAATTTTGAAATAGAGCCCAGAATCAAGCTGAAACTAAATGGCTTAACACCTGCAAAGCACAGATATCAAGCCATTTTAATTGCTTAGTATTCGGTTTTTGCAAAAACTTCATTAAAACTTGGTCCAACTTTTTGGGGTCAGTTCAATTTCGGGTCTGTTTTTATGCTTGGTATTACTCCTGTTCGCCGGCGTTCTCTGCAGGCTCTTTGCTAGCTTGCTCGACAGCCTCCGTAAGCTCCGCACCTTCGGCAGGAGCGGCTTCCTCAGCGGTAGCAGGCTCTTCAACCGGTGCAGCATCTTCGACTTCTTCGACTGCCTCCTCGACTTCTTCGACTGCCTCCTCGACTTCTTCGACCTCTTCCGGCTCGTCGTCCTCGATCAGGGCGCGCATGGAAAGGCTGATTCTCTGGTTTTCATAGTCGATGTCGGTGATCTTGACGTTCACTGTCTGACCGACTGTGAGCACCTCGGCGGGATTTGCGATCCGTCTGTTGGCGATCTGAGAAATGTGAATCAGACCGTCGGTGCCGGGAATGATCTGTGCGAACGCACCGAAAGGCAACAGGCTCATGATGATAGCGCTGGTCACATCGCCAACCTTATACTGGTTTGTGAAGAGCACCCACGGATTGTCCTCGTCTGCTTTATAGCCCAGCGAGATGCGCTTGGTTTCCGAGTCAAAACTCTTGACATAAACGTCGATGACGTCACCCTTCTTGACCACCTCGGACGGATGCTTGATGTGGGTCCAGGCGAGTTCTGTGATGTGTACCATGCCGTTCACACCGCCGAGATCGACGAATGCGCCGTAGTTCTTAAGGCTCTTGACCGTACCGGTGTAGTGTTTGCCCTCTTCGATATTTGCCCAGAACTGCTCTTTCAGAGCCTTGCGCTCTTCGCGCTGAATGACCCGGATGGAAGCGATGGCGCGGTTTCTGTTCTGATCGAGATCAATGATCTTGACCTTCTGCTCGGTGCCGCGCAGGGGACTTAGATCCGCCGTGTTGGGAAGACCTGTCTGGGATGCCGGGATGAATACTCTGACTGCGTGCAGCAGAATGATCACTCCGCCCTTGACAACGTCGACGATCTTGCCTTCCAGCACTTCGCCGTTCTCGTATGCCTCAACGATCTTCTTCCAGTTGTTCATGCGCTCAATGCGCTTGCGGGACAGGGTAGCAACACCGTCATTGTCGCTGACCTTGGTGACGATAGCCTCGATCTCATCGCCGACCTTGTACACGTCGGCAGGGTTGATCGAGCCGTCCTCGCTCAGGTCTTCCGATGAGATCACACCGGTCGTTTTTGTACCGAGATCCACAAAGATCTCATTGGCAGCGATCGACGTGATTACGCCCTTAACGGTTTCTCCTGTATGTAATGTTTTGAGTGACTGTTCCAGTAACTCGGCGAAGTTTTCGCCTTCCATCCGGCTGATGTTTTCGCTCATGATGGTTTCTACCTCCTTTATAATACTGCCGGGGGTGGACGCTCCGGCAGCGATACCGACACGAATGCCGGGTTGTAATTGTTCTAATGGCAATTCAGAAAGGCGCTCTACGAGAAAGGTGTTTTTGCAAGCAGTGCGGGCAATTTGAAAAAGCTTATTGGTATTGGAACTGTTTTTCCCACCAATGACCAGCATCAGATCCACGTGCTTACAAAGAGTTGCGGTTTCTTTTTGCCTGTTTTCCGTAACACTACATATTGTATCAAAAATTTGTGGATTTGTATATAGTTTTTGAATAAATTTTTGACATTTTTTCCACTCTTCCGTATTTTGAGTGGTCTGTGCCACCATTAAAACCGGTTTTTCGGGGTCATCCGGCGGTAAAATCGAGCCGGAATCTGGAAAAATAATGATCGGCCCGTTTGCAAAACTGATGATTCCCTTGACCTCCGGGTGCTCAGCTGAGCCGATCACGATCAAAAGGGTGTCAGGCGTTGTGTGTTCGCTGACGATCCGATGAATCTTTTTCACATAGGGACAGGTGCAATCGATCAGCGTAAAAAATGGATTTTCTTCGGCGAAGGCCTGCAATTTTTCACTGAACTGTTTTTCAATGCCGTGTGCGCGAATGATCAGCGTAATATGGTGCGTCCGGTCACAGGCGGATAAAAGCGGGTCGATCTCTTCCGGCGTGATCTCTTTGATCCCGTTTTCGGCAAAATGCTGTAACATCTGCGGATTGTGGATCAGTGGGCCGAGGGTATAGATCGCGGTATTTGCAGGCGACTCTGCAATCAGGTGCTCAGCTTCCCGCACCGCGCGGTCGACGCCAAAGCAAAAACCGGATAATTTGGCGACCTTCACCCGTTTGTTATCCGGCATGGATCTCATCTCCGATCATATCTGTGATTTTGCCGAATACGTATTTGCTTACGCGCTCGTATTCTTCTTTTCCGCCATGTGTGAATTCCAACTCTTCCGCACGGATCGGTTTACCCAGTTTGACCGTGACCTTGCGTCCGGGACGGATGCGGTTGTCTTTGGTTTCGATCAGCACCGGCAGAATGGACGCGCCGCTTCTGTAAGCCAGCAGACCAATACCGGTTTTCGGTTGGGTCGAGCGCGGATCAATACCCGGACAACGGGTCCCCTGCGGGAAAAAGCCGACGATACCTCCGTCTGATAAAATAGAGATGGTCCGTTTGATGGCGCCAAGATCCGCACTTCCTCTGTGCGCGGGAAAAGCACCCAGCAAGGTGATCATTTGCTTGAGCAGAGGGACACGAAAAAGTTCTGCTTTTGCAAAATAGCGCACCGGCCGGTGCAGAGCGACTGCGAGAATGATCACATCCCAGTTGGACAGATGATTGGAACAGGCGATCAGGCCACCCTGTGCCGGCTCGTTTTCCCCGCCTACGACCTTCAGGCGAAAGAGCAAACGAAAGAGCGGTCCAAGCAGGGTATAGACAAATCGGTAGAACTTCATCCCAGTTTGCTCCGTATGATCTCCAGCGCCGCCTGCAAGGTCTGCTCGGGGTCTAATTCGGAATTGTCGAGCAGGACCGCGTCGGGTGCTGCGATGGCCGGAGCGGTTTCCCGGTTGCGGTCTTGTTCGTCCCGCTGATTCATCGCCGCAAGGATCTCCTCATATGTGGTCTGTATGCCCTTTTCGGTCAGTTCCTTGTATCGCCGCATTGCGCGCGTTTGGTTGGATGCAGACAGAAAGATTTTTACCTGCGCCTTCGGCAGGATGACCGTTCCGATATCTCTGCCGTCCATGACCACGTTTTCTCTTTCGGCGATCTCCATTTGCAGAGAAAGCAGGAACGCGCGCACCTCCGGTATGGGGGAAATAAGAGAAGCGATCTGCGAAATTTCAGGGGTGCGGATGGCATCTCCCACCATTTCGTCGCCCAGATAGACCTGCTGGGTGCCGCCCTCGTGCTTCATCGTGATCGCAACACCGGGCAGGGCAGCGATCACGGCCGCCCGGTCCTGCACATTTACGCCGCCGCGCTGCATATACAGTGCGACAGAGCGGTAGAGTGCTCCGGTGTCCACATAAATATAGCCCAACTCTTTTGCAATTTTTTTGGCGAGTGTGCTTTTTCCACCGCCGGAAGGTCCGTCGATTGCAATATTGATCATAATTCGCTCCTTATACTGACTGCCTTTGCGGCGAGCATTGCAGTGGAAAATGCAATCTGGAGATTGAAGCCTCCCGTATACGCATCTACATCAATGACCTCTCCTGCAAAATGCAGTCCGTTTACTTTTTTGCTTTCCATGGTTTTGGGGTTGAGTTCTTTCACGCAAACTCCGCCGCTGGTGATGATCGCTTCGTCGATTGGGCGAAAGCGCTTGAGGGTTATTTGCAAGTCTTTGAGTAGTGTAAGTAAAGTGCGGCGTTCTTCTTTGGTGATACCGCTGACCTTTTTCTGCCGATCGATACCCGATAACCGTATGATCGTGGGGATCAGTGAGCGGGGAAGCAGGTCATTCAATGCGTTGGCAAAATCCTTGTTTGCATATTTGCGGAAGTCGTTTTGCAGCCGCTCGTCCAGGGTTTTCTCGGTCAGGGCGGGTTTCAGGTCAATATGTACCCGATATTTGCCCGGAGTGATCGTGCGCAGGTGGCTGGAGGCCGAAAGTACCATGGGACCGGATATGCCGAAATGGGTAAACAGCATCTCGCCGAAATCCCGGTAGACCGCCCGCCCGCTGTGCGTGTCTTCCACCCACAGCGCTACGTTTTTGAGTGCAAGGCCGGACATGGTGTGCGACCACGGCTCTGTGGTTTCGATGGGTACCAATGACGGTGCGGTAGGGGTGAGTTCAAGTCCCGCCTGTTTTGCAAAGCGGTAACCGTCTCCGGTGGATCCGGTGCGCGGATAGGAAAGCCCTCCCGTTGCAACGATCACCCGATCGTACGGTACGGTCTGTCCGCCGACCGTAACGCCGCATACCCGGCCGTCTTTTATGCATAGGCCGGTGATCTTTTGATACACCAAGCGCACGCCGTTTTGAAGGGCGTTTTTATACAAAGCGTCGACAATGTCGTTCGCCCGATCGGAAACCGGAAAAACTCTGTTCCCGCGCTCGGTTTTGAGCGCAACACCCAGCGCCTCAAAAAAACGCATGGTGTCCGCAGGCGAGAAAGCGTTGATCGCGGTATAAAGGAATTTTGCGTTGGTAGGGATGTTTTCGATCACCTCGTTCGGAGTAGTGTTGTTGGTAACATTGCAGCGTCCCTTGCCTGTAATGGACAACTTGATCCCCGGTCGATCGTTTTTCTCATAAAGAGTGACACGACAGCCAGCCTCGCCTGCCGCACCGGCGGCAAAAAGTCCGGCCGCGCCGGCGCCTATGACCGCGATTTCGGGCGTTGCATTCATCTGTCCCCCTCCGCAAAAAGATACAACTTAATTATATCTTATTTGCACTTGTCTGTCAATATGAGCACGAAGAAAGGTGTATTCTCGTTGACAAAAAAAGGGGAGTGTGATACAATATTCAAGTAAGAATATGCGGGTGTGGCGGAATTGGCAGACGCGCCAGATTTAGGATCTGGTTCTCCGTGAGTGCAGGTTCAAATCTTGTCACTCGCACCAAATAGGACAAATCCGAACCCAAAGCCGGTTGGCGAAGGGTTCGGATTTGTCATTTATTGCGACGCTCAAGCAAAAAACAAACAAAATCGAAAAACGGAGGTCAAAAAAATGAATCTAAACATCGGTAACATTGGCGTCTATGGATTCCGGCATTACGACTATCTGAAAAAGAGCCATCCTTCCATCGTCGGCGTGATGCGTATGAACGGGACACTTGAAAAATATATCGATAAATCACGCACTGCAGGGAATTCTCTCTGCAGTTCTTTTCATATTGACTTTTTTGGATTTTCGTGCTAAAATAACTTCACTAAATCATGAAAGCGGGGTGGACAAAATGACAAATATGATACTGATAAAATCAAATGCCGTTTTGTCCGCTGATTAAGTGCCTTTTTCATACGGATGATATGATCGCCTTTGATTTTATCAGAGGCGTTTTTTACATCTATTTTTATGAAAAGAGGTCATCAAATGAATGAAATCATCACCATCCAAATCAGCAAATTTTTAACAAACGAATTTGTACGGGAAATTGCTCAAAAACAATGGGAAACGGATGCTCCACCACAGGTGAACCGTTCAAGACAGTATATTTTCGATGAGATCATGGACGAAAACGACTGTTTTGGCGTAGTGGCGACTATAGCAAATCATACTGTGATCGGAAGACTTCATTGTGTCAGAAATGAAACCGACCCAAGGCGTTGGTATTACGGGGATTTGTTTGTCGTTCCGGAATACCGTAGAATGGGTATTGCATCTCGAATGATCCATGCGGCACTGGATCACTTGTCTGAACTCGGTGCCGTCACGCTTTGTTGTTATGTTGAACCGGAAAACACGCCGAGCCGAAGCCTGCAATTATCAGTTGGCTTTTCGGAAAGAGTTTTTGAAACATTTAACGGTTTTACAAACGACGGCGAAATCATGTATGAGGCGCAGGTGCCGAATCATTTGACGATCATCCCTGCTACAGAAAACGAAGCCTATTTCGTAAGGATCCTGTTTGTACAAAACAAAGAAATCCTTCGCGCAGAAGATATCAGGTTGAGCGAATGGAGAGAGTTGCTTTCTTTAAACGATCGTGACGAAAAGCATTTTATGATATGCAAAGGTGCTATGCCTGTCGGATACATGAAAATCAACGGATTGGATAGTACGGACGAGGCATGGATTTCTATGCTTTTTATTGCAAAGAATTTTCAGCGCCAAGGAATCGGTACTTTTGCAATAACATATGTGGAAAACTATGTAAAGGAAAGAGGATTTCGATCCATTTCCATTCAAACCAATGAAGATAATCTGCCGGCGCAAAACTGCTATTTAAAATGCGGGTATCAGGTTTATAAAAAAGGAAACAAAATTAAACTTTGCAAAATATTGTAAACGCAGGATAACAATGATGCGAGGCAGGGAAATTGGCTCCCACCTCGCATCGTTCATCTTATCTTTTATCTTATACTTTCATTTTCATCATCCACAACAAACATTATTGGCGGCGTTGATTTGATAAAAACTCAAATCATTCTTCTTTGCAGCGAGCTTGATGAATGCCATTGGATTCGCATAACATGATTACTGACGAAATTTCGCAATTCTTCCGTCAAGGTGTTTGGGTACTCGAGATTTTTAACTTCGAAAATATCTCGCGCAGTTCGCCGAAGGTGATCGTTTTGCGAAGATGTTCCACGTCCAGCTTGCAAATTTCGATGATGCGAAGCTCAAAGTGTTACCCGAGGCGGACCCCGATCGCGACATCCGCTTTTGCCCAAGGCATTTGCCACAGCGACGGTTTTTTCGATCTCCTCGGGTAGCCGTGCGCGGCGATGCTGCCCTTTATGATGATCGAGCTTTGCATCTACGGACTTGCGGCGGGGCTTCTGCGGAATGTTAAACTGCCGACCATTGGTAAAGTCGTGGCAGCACAGGTTGCAGGACGCGCCGTGCGTGCGGTCGCCATTCTGCTTACGGTTTACGCTTTCGGAAACGGTCAGATTGCTGTTTCGACGATTTGGATGAGCATTGCCACCGGACTGTTTGGGCTTGCACTTCAATGGGCGCTTTTGCCGCTGATCGTCTACCGCGTGGAGAATTTGAAGAAAAATGAAAAGTGATTTAGAACAGGCAAAAACACTATTGGAAGAAAATAATTACACCTGCGTTCTGTGCAAAGACGGGCAAACCTATACCAGCACAGAACGCGGTGTAAAACCGTTGATCGCTTTTGCTGAAAGTGGGCAGGATTTTAAGGACTTTTCTGCGGCGGATAAAATCGTCGGCAAAGCGGCGGCGTTGCTCTACGTGTTGCTGGGTGTTCACACGGTCTTTGCCCAAGTAACGAGCGAGGACGGAAGCTATACGCTTGCCCGGCATGGGATCACGCCGCTCTGCGATACCTCCGTCAAAGAAATTCGCAACCGCGCAGACACGGGAATGTGTCCTATGGAAGAAGCAGTAAAAGAGATTACAGACCCCAAAGAAGGACTGTATGCTTTGAAGAAGCGGCTCGAACAAATGATGACAAAACACGGAAAGTTTTGATATGGAAAGTTAAAGCCGCCCGCTTTGGCAGAAAAAAGGGCCTAAAGCAATAATCTTTCCAAAACAATAGAAAACGCACCCTTGTAGTTTTAAGCTGCAGGGGTGCGTTGATTGTATACGGTTCAGAATGATTAGCCTGCCAACATCTGATACGTGATTCTACACAGGATTGAATATACCGATTGGGCGAGCCGTGAGGACATCAAAGCGAATTTACAAGTGGATTTGATTTTGCTCCTTGACGAGTTCGATTATCCGCCGGTCACATTAGACGATGTTTATAAGGAAAGAAAATTTCAAGAAATATGCAAAGTAAAATTCAATGTGTTCCCAACGTTAAGATATGCTTTGGTTTTGCTCCCGCCACAGCCTGAAGACACCGCACTGCGATGCCTTTTTTCAGTTATTTCACCAGCCAGCGAATGGCCAGTGCGCCAAGCCCGTTTGAGATCGAAACGACGACTAGAAAGAGCAGATATTGCAGCGCCTCATTTATCGAGGAAACGGCGAGCACGCAATAGTTTATGTCTGCAATGCTGTGCTCAAATCCGCACAGAATAAAGACCGATACACATAGAAAGATGCCCACGATGCCGCTAACGGTGTGCGGATTTTTCACGAAGTTGTCCACGGCAACGTACATGAGTATCCCGCAGATGAAAGAAAGCAGAATAATGCTGATCCAGTTTTGGCCGACCTTTTTTGCCACGATATCAGCCGCGACGGTGTGGATATCGGGTTTTGCGATCCGTACGGCAATCGACATGATCGTACTGCCGATCAGGTTGCCCAGCCAGATCAACGCACAGTTAGGATCGTTTTTTGTGTTGATGATATATCCGATCTTCCCGGTGAATAAGTACATTCCGAATGAGCAAATTGCAAAAAGTCCAACCGAGAACAGAATCGCGCCTACGATTTTATTTTCGCAGAGCAGATAGATGGTTGCCCCGATCCCGATCATAAGACCTGCGGCAACCGATTTTTTAAGTATGACCATTGCTTGATACCTCCAGTATTACCATTATACCTTATTCCGTCGAAAAAAGCACTATTTTCGAAAAAATTTGTGCCGATGGACATCTGTTTTTCTTTGTGATAAAATATGCATAAGAAAATTGTTCGCTTTTTCTTTTTTTACATCTTACCACCTAACAAATCGGATTTATGCCGACTATATCCATGAAAGCGTTGATCAATGCCGAGGAAAAATGAAACGAAAAGATTTGCTGAAAGCACTGGACAAAGAATTGTACGACAAACTATTCGGTTTCTGTTATGCACGCACAAGTAACAGTTACGAGGCGCAGAAGTTTTGTTCCGACATTGTGTTTGCCCTTGTAAAGGCGGCAAACACAGCGGGGGAGATTAAAGACCCGTATGCCTTCATATGGCGGGTTGCACGCAATGTTTATGCCGATTTTTCTGAAAAGCGGCGGCAGAGCACGGAGCATGCGTTCACAGAAGATCCGGAGGGGATCATGGCGGATCTTGTCGACACCGAAGAGGAAAACGAGGACG
Source organism: uncultured Clostridia bacterium (assembly GCA_947625805.1). Taxonomy (GTDB): domain Bacteria; phylum Bacillota; class Clostridia; order Oscillospirales; family CAG-272; genus CAKSEI01. The sequence goes on from CANQPT010000025.1 coordinate 25,372, forward strand.
ACGAGGCACTGCAAAGGATCTTTCGTTCGATTGCGTTCTTGGGGCGCGCCTACCGCGAGGTGATGATCGCATATTATTTGGACGATCGTCCGATCGCGGAGATCGCCAGAATGCAGAACACGAGCGAAACGGCAATTCGGCAGAGATTGTTTTCGGCACGGCAAACAATCAGAAATGAGGTAACAAACATGAACACGATTCAAAAGCCACAGGTTCTTGATCCGATTGATCTTGTGATCTGGGGCACCGGAGATCCGAGTTGGGATGATCCGAGTGAGGTTTGCACGCGGCAGCTTTCCAAGCATATCGTATGGTCCTGCAAAAAGAAACCCAAAACCGCAAAAGAACTTTCGGAAGAACTGAGCGTGCCGATGCTTTATGTGGAAGAAGAGTTAGAGATCCTGTGTTACGGTAAAAAAGGGAAATACGGTTTGCTCCGCAGGCTGGAAAACGGAAGATACGCGATCAATTTCATCCTGTTGGACGCGGCGCAGATCGAGCGTGCATGGGCGATCTATACCGAGCATATTCCGATGGTATGCGATAAGGTCAGCGCTTTTATTGAGAAACACAAGGAAGAGTATCTTGCTTTTCCGTATCTCAATCGGAAGATCGACTGGAACTTGATCTTGTGGCAGCAAATTGTTTTTCTTGCCGACCAATTTTCCAAACATGTGTACTCGGTTCTTTCTTCCAAATATTTTCCGAATGAGAAAGAAGTGACCCGTCCATATAGTAACTATGGTTATTTATATAACGGTCGATTCTGGGGACATGGATGGGACGGTATTGCCGCATATAACGTCTGCGGATATCATCAGGTCCGTCTGACCAACATTTATATTGCACGAATCAAAGCTCATTTTCACTATGGACATAATGTGTCGGAGGATGGACTGCTGCAACTTGCGATCCGCGCAATTCACGGTCTGCCGATCGACAGTTTATCCGAAAAAGAGAAAGAGGGAAGTGCCAAGGCGATCGAGTCAGGCTATTTGTACCGCGAGGGCAATACGCTTTATACCAAATTCCTTGTGCACGACGAAAAAGATAACGACAAACTCTTTTCTGTAACACGCAAGTTCCGGGAAGAGTTTGACCGGGATGTTGAGCCGCTTGTAAAGCAGATCGCAGAACTGATCCGTTCATCGGTCCCGGACTATCTGATGGCGGAATACGGCTTTGTCAACGACCTTGCAGGGTTGCCGGTGCTGGATACTTTGGTTGAAGCGCTGATTGAAAGAGGGATTCTGATTCCTCCGGAAAATGGCATCGGCGCTGAGGGCGTTTGGATGTGTGTATCCAAAGAATAAACTGAATGATATTCTCTCTTTTGATACCGCCGGGTGACCCCCGGCGGTATTTGAAATGAATCCCCCGACAAAATAGTTTCACAAATCGAAAAAAAGATATTGACTTTTTTTGCTGATTGTGGTAAGATAACCAAGCACGGAAATGCAAGCGCCTTTAGCTCAGTGGATAGAGTGCCCGGCTACGAACCGGTAGGTCGAGGGTTCGAATCCCCCAAGGCGCGCCAGAAAAAGGCGATTGCGAAAGCAACCGCCTCAGCCTGAAGACAAAGTCCTGAAAAGGGCTTTGTTTTTTAGGTAAGAAGTGGTATAATAGAAGCAGTAAAAGGGG
>CANQPT010000026.1 GCA_947625805.1 uncultured Clostridia bacterium
GTGGTTTCCATGCAGACCAAGATCGCGCTGCAGGGCGTGGAAGCGTCCCAACTCTCCCGGGTGATTATCGCCTACGAGCCGGTCTGGGCGATCGGCACCGGCAAGACCGCTACCGCCGACCAGGCGGAGGAGGTCTGCGCCCTCATCCGCAAGGTAGTGGCAGGTCTGTACACGCACCAAGCGGCAGAGGCCATGACCATTCAGTACGGCGGCAGTATGAACGCCGCAAACGCGGCGGAACTGTTAGCAAAGGAAAACATCGACGGCGGCCTGATCGGCGGCGCGTCCCTGAAACCCGCAGATTTTGCTGCGATTGTCCAAGCCGCCCAAGCGTAAATCATTTTTGTAAAAACCACAGGGAGCAAGTGTGCGACTTGCTCCCTGTGGTTTTAGCGTTTTACGATCTTGGCCTTTAGCCGGGCGATCAGCAAAAAGAGCGCGGTACACAACAGTGTGTATGCGATCATATAGATCGCATATCGTCCGTCGTAAATGGCACGCAGGTAAGCGCCCGTCGGTAAAAAGAGCGAAAAAGGGCGGAGCGAGGCAAGATCCAAAAAGATCGGACAGACCACCGCGCAAAGCAAGAAAAACGGAGCGGCAAAGGCGCCCAGTCGTCTTTGGGTAGCGAACAAAGCGCCCAGCAGTACCGCAAAGGCCGCACAGCAGACGGCATAGCACAGCATGAGCGCGCACCCGTAGACGCCGTGCACCGCATTGCCCGACAGGACAAGCGCAAGCAGTGCGGCAAGAGCCGCGTCCACAGAGCCGGAAAGAGTCAGGGCAAGGGCGGCAAAGGGTCGGCCGTCCAGCGAAAGAAAATCGTAAACGCCCCGTTCGGTATCCCGCAGGGCATACAACTCGCAGGCAAACGCGCAGAACAGCACGCACAGTGCCAGCAGTCCGTAGAGGGTGGTGCGCAGATACTCCGGTCTGTCGGGCACAAAAGCACCGCTCAAAGTCTGATATTCCACCAGATCGCCGCCGGGGCGGGCAAGTTGGTATGCCTTGCCGTCCGGGTCGGAAAGGGAAAGGTCGGACAGGAAATTGTCATAGTTTGCCCGGGAGAGATAGGGATAGAGCGCGGCATACAGCCGCTCCCGTACCAACGTGGAAACAGGGGTCTGCTCCCGGGTGATCACCCGCACGATCGGCTCGCGTTTTGCGGCGTTTACCCATTCGCTTATCTGTTCTTCCATATGGTCGGGAAAGACCCACGCCTCATCGGCCTGTGTCTTGGTAATCATGGTGTACGCCTGCTCCGGCGCGACCATTTCAAAGCGAATCAGTCCCTCCCCGGCGCACAACTGTCCGATTACCTCCTGCGCCAGCGGATCGTCGCCTTCCGAGGCCAGCAGAATATGCTGTACGCCGCTCTCCTGCCCGGAGGCAAGGCCCAGCGCCCCGCCGGCCAAAACGGTTGCGCACAAAAGCAAGAGAAAGACCGGGTGCAAGAGCAGTCTTTTTTGCTGCAGCAGGAGCAGGGTGGCAATTTTGCAAAACGGATTCCGTTTCATCTTCCCCTCCTGATCCGGTATGCCCGCACCCCGCAGGCAAGCGCAAGCATACTCGCCGCAAAGACCGTGAGCAGTACCGCCGAAAGTGGACGATAACCGCCCGCAAGGCTGTCCCGGAAAAGGGCAAAGGCTTGCCCTGTCGGAAGCAGCGCGGCAAACCTGCGTACCGAGTCCGGGAAGAACTCGGCCGGGTAAAAACATCCGCTGATAAAGCCAAGGGAGATGGCCAGCAAGAATTGCAGCAGCACGCCGTTTACCGTATTCGGTACGGCCTCCCAAAGCAAAAACTGGGTGGCGGACAGCGCCGCCAACGCGGGGAGCAGTTTGATCATCCACACAAACACGCCGCCGACGCCGGCGCCTGACCATTCGGGAATGAGCGTCTTGGGCGCAAAAAGCGTACACAGCAAAAAGAGAACAAGCAAAAGCAAGAGCGTCACGGCATAAGCGAGATATTCGCCCACCGTTTGCCCTGACGCGGAAAGACCCCGGCCGGCAAAATAGGCCGCGTGCTTACGCTCGCCCGACAAAAGCGATGTGCTCATGACCGGCAGCAGCATGACCAGCAAAAACAAAAGGGCACAGAAGTAATATCCGCCCACCGACAGGGTCCCCATGGCGCCGGTTTGTTCAAGGTCGCAAAGATCGTCCCGGGAAAAGACCATGGAAAGATATTGAAGATCCAGCTTTTCGGTCAAATCCCAAAGCGGCTCTCCGCTGATCCCCGCCTCTTTTGCACGGTCCTGCATGGCGAACACACCGCTTTCCGATTCTTTTACGTAAACCGCGGCGCAGTCGGCCACCTCGCGGATGACCGAGGGAAGCAGGGTAGCGGTTTTATCCGCGCTGACAAAGGTCAGGGTAATCTGCTCGCCGTACATCACTGACTCGGTAAAGCCGTCCGGGATCAGCAGATAGCCGGAAAGGGTTCCGTTTCGCACTTGTTCCCGCGCCTGCGTCTCCTCTACGGGCACAAATTCCACCGCAAAGCGGGAGGAATCCATGTGCTGTACCGCGTAGATGCCCATACTCAGATAATCGTCGGAAAGATCCCCCACCAGACCGATGCGAGCTTTGACCTGCCGCTCGGCCGCGCCGCTCACCATGGTGTTCAGAACAATGCACAGGGATACGGCAAGCAGGGCGCTCATGGCGAGCACGGCGGGGAAGAGCCTGATTGCCCGCATACACTGAGCGCGGGCGTAGAGCATGACCGCCCTCATCTGCCCGCCTCCGCCTCCGTCAGTACGCCGTCCCGCAAGAGATATGCCCGGTTTGCACACGCAAATTCATCCGTATCGTGGGTGATCGAAATAACAGCGCCTCCGTTCGCGCAAAAGTCGTCCAGATAAGCGAAAATCGCCTGTCTGCAAGCGGGATCCAGCGCCGCTCCGACCTCATCCAGCAAAAGGACGCGCGGCCGGTGGGCGACCGCACAGGCGACCGCAAGACGTTTTTTCATACCGCCGGACATTTTACGCACAGGAGTGCGCAAAAAGCCGTTTACACCCAGCAGTTCCGCAACCCCTCCCTGCAAAGCGCCGCGCATTTCTCTGCGCCCGTAATACAGGCGCAGATGGTCGCGGGCGTTTAACTCCTCAAAGAGCGGCGGGGTCTGGGGTAAATACCCGATCAGACGTGCGCGCTCTTTCGGATGGGTGCAAAGATCGAGTCCGTCGCACAAAAACTGCCCCGATCCCGGCAGGGTCCCGGCGAGAATGGCCAGCAGCGTACTTTTCCCGCTTCCGTTCCCGCCCGCGATGGCCACCCGCTCGCCCGAACGAAGGCCAAAAGATACGTCGTTCAGGACGTGGGTAGCGCCGTAGCGTTTGCTCACGTGTTTGATTTCCAGTTCCATGATTCTCCAAAAAAAGTTCACCGTCCGGCATAGCCCGACGGTGAACCAACGGCTATATTCGGATCAAGCCGTAAAAAATCTTCGTGCGATATTCTAAAGAGCGGTACCGGTACCGAAAGACGGGGTATCGTCAATATACCACTCCCGGTCATAATCGTCATCATAATAACTGCTGCTGTTCTGCTTGGCCAGATCGCCGATCAGAGAGGTGATCTCTTCCGGAAGAGATCCGAGAAAATCGATTAGATCGAAACTGCTTGCCCATTCCTCGATATCATCTTGGTCCTGAATGGCAATGACGTCCAAATCGTCCGGATCGAGCATCTCAAGATCGGGATTTTCCCATACCTTCCCGGTCAGAGCTACCAGCGCATTCTCGTCCTGCTTGAGGGAAAGAACAACGGTCTGTGAGCCGTCCGTGCCCTCAAAGTCAAGACAGAGCGCGATATTCTCAAGCATGGAAGCATATTGGGAATCCACGCCCGCCAAGGACAAAACGGCGCCAATATCCTCACCCGGCGCGACTTTGATCGAGCCGTTTGCAGAGCCGTCGGTAACCTTCAGGTCTTTTGTGGTGATCTCCAGCAGTTCCTGCTTATTGTAGGACAAGACCCACTCGCCGCTGCCGTCCTTGGCGTGTCCGCTGAAACCGACGTTTACGTTGTCCGCCTTAAAGGTGACGCTCAGATAGGAATCGCCGCGCTTTTCGGGATATTGTACGGTTAAGACTCCGTAATCGGTTTCCAGCGCACGGCCGATCACCTCACCCTTTGCGTCGATCCACACGACGTAATCCACCTTCTCGTCAAAGGAAACGTCCGCGTCGGAAAGTTCCCCGATCATTTCTTGGTAGAATTCGTCGAAATCATCCTCCTCGTAGGGATACAGGCTCTCGAAGAGTGCCTTTACGTCCTGGTCGTCCTCTAAAAGTTCAGCCCACGCATGAAAGATTTCGTTTACACTGTCATCGTTAATATGTACGGTCAAGCGGGTGCAGGAAACGTCGCCCGATTCGGTTTCAATCGCGTCCTTTTCCCGGTCGACCTCTCCAAGATTGTCGGCGGCAGCCTTGCCGTAACGGCGGATCAACTCAGGCAGCAGACGGGCATAATCCTCGCTGTCGCGGACATTCAGATTTGCTGCATAGTCGGATAAATCCATACCCGTAAGATCGTTCAACAGAGCCGGCAGAGCGTCCATGGTGAGAAGAGCATACCGATCGCTCAGCTGGGGAAGGCCTGTATAAACGTTTTTCCCATCGCGCAAAATCTCCCAATCCAAAAAGCGATCGTTTTTGAGAGCGGCGGCTAAAATCACCTGGAGTTTGTCGCCTTCCGCGGCAATATCCGCGTTAATAGAGGCATCGTTGATCCAGGACAGGTCTGTTCCGGCGACGTTCGACAGCAGCTGCAGGACGGTAGGATCGATCTCTGCACGGAACTCCGAGGACACCTTGCCGTCCGTAAGCATCGGCACTTTGGCGTCAACACCGGTTTCCAGCCTGGCCGCCACCTGATTGAACGTTTTGTTTTCAACATGGCTGTAATAAGCCTCCGGGCTCATCACGGTCCTGCGCACAAAATTGCTGACCCATGGGAACGCTGCGGCGGTAACACCGGCTACGGCCACTACTACTGCCGCGCAAATCCCGCCGACAATCTTTCCGATTTTCTTTTTCTTGGGAGGCTGAGGGGCAGATGCCGGCTCTTGGGGAAGATGGTTCAACCGGGGCTGTTCCGGAACAAACTCCGGGGCAGGCGTCTCGGGAGGATCGACCGGGTTTAATACCTCGGTTTGTCCCTGTTCCGTTTCTGTCGGCTGTGCGGGAATTTCCGCGTTTTCGATCTGCGCGCCGCATACCGGGCAAAACTTTGCTCCGTCCGAAAGCGAAGCGCCGCATTTTCCACAAAACATCGTTTCTCTCTCTTTCTTGTTCGATTGATATGTTTTCATCAAGAACAGCATACCGTGCTTATTTCTGTCACAATTATATAATAAATCAATTATTTTGTCAACAGAAACTGCCAAAGACAAACAAACGGGAGCCGATAAAGGTGTGAATTTTGCACATTGCGTTACAACATTCCCATGCAGCGGTACGCTTGGGTCATCGAGCCGAGGTGCAGCTGCTCGAAATTGGACGAATAGCCGTAATCGACGTTGCAGAACATAAGATAGGAGCCGAGCATCGGGCAGATCATGCGAGACCGGTTTCCCGCTTTGCCGGACGCATGGTAAGAAAACGGAAAGTCCAACTGCTCGTGAAGCGCCAGCGTGGCGGACAGCACGTCGGCCAGTTCCCGCTCGTTCGCGCAGGGCGTGACCATTTTGACAATGTCCGCTCCTTTTTCATCGTGCGCGAACCGCGCCAGAGCGATCAGCTGGTCGGCCGTAAGCGGTACGCCGAAATGCATGGAGATCAGCACTTCGGCGCCTTTTTCGTGCACCGTTTGAATCAGCCGTTTCTGCCGGTCGACCACCTCCGGGTGAAACGTCACCTCGCGCGGGTTTTTGTCGGAAAGCGACCGCAGGCTTTCGGGCAGGTATTCCGCGTCCAAAAATTCCTTTGCCGCCCCGGGACAGAACGTGTATCCCTGGATATCGATTGCCGAAACCCCGGCGTCCACGGCCGTCATCAGCGTCTCGACCCGCTGTTCCTCGGTCATGGCAAGATACGCGCCGTCGTACCCGTTTCTGTAATTGAGCGCCAGAATCGGGCGATCGGTCGACTCCACGATCGAGCGAATGGATGTTTCGTTCCGAAATTCCTCATCCAATGCGTCGAGGTGAAGATCGAACCCGCGCGCGCCCTTGATTTCTCCGTTTTTGATATCGGCGATTGCGGCGCGCGGCGTCCGCTGGCGAATGACCCCGACAATCATCGGCGCCGGGCCGTGTGCAAATGAAGTGCGATTCATGAAAAGTCCCCCTTTTCGGATTGTAATTTTATGACAGTTTCCCCGCCCGTCGGGTCCGGCGGGCGTTTTGCTTTTGGATTTATTTCTTTTTTCCTGCGATCCGATAACTCTGATCGATCCTTCCGCACAACTCTTCTGTGCAAACCGAGCCGTCCAGCGTGACCGTGTACCAATGCTTTTTATTCATATGGTAACCGGGGAAAAAGCGCTTGCCGTCCACGGTACTCTCCATTTGCTCGGGCGGAATGCGAAGGTCGATGATTTCCGCCTTTCCGCTTTCCGGAATGCCCAGTTTTTCTTTTGCGACGGTCAGCAGAGCGCCATACCACTTTTGATTGTCCTTTCTGCGAAAGACCGCGTTGTCCGGGAACTTCTCCCACAGAAATTCCGGCGTATCCCCATAGGTTTTCCGGATATATGCAATGAGCTCCTTTGCTTGTGAGCTCTTAAACCGATCGCTCTCAAAACAGTTGCGCTCAATTTCAGTCAGTACCCGCTCATATTCCTTCCGTACTCCGCCGACAAAGGCGCCCTCAGCCTCCTCGCTCAGATGCAGGGTGTACGGTTCGCCCGATTCCGGGTCGGTCACCCAGACGGATATCTCATCACCGGTCACAGTAACGGTAAGCACAAAACCGCTGTCCTGTAAGGGAGTACTGTATCGGTAAGCGTCACAGTTCCGCTCAAAGCCAAAGGCGAGCAGTTTTGCCGGGTCGGCTTTTTTCTTTTCAAATATTCCGGTATGATCTTTCATGCTGTACCTGCCTTGTTCCTTATTATCATACCGCGGCGGGCGACTTCTGTCAAGGGAATGTTTTTTTGCTCTTTACAGATTCGGGGTTTCGTGGTATACTATACTAGTATAATAGCAGATATTATGCGTTTTTGCATGAAAAGAAGGGGAATATGCAACAAAAAAGGAAAGAAAAACAGGTACAAAATTTGAAGTTTGCGGTTCTGGTGTGCACAGCGCTTGTCTATTTTGCAGTGTATGCATATCTGAGTTTTGCCGGCTTTCATCCCATCCTCATGGGAGTTGTGCTGGGCGGAGCGTATCTTGCGACGGCCGCTCTGTTGGCGCTGATCTCCCGGCGGGTCTTTTCCGCGACGGGCGAACTTTCCGCCGAGGAAGAGCACGCGGTCACAGAGTTTACCCGCGACCTGCTGGTGCGCCTTTCTCAACCTGTGACCCTCTGTGACGGCAGCGGGCGGATAATCTGGCACAACGAACCGTTCGGCGCGCTCTTTGACGGAGAGCGTCGGTTTGGGCAGGAACTTGCCGCCTTGTGCCAACTGGACTACAAAAAGGTTATCACCTCAATTCGCCCGGAGGGAGTGCGGTGTGCCGCTGGCGAGCGGACCTTTTCCGTGCGTGCGTATCCGGTCAGAATCGAGGAAAAACAATATTATGTTCTCATCTTTATCGAGCGTACCGAGTTGGACTTGGCCTGGGGGCGTGTCGCTGAGGAGGAGACTCAGGTCGCGTATATCGTGATCGATAATCTATCCGAACTCTTTCAGTATGTCCATGAACAGTCCCGTTCGGCTTCCGCGAAGATCGAGAGCATTCTCGCGGGCTGGGCGGAATCGGTGGGCGGCGTGCTCAAGGAGTATGAGCGGGATAAGTTCATCTTTTTCTTCCATAAATGCCATCTGCAGGAGTTTGTAGAGGAAAAATTTGACGTGATCAACCGCATCCGCGAGGTCCGCCTGGGAGAGGGGAGTCTTCCGGTGACCGTATCGGTGGGCGTATCGGCCGTGGACGGCTCACTTGCCGACAAAGAGCATGCGGCGCACGCCGCCCTCGACATGGCCCTTCAGCGGGGCGGAGATCAGGCGGCGGTCAAGTATCCGAACGAGATGCTTTTCTTCGGCGGCAAGACCAAGACCATACAAAAGCGTACCAAGGTGCGTGCCAGAGTTTTTGCAAGTGAACTTCTGCACCAGATGAGTCTCAGTTCCAAAGTGATGATCATGGGACACGCGAGAGCCGACATGGACTCGCTGGGCGCTTGTCTGGGAGTTGCCAAACTGGCGAAATTCTGCGGGGTACAGCCAAACATCGTGGCCGACCGGACAGATGCCAATACGGCAAAATTTTTCCGTAAACTGGATTCCATGAAAGGCTATTCCGATTTGGTTATCGACCGGGCGGAGGCGCTGGAACTCAACCGATCGGACAGCCTGCTGGTCGTGGTGGACGTCAACAACCGAAGCAATTTTGAAGCGCCCGATCTGTTTGCAAGCGTGAGCCGGGTGGCGGTGATCGATCACCATATCAAAAACGACGACTATGAAACCGCATTTTCCTATATCGAGCCGTCCGCGTCCAGTACCTGTGAGATTGTGGCAGAACTGCTGGAACAGGCCTTACCCGACGGGGACTTGACCAAGGACGAGGCGAATATCATCTTAGCGGGGATATTGTTGGACACCCGTCAGTTTACGCGCAATACCGGATCGCGCACTTTCGGCGCGGCACAGTATCTGGGCAATCAGGGCGCCGTGCCTTTGGACGCCATGAATCTCTACCAGAGTTCTTTCCGCGAGTACGAACGGGAGGCGCGCTTCCAGAGCAAACTCAAGATGTATCGTGAGCACTTGGTCATCGCGGTCAACGATTGGACCGACAACCAAACGGAAGACCGGATCATCGGCGCTAAGGTGGCCGACCGGCTTTTGGAACTCGAGGGGGTCAGCGCGTCCTTTACCGTCTGCCGGATCGGACAGGACGTGTATATCTCCGCCCGCAGTGCCGGAACGATCAATGTGCAGATTATCATGGGCTATCTCGGCGGCGGAGGGAGTTACGATTCCTCTGCCGCACAGATGGCGGGATGCGAACTTGAGGAAGGCGTCATACGGTTAAAGAATGCCATCGATCAATATTACAGTGAGGATTAAGAACGATGAAAGTGATTTTTATGGAAGACGTCAAGGGGCAGGGCAAAAAGGGCGAGATGAAGAACGTATCCGACGGATACGCACGCAATTTCCTGCTTCCCAAGAGGCTTGCCGTCATTGCGGACGGCAAAGCGATCAATGAGATGAAAGGCCGGCAGGCGGCCGAGGAACACCGCCGCGCTACCGAGGAGCAGAACGCACGCGATATTGCCGCACGGCTTGAACAGATCGAGTTGATCATCAAATCCACAGGCGGAGCAGACGGAAGGCTGTACGGCTCTGTCACCAGTAAGGAGATCGCCGAGCAGCTGTCCGCACAGCACGGCATCGAGGTAGATAAGCGAAAGATCACCCTCGCCGAGCCGATCAAGGCTTTTGGCGCCTATCAGGCCGGCGTACGGCTGTATGCCGATGTCACGGGGACCATCCGCGTGACGGTGACTGAAAAATGACAGGCGAGATCACACAGCGGAAGATGCCTTTTTCCCAGGAAGCCGAGCAATCGGTGCTGGGGTCGGTACTGATCGATGCGGACAGACTGAATGATATTACCGCGATTCTGCGAAGCGAGGATTTTTATCTCGATGAGCACAAAGAGATTTACCTCGCCATGCAGGAGATGTTTGCCGCCAGCAAAAACGTCGATGCGGTCACGCTGATCGACCTGCTGGTGCAAAGGGGCGTTTACGACCGGGATCAGAGCATGGCCTATCTCAAGGTGCTCGCCGAGGTGGTGCCGTCCGCTTCCAACGTGATGGACTACGCGCGTATCGTCAAGGAGAAAAGTCTTTTGCGCGCGCTGATCACGGCTTGTGAGGAGTCCTGCGATGAGGCATACGCACAGACGGATGACGTCCGTATGCTGATCGACCGGGCGGAACAGCGCATTTATGACGTTTCCGAGCGGGAGGAGGTCAAGGGGTTTACGCACATTCGGGATGTATTGGTGCCGACCTACGACCATTTGCAACAGATCCAAAAAAATCCGGAAGCGGCAAAGGGAACGCCAACCGGCTTTGATCTGGTCGATCGTTATCTGGTGGGACTCGGTAAAGGGGATCTTTGCATTGTGGGCGCCCGACCGGGTATGGGTAAAACCGCCTTTGCCACAGGTATTGCGCTGAACGTTGCCAAGAGCACAAAAAAAACCGTATGTATTTTTTCCCTTGAGATGTCCAACGAGCAGATCGTGCAGAGAATGCTGTCCAGCGAGGCTTTAGTGAGCGGTAAAAAGATGAAAACCGGGCAACTGGATTCCAAAGACTGGGATAATCTTTCCAACGCGGCGGCAATGCTTGCGGAAACCGACATTTATATTGATGATTCCACGGCTTTGACCAGTATTGCCATGAAAAGCAAACTGCGGAGAAAAAAAGAAAATCTGGGCCTTGTCGTAGTCGACTATCTGGGGCTGATGCAGAGCGAGCGTCCCAACGCAAACCGTGCGGTAGAGGTAGGCGAGATTTCCCGAGGGCTTAAGATCATGGCAAAGGAACTGGGAGTTCCGGTGCTCGTGTGCGCACAGCTCAACCGTACGCCCGAGGGAAGTTCGGACAAACGGCCGACCATGAGCAATCTGCGTGAGTCAGGCGCCATCGAGCAGGACGCGGACGAAATTCTTTTGCTCTACCGCAGCGATTATTACAATGACGGAACGGGAGATAACATTGCCGAGATCATCGTAGCCAAAAACCGCCACGGCGAAGTAGGCACTGCCAAGGTCGGCTGGTATAAGGAGTATGCAAAATTCACAAACATTGAAAACTACCTTGAGTAACAGTGCCTTTGCGCGTGCCGTCCGACAGACGGCAGTCGCCTACGGAATGTTTTCCCCCGGAGATCGGGTGGCTGTCGCCTTTTCCGGAGGCGCGGACTCAACTGCTCTCTTGGATTTGCTTTTTTGCGAGCGGGAGCGCTATGGGATCACGGTGTGCGCCGTGCATATCAATCACGGCATCCGCGGCGTCGAGGCCGAGCGGGACGAGGCTTTCTGCCGTGCCTTTTGCGATGAGCGGGGGATCGCTCTCACAGTCCGACGCTCGGACATTCCGGCCCTTGCTGCCCGCAGCGGAGAGGGAATCGAGGAATGTGCCCGCAGAGTGCGGTATGAAATTTTTGAAGGCTTGCTCCGGCAGGGGGACCTCACAAGAATTGCAACCGCACACCATGCCGCCGACAATTTGGAAACGCTGCTTTTTCGTTTGGTGCGCGGCACGGGTCTGCGGGGTGCGGGCGGTATTCCGCCTGTGCGCGGGGGCTTAGTTCGCCCTGCGCTGTACGCCCACAGGGAGCAGATTGCCGAATATATCGCGGAGCGGGGGCTATCCTATGTTGTGGATTCCACAAACGCGGACACTGCTTACACCCGCAACCGTCTGCGCGCACGGGTCTTGCCTGAACTGGAGGCGGTGGGCGATCGGTTGTATGACCATGTTTCTTCCTTTTGCGAACGTGTAAGAGCCGACGAGGAGTACCTCGCCGTATGCGCAAAAAAAGAAAAAACCGACCGGATCGCGGATTTGCAGGCGCTTCACAGGTCAATACGGATCAGAGTGCTCGAGCTGTTGACTTCAGATCACGGTGTGACCCTCGACGGACGGCGGCTGGAGGCGCTGACCCGACTGGTGATGCAGGGAAGGCACGGCGCGCGCATTACCCTGTCCGGAACGCTTACCGCCTGTGTTGACCGCGACCGGCTCATATTTGTGCCGGAGCCGGGACAAAAGCCCGTGGATTTTTCCTTTCCCCTGCGCATGGGGCGCAACGATTTTCCGTCGCTTGCGTGTACGATCGTGCTCAGCCGGGAGGAACTTTCCCAAAAACAAATCAATGATTATCGGAATATTTACAAAAAATCAATACACACTTGCGTAAAATCTGATACAATAAGTACAATGTTCATTCGTGCCAGACGTCCGGCGGACGCTTATCGCACGCAGGGTATGACCCGCAGGGTCAAGAAACTGCTCGGACAGGATAAACTGACCTTGGCAGAACGGGATAACATTCCGGTCTTTTGTGACGGCGAGGGGATTCTCTGGCTTCCGGGACACGGAGTGCGGGACGGCGCATGGACACAGGACGGAACGCATATTTATTATTTCGCAGGAGTTTAGACAATGTGGCGTGATTTGAAACAGGATGTGGAACGCATCCTGCTCACCGAAGAACAGATCAAAGAGCGCGTGGCGCAGTTAGCCGCCCGTATCGACGAGGATTACCACAACGCGGAAGGCAAACTGGTCTTGCTTTGCATTCTCAAAGGGTCCGTGGTGTTTATGGCCGATCTTATGAAGGCCATGCGGCTTCCGGTGGACATTGATTTTATGAAGGTTTCCTCTTACGGAACCGGAACCCGGAGTTCGGGAAGTGTGCAGATCCTGCTCGATCTTCACCGCACCGACCTTGCCGACTGTAATATCATCATCGTTGAGGATATTATCGATTCCGGCCGTACGCTTTCTCACCTTTCCGATTATCTCAAACTCAAAGGCGTGCGAAGCGTGCGTACCTGTACGCTTTTAGATAAGCCGGAGCGCAGAGAAGTGATCTTTACTCCGGACTACATCGGATTTACCATTCCGGACGAATTTGTCGTCGGGTATGGGTTAGACTATAATGAGGCTTATCGGGAGCTTCCCTTTGTCGGAGTGTTGCGCCCGTCGGTATATGCAAAAGAATTAGTGGAGGAACGGGATGAAAAGTAACCTCAAGGTTATTCTTGTTTATGTTTTGATTATCGCGTTCATCTTAATCGCGGCCAGCGCTCTGTTCGGCAGAACACCCGCGGAGGAGGTGACATACAGCGATATTGTCGCGCTGTTTCGGGAAAATCAGGTGGAGAAGTTTGAGGTCTCCATCGACAACCAACTGAAACTCACCAAGCGCGACGGGACCGAGATCGAATACACCCTGCGCGATCTTCTCTTGTTCAAAGAGGACGTGGAGGAATACTATAAGGAAAACGGCATCGAATACGATTTCGAGGAGCCGGTGACCTACCCCGCATGGGTGGCATACCTTCCGTATATCGTTATGATCGTGCTGATCGTGCTTCTGTATGTCTTTTTGTTCCGGCAGTCTACCGGCAAGGGCGGAAAGATCAACAGTTTCGGTAAGGCACACGCAAAACTCGGTTCGGACGAAAAGAAAAAGGTACTCTTTTCCGACGTGGCCGGTAACGACGAGGAAAAGGAAGAATTACAGGAGATCGTGGAGTTTTTGCGCGATCCGGCCAAATTTACCAAATTGGGCGCGCGCATCCCGCACGGCGTGTTGCTTGTAGGCCCTCCCGGCACGGGTAAGACCCTGCTTGCCAAGGCTGTGGCAGGCGAGGCGGGCGTGCCCTTTTACTCGATCTCCGGCTCGGATTTTGTGGAAATGTACGTGGGCGTGGGTGCGTCCCGCGTGCGCGATCTGTTTGAAACCGCCAAGAAAACACCGGCCAGCATCGTATTTATCGACGAGATCGACGCGGTCGGCCGTCACCGCGGCGCAGGCTTGGGCGGCGGACACGATGAGCGCGAGCAGACCCTCAACCAGTTGTTGGTAGAGATGGACGGCTTTGGCGCAAACGAGGGCGTGATCGTCATGGCGGCTACCAACCGCCCGGACATTCTCGACCCCGCGCTGCTCCGTCCGGGACGCTTTGACCGCCAGGTGACCATCGGATATCCCGACCTGCGCGGAAGAGAAGAGATCCTCAAGGTCCACGCAAAGGGCAAACCCCTTGCAAGCGACGTGAGCCTTGCTCAGATCGCAAAGACCACGGTCGGTTTTACGGGTGCGGATCTTGCGAATCTTCTCAATGAGGCGGCACTGCTGGCCGCCAGACTCGGTAAGAGCCTGATCGGCATGGACGATATTGAGGCGGCGACCCTCAAGATTATTGTGGGTACCAAAAAGAAGTCCATGGTCATCAAACCCGAAGAAAAGAAAAAGACCGCGTACCACGAGGCCGGTCATGCGATCATGGCATATGTCCTGCCCAGCCTTGACCCTGTGCGCATGATCTCGATAGTGCCCAGCGGACGGGCGCTTGGCTTTACCCTCAATCCTCCGACCGAGGATAAGTACAGCGAATACAAGAGCGGCCTCAAAGAGGAGATCGCCATGCTGTTAGGCGGCCGTGTGGCCGAGAAGCTGATTTTCGGCGATATCTCGGGAGGAGCCTCCAACGATATTCAGCGGGCGACTCAGATCGCCAAGAAGATGGTGACCAAACTGGGTATGAGCGACGCCCTCGGTCCCATCGTCTACGGCTCGGGACATTCGGACGACGAGGTTTTCTTAGGCCGGGATTTCAATAATAATCGCGATTACTCGGAGGAGACTGCCCGCCGCATTGACGACGAGATACACGCCATCATCGACGAGGCGTTTGCCCTGTGCGAAAAGGTATTGTCCGAGCATATGGAGGAGCTGCACTTTATTGCAGCATATCTTGTGGCCCATGAAGTCATGGACGAGGATCAGTTCCGCGCCGCAATGGAACAGCCCGGCGTCACAATCGAAGATTTAGAGCAGATCGCCGAGCGCAAGCGGGAGGAGAACGCACAGGAGAACGCCCGGCGTGCCCGCCAAAACGAGCAAGAGGTACAGGCACCGGATCGCCGGCCCCCGACCGATCCTACCCTCCCTCACTAAAATAAGGCTATGTTATTTCACAATCATAAAAGGAAAAAATGAAATGAAAAAGTTTCTCGCTTGTCTTAAATGGATCGTGGTTACACTGTTCTCGTTCTGCGTTGCCTGCGCGCTGGGATTTTTCCTGGTGGTGGGAGCCGGAGCGCTCCCCGAGATTCAGTCTATCTGGATCGGTACGGCGATGACCACCTTTCATCATCACTATTATGCGGAGTGGTTTGTTCCTCAGTCGAAAATTCTTGAGGTCACAAGCCAGAACGAAGTGGACGACAGCAACGTGGAGTCTAAAACGCCGATCACAACCCCGAAGCCGGTTGAAACCGTGGACGCGGAGGCTGAGGAGGAGAAAAAATACAAAGAGGAAGGGTATCAAAAACTTTCTTCAGGCGTCTATCTGAAGGAGATCACAGGCAGCACCCGGGCGGGTGGATATATGGGATATCTGATGCTGTGCAGCGACCCGTCCAGAGTCAAACTGGTGGACACAGACCGACAGTTCTCCGTGGGTGCGCCGGTCAGCAAGATGATCGAGCAGAGCGGCGCCATCGCCGGTATCAACGGCGGAGGATTTAACGACGGAGCGGATTACAATTCTAACGGCGGCGTGCCCTACGGTATCCTGATCGAAGATGGCCAGTTGATCAACCCGCCGAACGGCAGCGGCGGCTCCTACCGGATGATCGGTATCCGGGAGGACAACGTGATGGTCATCAAGAACGGAAGCGTCGAGTGGGCGATGGAAAACAAACTGCGCAGCGCGGTTGTTGCCGAGTATTTCTTAATCGTAGACGGAGAGGGAATGATCGAGAGCGGAGACGGCGGATGGGGTATCGCGCCCCGTACGGCGCTCGGCCAACGTGCTACCGGCGAGATTATCTTTTTGGTGATTGACGGCAGGCAGGGCAACGACTGCATCGGTGCGGACGTGGTTACTTTGCAAGAGATCCTGCTGGAGGAAAAGTGCGTCAACGCCGCAATGATCGACGGCGGCAGCAGTACGGTCATGGAATATGCTACTTATAACGCCTTGGGAGAATGTACGGTCGAGTTGATCAACAGCCCCAACCTGGGCGCGACGCTGGAGGCTCAGCGATATATCAATAACACTTGGGTTATCATGCCTAAGCAGCAGCAAACGGTAAAGGACACCGGAAATCATGAGGGATTGGTTGCAAAATGACGGCAGAACTTCCCTGCGAG
Organism: uncultured Clostridia bacterium; assembly: GCA_947625805.1. Lineage (GTDB taxonomy): Bacteria > Bacillota > Clostridia > Oscillospirales > CAG-272 > CAKSEI01. Next base: position 16,044 of record CANQPT010000026.1, read on the forward strand.
GTAGCAGAGATCTTGGATCGACTGCATGAGCGGGGATATCAAGCATATCCTGTAGGCGGTTGCGTACGCGACCGCCTTCTTGGCTTTGCTCCTACCGATTATGATCTGTGCACCTCGGCTCTTCCGAGTCAGATGCTCGACTGTTTTTCGGACGGGGAGTACAAGGTCTACGAAACCGGCCTGCGCCACGGTACACTGACGGTGGTGTTGCGGGGCGTGAGTTGTGAGGTGACCACCTTCCGCCGCGACGGGGAATACACAGACGCAAGGCACCCCGATCAGGTCAGTTTTATCGCTGATCTTGCAGACGATCTTTCCCGTCGGGATTTTACGGTCAACGCCATGGCGCTGGACGCGGACGGGGGCGTGATCGATCTTTTCGGCGGCCAAGCGGACCTTGCGGCAGGCGTGATCCGCGCGGTGGGGGATCCGGAAAAGCGTTTCCGGGAAGATGCGCTGCGCATTCTTCGCGCCCTGCGCTTTGCCTCACGGCTGGATTTTGCAATCGAAGCGCAAACCGCGAAGGCCCTGCGCACCTGCGGGCCGTTGCTTGCGCATATTTCCCGCGAGCGGATCGCCGTGGAACTTGCGGGCATTGTCATGGGCAAGGCGGCAGAGAAGATCACCCGCGACAATGCCGACGTGATCGCTTTTGCCATTCCCGATCCCGCAATCGTGCCGGACGGCCTGCCTCGGGATGAGGTTATCCGCATGGCGGCGCTCTGTCTGCGCTCGCCGGATGCGGTGGGCACACTCAAATTATCCTGCCAATTACGGCATGATATTCTCGCTTTGATCCGATCCCGCTCACGCCCGCTCCCGCGTGGCAGGGCGGAGGCGCTCTATCTTTTGTACGCGCTCGGCCCGCAAAGCGCATTGCGTTTGTGTCAGATGCGTGCCGACCGGTCGGCCGAGTATGCGGTGCGGCAGGCGGAAAAGAGCGGTATGCCCTACCGCGTTTCCGCTCTTGCGGTGAACGGTAATCACCTGCTTGCCCTCGGCGTGCCCCAGACCCGCATCGGGGCGTTGCTCGACCGTGCGCTGCGTGCGGTCATGGCCGGCGCGGTGGAAAACCGCAAAGACAATTTGCTTGCTTATCTTACGGCACATATGGAGGATATACGATGACTTCGGAAGAGAAGATGAAAAGCGGCGATCTTTACCGATGTGACAGCCTGGACCCGGCGCTGGAGGAAAAGTTAGCAGAGTGCAAGGAGTTGTTATATGATTACAATCACACCCGCCCGTCGGAGATCAAGCGAAGAGAGGAAATCATTCACAAGGTCTTTGCAGAAACCAAGGAGAATTTTTACCTCGAGCCGCCGCTCAATGCCAACTGGGGTTGCAATACCTATATCGGCGAAAATTTTTATTCCAATTTTAATTTGACTTTGGTGGACGATACCGATATTTTCATCGGGGACAATGTGATGATCGCGCCGAATGTGGTCATTACAACCGGTACCCACCCGATCAGTCCGGAACTGCGCGAGCAGAACTATCAGTACAATCTTCCGGTCCATATCGGTGACCGGGTCTGGATCGGCGCCGGATCGATTATCCTGCCCGGCGTGACCATAGGATCGGATACGGTCATCGGCGCGGGCAGCGTGGTCACCCGGGATATTCCCTCCGGCGTGGTCGCCGTGGGCGTCCCCTGCCGGGTCATGCGGGCGATTACCGACAAAGACAGGAAAATCAAACTGTAAAAAAAGGACAGGCGTGCAGCACACCTGTCCTTCTTGAACGTTTTGAAAGAGTTTTGAAGACCTTTTGGGGAGTTCTCCCAATCTGAATCAAATCAAATTTTTACGCCTTGCCGACCGAGCCGAACAGTTCCATCTTTTCCTTGACGGTGGCGCGGATGGCGTCAAAACCGGGAGCGAGCAGTTTTCTCGGGTCGAAGCCCTTGCCTTCGAGATCTTTGCCCGCCTCGATGTAGGTTCTGGTTGCGGCGGCGAATGCCAGTTGGCACTCAGTGTTGACGTTGATCTTGGACACGCCCAGCGAAATTGCCTTGCGGATCATGTCCTCCGGGATACCTGTTCCGCCGTGCAGTACCAGCGGCATGGTGCCGGTCTTTTCCCCGATTTCTGCCAGAGTATCAAAGGAAAGCCCCGTCCAGTTTGCGGGATATTTTCCGTGAATGTTGCCGATGCCGGCCGCCAGCATGGTCACGCCCAGGTCGGCAATCATCTTGCATTCGTTCGGGTCTGCGACCTCGCCGCCGCCGATCACGCCGTCCTCTTCACCGCCGATTGCGCCGACTTCCGCCTCCAGCGACAGACCCAGTTGATTGGTCAGCGCCACCAGTTCCTTGGTCTTTGCGATGTTCTCTTCGATCGGATAGTGGCTTCCGTCGAACATAACGCTGGAAAATCCCGCCTTGATGCAGGCGAGCGCTCCTTCATAGGAGCCGTGGTCTAAGTGCAGTGCAACCGGGACGGTGATCCCCAGGTTTTCGATCATGCCCTTTACCATGCCCACGATGGTGGAATAGCCGCACATATACTTGCCCGCGCCCTCGGAAACACCGAGAATGACAGGGGAGTTTAATTCCTGTGCGGTGAGTAAAATCGCCTTGGTCCACTCTAAGTTGTTGATGTTGAACTGACCGACGGCGTACTTGCCCGCCTTTGCTTTGGTCAGCATCTCTTTTGCCGATACTAACATGATTGTAGCCTCCGTATTCTATGCTGTCAATATTTTACACCAAATGACCGCAAAAAGCAAGCGGAATGTGCAAGAAGTATAAACTTTAGCACTCTTTACACCTTGTTAACAAATAAATTCGGATTTTTGTTGACAAACCGCAAGAAAAAGGATATAATAAAACACGGAAATTAGCACTCGCGCATTTCGAGTGCTAAAACTCAAAAAGGAAGCGAAGTCATGTACCGTGAACTCAGCGAACGGAAAAAGCAGATTCTGAAGGTGCTTATCGACGCGCATATCGAGAACGGTGATCCCGTGGGCAGTCGGTATTTAACCGAGATCGCGGGTCTGGGGCTGTCCAGTGCCACCATACGCAATGAGATGGCGGATCTCGAGGAGATGGGCTATCTCTGTCGGCCGCACACATCGGCGGGGCGCGTGCCGACCGAACTCGGGTATCGCTTCTATGTGGATGCGCTTATGCAGGCGTACGACCTGAAGGCAAGCGAGGTGCGAGCGCTCAACGATATGCTTTCCGACCGGGTGGCCGAACTTGATAAGATTCTTGATAAGGCCGGGCGTTTTATGTCCAGCATGACCAACTATACCGCCCTTGCCATTCAACCTAAGCATGCCCCTGCCTCTGCTTTTCGCTACAACACCGTTCCGGTGGACGAATACAACTTCCTGCTTGTGGTCATCTTGGGTGCCGGTGCGGTCAAGACCAAATATATCCACACCGACCTCCCGGTGGACGAGGCGGTGCTCACACGCCTTGAGCGTGTGCTCAACCGGTATATGGCGGGTGTAAATATCAACCAACTGACTCTGTCCACCGTCATGCAGATGGAGCGGGAGATGGGGGACGCATCTTCGCTGGTCGGCCTGATCACCAAGTATGTGTATAACATTTTGGGCGAGAGCGACGGAGGAGCCCTGCACTTAGAGGGCGTCGACCGACTGTTGGAATATCCTGAGTTTACCAACGTGAACAAACTCAAAGGCGTGCTCGGCCTGATGGAAAACCAGGACGATCTGCTCCACTTGGTGGAGAACGCCGGCGACGGGGTCATGGTGCTGATCGGAAAGGAAAATTCCGTATCGGTCATGAATGATTCTACTCTGATCTTCCGTACCATCAAGGACGGGGATCGGGTCGTGGGAGCGATCGGCGTGATCGGCCCCTGCAGAATGGATTACGCGAGGGTGATCTCCACGGTAGATGTGCTGTGTGCACAGATCGAACAGATGATCAGTGGCGGACTGCCCCCTGCGAAAGGAGAATAATAATGGCTGAAGAAACCAAACAGACGACTGAGGCTGAAGAGAAAACTCCGGAGCCGGAGAAAAAGCCAAAAAAAGAGAGCGCCGCAAAAAAAGAAATCGCCAGATTAAAAGAAGAATCAGAGGCGCAAAAAGATGCGTATCTGCGGCTTGCGGCAGAGTATGACAACTACCGCCGCCGCACGGCAAAGGAGCGGGAGGACACCTATGCGGATGCTTATGCCGACGCGCTGAAGGCCCTGCTTCCCATCGCGGACAATTTAGAGCGCGCCCTGCGCTTTCCGGACTCCGACAAGGTGGTCGAGGGCGTGCAGATGACCTACAACAAGTTGCAGCAGACCCTTGCCTCACTGGGCATTGAGGAGATCCCCTGCGAGCGTTTTGACCCCAACTTCCATAATGCGGTCATGCACGTCGAGGATGAGGCTTACGGCGAGTCACAGATCGTCGAGGTCTTTGAAAAGGGCTACAAAAAGGGCGATCGGGTCATTCGCTATGCGATGGTCAAGGTAGCAAATTAACGCAAAACATATTTCTCAATTATATTTTGGAGGACACAGAGCAATGGGAAAAATTATCGGAATCGACTTGGGCACGACCAATTCGTGTGTTGCGGTATATGAGGGCGGTGAGCCGATCGTCATCACAAATCCGGAGGGTGCGCGCACCACTCCGTCCGTGGTGGGCTTTTCCAAGACCGGCGAGCGTATGGTCGGTCAGGTGGCAAAGCGGCAGGGCATCACCAATCCCGACCGCACGGTCATGTCCATCAAGCGTGAGATGGGTACCGACTACAAGGTAACCATCGACGACAAAAAGTACACCCCGCAGGAGGTGTCCGCGATGATCCTGCAAAAACTCAAAGCGGACGCTGAGGTTTTCCTCGGCGAAACGGTGACCCAGGCGGTCATTACCGTCCCGGCTTACTTCAGCGACGCACAGCGCCAGGCTACCAAGGACGCGGGTAAGATCGCGGGCCTTGAGGTGCTGCGCATTATCAACGAGCCTACAGCCGCCGCTCTGGCCTACGGCCTTGATAAGGAAAACGATCAGAAGATCATGATCTACGACTTGGGCGGCGGTACGTTTGACGTGTCCTTATTGGAGATCAGCGACGGCGTGTTTGAGGTGCTGGCCACCGCGGGTAACAACCGTTTGGGCGGCGATGACTTTGACAAGCGGGTGATCGACTGGATCGCAGAAGAATTTATGAAGGAAAATCCCGGCATTGATCTGCGCGCAGACAAGATGGCTGCACAGCGTCTGAAGGACGCGGCAGAGAAGGCCAAGATCGAACTGTCCGGCATGGCGACTGCCAATATCAATCTTCCCTTTATCACAGCAGACGCCACCGGCCCCAAGCACTTTGAGAAAAATCTCACACGCGCGAAGTTCAACGAACTGACGGCCGATCTGGTGGAGGCGACCATGGGGCCCACCAAGCGGGTGCTTTCGGACGCAGGTCTGTCGGCCGCTCAGGTCGACAAGGTACTGCTGGTGGGCGGGTCCACCCGTATCCCGGCGGTGCAGGACGCGGTCAAGAGTTTTATCGGCAAAGAGCCTTTCAAGGGAATCAACCCCGACGAGTGCGTGGCCATCGGCGCGGCCGTTCAGGCGGGCGTGCTGGGCGGTGACGTCAAGGGCCTGCTGTTACTGGACGTTACACCCCTTTCGCTGGGGATTGAAACGCTGGGCGGCGTATTCAATAAGATCATTGAGAGAAACACCACCATTCCCACCAAAAAGAGCCAGATTTACTCTACTGCCGCAGACGGACAGACCTCGGTTGAGATTCATGTGCTGCAGGGCGAGCGCTCGATGGCCTCCGATAACACTACTCTCGGCCGTTTTAATCTGGACGGGATCGCGCCCGCACCCAGAGGAGTACCGCAGATCGAGGTCACCTTTGATATTGACGCAAACGGTATCGTAAACGTCACCGCGCAGGACAAGGGCACGGGCAAAGAGCAGCATATCACGATTACCTCCAGCACAAATATGAGCGACGCGGACATCGACAAGGCGGTCAAGGAAGCGGAGAAGTACGCCGAGGAGGACCGCAAACGCAAGGAAGCGGTGGACACCAAGAACAATGCGGAAAATCTGATCTTCCAGAGCGAAAAGACCCTTACCGAGATCGGTGACAAGGTCTCCGACGCGGAAAAGAGCGAGGTCAGAGCCGCGATTGACAAACTGAAGGAAACCGCAAAGGGCGAGAATATCGAGGACATCAAGGCGGACACCGACGCGCTCCAGCAGGCGTTCTACAAGCTCTCGGAAAAGCTGTACGCACAGCAGGCGCCCGGCGCGGACGCTGCCGGCGCAGGTCCGGCGGACAACGGTACCATCAATACCGATTTTGAAGACAAGACGAACGAATAAGCCAATTGCAAACGGGGCGACCGACCGGCCGCCCGCGCTTTGCGCCTAAGAGGAATAACCATGGCAGAAAAACGCGATTATTACGAGGTGCTCGGCATCGATAAGAGCGCCGATGAGGCCGCTATCAAAAAGGCATATCGTTCAATGGCGAAAAAGTATCACCCGGACGTCAATCCGGGGGATAAAGACGCGGAAGAAAAGTTCAAGGAAGTGAGCGAAGCCTACGAGGTGCTTTCCGACGCACAGAAAAGAGCGGCCTACGATCAGTACGGCCACGCTGCTTTTGATCCGGGTGCGGGCGGCGCCGGCGGCGCGGGCGGATTCGGCGGTTTCGGTGGCTTTGGCGGTTTCGGTGATTTCGGCGATATCGGCGATATTTTTTCCAGTTTTTTCGGCGGTGGAAATTCTGCACGCCGCAACGGCCCCGTGCGGGGCGGCGATATTCGCGTCCACTTGGGCGTCACCTTTGAGGAGGCGGCCAAGGGCACCAAAAAGACGGTTACGTATGCGCGGGTGGAGGAATGTCCCGAGTGCGGCGCTACCGGTGCGAAAAAGGGAACCGCGCCTGAAACCTGTAAGAAGTGCGGGGGACTTGGAACGGTGCGCACGCAACAGCGCACCATTCTCGGCGTGATGCAGTCGACTTCTACCTGTCCCGATTGCAACGGACGGGGCAAGACGGTGTCCGATCCCTGCGGCAACTGCCGGGGCAAAGGATATGTGCGTCTATCCAAGAAATTGGAGGTCACAGTACCCGCAGGCATTGACGACGGTCAGACCATGTCGGTGCGCGGACAGGGTGACGTGGGAAGAGCCGGCGGCAGTCCGGGAGACCTGCTGGTCACGGTCAGCGTGCGCCCGCACCATCTCTTTGAACGCAGCGGATACGATCTTTACTGTGAAGTGCCTTTGAGTTTCCCCGAAGCGGCGCTGGGCGCGGAGTTACGTGTGCCCACGCTCGACGAGGATGTGGAATATAAAATCCCGGCGGGCACCCAGTCGGGCACGGTCTTTACCATTCGCGGCAAAGGCGTGCAGAAACTCAACTCCAAGAATAAGGGAGATCTGCATTTCACGGTCGTGGTGGAAACGCCCAAAAACCTTTCGCAAAAGCAGAAGGAACTGATGCTGGAATTTGCCGAAACATTAGGCGAAAAAAAGTCTAAATTCAAGAAGAAGTTATTCTGATGATATATACACAAATCAAGGCGGTTTGCCCCTCGGAGAGTTGCGAGGAGGTATGCGCGATCATGAGCGTGCTGGACACCTCGCTGATGATCGAGGATTATTCGGACATAGAGAGCATGGACACCTGCTACGGCGAACTGATCGACGAGAGCCTCCTGAGGGCTGATCGGGAGCACGCGGCGGTCAGTCTTTTTTTGGAGCAGGAGCGGGCGACTGCCGATGCGCTTGCCTTTCTGCGGGAGCGGTTTGCCGCTGCGGGCATTGACGTGACTCTGGAAATCGCAGGGGCAGATCCCACCGATTGGGAAAACGAGTGGAAGAAGTATTATCATCCCGTGCCCATCGGGCAGCACATGGTAATCGTGCCCGCATGGCAGGAATATACTCCTGAGAGCGGGCAAATCTGCGTGCGCATGGATTCCGGGGCGGCGTTCGGTACGGGCACTCATGAAACAACCCGCTTGTGCGCGGCGCTGTTAGAGTCTTATTGCAGACCGGGAGATTCGGTGCTGGACGTAGGTACGGGCAGCGGCATTCTTGCCATCTGCGCTAAGAAATTGGGCGCGGGGCAGGTGAGCGGCTGCGATATCGATCCGGTGGCCGTGCGGGTCGCGGGTGAAAATGCCGCCGACAATGGAGAGGACATTCCGTTTTTCGTTTCCGATCTGCTTGCGCAGGTAGACGGTACTTATGATCTTGTGGCGGCCAATATCGTGGCGGATATTCTGATCCGTATGGCGCCGGATCTTCCGCGGGTGATGAAAGCCGGCGGCAAGCTGATCGCCAGCGGCATCATCGCCGACCGTGAGGACGAGGTGGCCGGGGCCATCACCGCACAAGGCCTTAGACTGCTCGAACACCGGGAGGAAAACGACTGGCGCGCGCTGGTTTTTGAGGCGATGTAGCCGCTATATTGAAGCAACCGATCGAAAACCTGAAATGCAGTACGGCTCACCCGAGTTTCTATCATTCAACGGGCAAACCGACCGGAGAACAGGGCGTCTGCATGGAACTGCAGCATACGATATTCGGTCAGGCGGTGGGCGGTGACGCCCGAATCATGAATGACAGGCACGGTTATGTATTGTTTTCAAATGACCTTGATCGCGTGTGACAAAGCGGGAAGCGAACGGTATCATAAGAACTTTTGCCCATTTGCGGCTGAAACATTGCTTTCTTTCGGAAAAAATGCTATTTTTTTCGGGTAAGCACTTGATTTTCGGGTAAAAATATGCTATGATATCTCTGTTATCTTGAAGAAGTCTTATTACTATATAATCAGGAGGTGTCAAAATGGCAAAGTGTGCTGTCTGCGGAAAGGGTGTTACTTTCGGTCTGAAGGTATCTCACTCCAACCGTAAAACCAACAGAACCTGGAAGCCGAATATCAGAAGAGTCAAGGCCGTAGTCAACGGCACGAACAAAACCGTGAACGTGTGTTCCCGCTGTCTGCGTTCGGGCAAGGTAACACGCGCCTGAGTGCTTCCGCAAATAGTAAGAGCGGAGTAGTCCGCTCTTTTTGTTTTATATCAGAGGATCTGCCGGAGCAAATGCGGGAAGCTCTTGCAGTTCGCGGTTGCCGCGTTGTTCCGTTGCCCGCCTTTGACTGCCTGCCCGCACCTGTGGCAAAGCACGCCGATACGTTGCTTTACCCGATGACGCGGGGGTTGCTCGTGCCCGCAGCGTATTATGAACGGAATCATGCACTGTTTGCAGATCTTTTGGTCGTTACCACCGACGAGCCGATCACGGATACCTATCCGGGAGACGTGCTGCTGAATGCGCTCGATACTTCGGCCGGTATTCTCTGCCGGGAGCCGAGCACAAGCAGGTTCATCCGACAGAGCGGAAAGCCGATCTTGCACACAGCACAGGGCTATGCCCGCTGTGCGGCCTGCCGGGTGAGCGATTCCGCATTGATCACTGCCGATCCGTCTATTGCGGCCGTTGCTCGTGCACATGGACTTGCCGTATTAGAGATCACGCCGGGTGGAATTTCTCTGCTGGGCTATTCCTACGGGTTTATCGGCGGGGCAAGTGTGCGCATCGGTGATGAAATGCTCTTTTTCGGTGACGTTACTGCGCATCCGGATTATGCACGCATCGAGTATTTTTTGCATAAATATGCGGTGTATCCCGTTTCGCTTAGCGACGGGATCCTGACCGATTACGGCGGTGCTGTGTTGATAGAGAAGGAAAACAAATGAACATCAGACAAGCAACAGAACAGGATTTCAGTGCGATTCGTGCGCTCTATGATCAAGCGCGTGTTTTCTTTCGGGAGAACGGCATCAACCAGTGGCAGAAAGGTTATCCGGAGGATGAAATCCTGTATGGCGATATTGCCGGCGGAACTTCCTATGTAGCACTCGAACGGGGAAAGGTAGTCGCCGCTTTTGTTGCTACGCCGCAAAAAGACCCCAGTTATGAAACGATTGCCGACGGTTGGTGGCGTCTTGATCAAGACTATATTGCTATTCACCGGGTTGCGGTCGACAACGCCTGCAAAGGCCGCGGCATCGGCTCTCAACTGATCGCCTATGTTGAGCATGAGATCATCGGCGGAAAACCATGCTATCTCAAGGCGGATACCCATATCGACAATCATCCCATGCAGCGTCTGTTACAAAAGAACGGCTTCCGCCGCGCAGGCGTCATTCGCCTGGCCTGCGGCTCCGATCGCGGCGCAAAACGTGTTGCCTTTGATAAAATCATCAAGTAACTCAGGCGGAGAATAAACGATTCTCCACTCTATATGATATCAAATACCGGGGTGTGGCTCAGTTGGTAGAGCACCGCATTTGGGAGCGTGACACCGTGCGTTCTGGATAATTTATCGCATCGTCAAAAAAGCCCGCTGTACGGCGGTTTTCCGGCGATTCGGGCGACCCGCAAAACGGTGAAAACCAGCGGACGACCACATGGATTCCCACAGTTGCGGATTGATTGGCA
>CANQPT010000027.1 GCA_947625805.1 uncultured Clostridia bacterium
CGGCTGAATGGAATCACCGACGCCTTCGAGATATGAAAACGACCGTCCGAGCGACCCGCCCGGACGGTCAAATTTTGTGACGCAGAAAACAAAGAAAGAGCATAAATCCGGCGAAATCTCCGCCGCAAATTGATGCTTTTTTGATGATGTAGCAGACGGAAAGGTTACGAACCGATGCGGCCGGATGCGAATTTGAAGCTCGATTACCGCTTCAAAACAGGCAGTTTCAGACCGCGCGCCGGGGACAAAAAAGGCAAAGAAAAATCGCGCAAACCCGCATGGTTGCGCGATTTTTCAGTGGCAGGGGCAGAAGGACTTGAACCCTCGGCACGCGGTTTTGGAGACCGCTGCTCTACCAACTGAGCTATACCCCTATGACTGCATTATTTTATCATACTTCCGGAAAAAAAGCAAGGTTATTTTTCATATTTCTCCCGATTTGCAGGAAAAATCCCTCTGCAAACGAGCGCAGAGGGATTTTTCCTGCTCCCGAAACAGTTCCGGGAAGTCATCGCCGTTATTTTCCCACTAATCGAGAATGCGCACGGCGGTGATGACCGGCTGTTCATCCTTTGCGATCAAGCCGTTATCGTCGATCGGCTCGGCGTCGGCGCAAATGCGATCGACGACGTCCATGCCTTCGGTCACATGGCCGAATGCGGCGTATGATCCGTCTAAATAGGTCGAGTCGGACTGCACGATAAAGAACTGGCTGGAGGCGCTGTCGTACGACTTTGCCCGCGCCATGGAGATGACGCCGCGGGTATGGGAAATGGCATTGGGAATGCCGTTTGCGGTAAATTCGCCCTTGATGTTCTCGTCACTGCCGCCGGTGCCGTTGGCGTCGGGGTCTCCGCCCTGAATCATAAATCCGTCGAGAATCCGGTGAAAAGTCAGTCCGTCATAAAAGCCGCTTTCAGCGAGTTTGATGAAATTGGCGACCGTGATGGGTGCGGTGTCCGCGTCCAGTTCCAGCGAGACTGTGCCGTAATCCGCGATCTCGATTTCGGCATGGTGAATACCCGTGACCTCTGTTTGTTCATCCGGCGTTGCTTGCTCTTCCTTTGCTTTCGTGCATCCGATACACAAGCCGCACAAAAGACAAAGAACAAGAATTATGGAAATGCGTTTCATTGATCGTCCTCCGATTTGATATAAATTTCGTTTTGTTGGGTGGTCTTTCCGTCCCGGTTGACCGAGATAAGCACAAGTTGATCCTGCTCCCGTTGGTAGCGGAACACATACTCAAGTTTGGCGGTCTTCTCCTCATCTGTGATCGTATAGGTGCATTTCACCTGATCGCCTTCTAACGTATACCAGCCCTCCAAGCGCGCATCATTGCGCTCCTCGTCCGACTGCTGTTCGGCGGCAAAGGCGTCTGCCGTATAAAAAGTTTTGGAATAGGCAAATTCTACGCTCTTGTAATTGCCGTCCGCAGATCGAGCGGTACGGTAGGTGCCCCATGGCTCGTCCGACTTCTGACAGGCGCACAAAAGACACACGGCAAGGCAGAGCAGGATTACAATTCTGGTTCTGATCATAACAAATTTCCTCTTTTCTTATAGATATTGTACCACACCTTGAAACGGTTGGCAAGAGCAAACGTGCAAACATATCATGTATTTGGAGGGCAACCTCCAAATTCAAATGATAAGGATATACAGGAGAATGGGAAGGGAAATAAAACTTGCCGTGGCGGGCGAAGACCGTCGTATGCAGGTGATGTATGCCGCCCTTGAGAAAGCGGGATACCTCTGTGTGCCGCTGAGGGAAGCGGCAGACTGTGCCGCCGCAGTGCTTCCGATGCCCTACTCAGGGGACGGGGTGACGGTGACTGACACAGAGGTTTCCCTCGCACGGTTATTTGCTTCGCTCCCCGCACGTTTTCCGGTACTGGGAGGCAGGATCGACAAAGGCGGGTATCTGCTGGCTATGCAGACCGATATCCGGCTGTTTGATTATTATAGCCCGGAAACGGTACAGATCTGCAATGCCGCTCTGACCGCAGAGGGCGCGATCGACCTTGCCGCCGAACAAGGATGGCTGACCGACGGGGCCCAAATACTGGTCTGCGGATTCGGCAGGATCGGCAAGTGCTTAATGAGCCGTCTGCGCGGAATGGGTGCACATACCACGGTCAGTGCGCGATCGGCGGTCGATCTTGCGTGGGCACGGGCGCTTGATTACCCGTGCGTCGAAACCGCACGCATGGACTGTGAGCGGTATGATCTTATCTTCAACACAGTCCCCGTGCGCGTCTTTGACCGCCGGCGCCTGCTTTGCATGAAGGACACGGTAACCATCCTCGATCTTGCCAGTGCGCCCTATGGAACGGATCTTGCCGCGGCAGCAGAACTGGGCAGGCAAGCGATCACAGCCCCTGCGCTCCCCGCCAAGTGCTTTCCTGAGCGCGCCGGGGAGGTGCTTGCGGAAAGCGTGCTGACTCTTTTGGGTGAAACGGGGTGTGAAATATGATAGGATATGCAATTTGCGGGTCTTTTTGCACACACAAAAAAAGTCTGCAAATGCTGGAAAAACTCTGCGGCGAGCAGAATATGCTCCCCATACTGAGCTATAACGCGGCAAGCACCGACACCCGCTTCGGGCGGGCGAAGGACCTGCTGGATCGGGTGCAGACCCTATGCGGACGGGAGGCTGTGCTGACCATCGAGGCGGCAGAGCCGCTGGGGCCGAAAAGTCCGATGGAGGCGCTGGTGATCGCACCCTGCACGGGCAATACCCTCGCAAAACTGGCCTGCGGGATCACCGATACACCGGTCACCATGGCGGCCAAAGCGCATTTGCGCACCGGTCGGCCTTTGATTGTTTGTCTTGCGACCAATGACGCCATGTCCGCCAATCTGAAAAATATCGCAACCATGCTGGAAAAGAAAAACGTTTATTTTGTCCCGCTGGTTCAGGACGATATTGAACAAAAGCCCTATTCGCTGGTAGCAAATTTTGAACTGATCCCGCAAACCCTCGCGCTCGCCCTTGAGGGCAAGCAGCTGCGACCGTTATTCCGGTAGGCGACCAAGCGAAAAGACGGAGCGGCAAAGCCGCTCCGGACATATCTTTCCAAGTTCTGTTATTCTTTGCTGCCGTTCCGGGCGGAGCGGCAGTTTTTTATTTCACCGCTTGATCTTTCATGCGATAGTAAAGGTATTTGTGGGTCTTTTCCACGATCAGCGCCTCATTTTCGCTCAGCGTTTGGGGGAAAGTGCCGTCCGCTCTCATATAGGTCGTCCCACAGACCACCGGAAGATCTCTGCGCGCCCGATTCAGAAAATCATAATACCCGTCCGCGCCCGTGTATCCCACCAACTCTGTGACCGCCGCTCCCAGATAGTGGTCGCTGATCAGGCCGTTTTCCGGCAAATCCAGGGTCGGCAGCCGTTTTGCAAAAGTGTCCGCATATGCGGCGTTTGGCCACAGAATAAAGGGCGTTTTGTTGGTTTCGATCACGCCCTGCGGCGTATCGGTATCCCCCACTTGCATTCCCAGCGCCCGATAGACGCTGTAATCCGAGCCGAGGGTGGGTCTGTGATCGCCGAAAAAGACCAACAGGGTCGGCTCGTCGATGGTATCGAGATATTTGGTCAGCGCCGCAGCCATATTCGCCGAATCGGCAAGGCCGTACAGATAGATGTTGAGAATTGCCCGATCGTCTCCGGTCATATCACAGGAAGACGGCACCGGCTCAAGGATAGCGGGATCGTTGTATTTCCACACGCTGTACGCCTGATGATTCTGAATGGTGACCGTATAGGCAAAGACCGGATTGTCCTCTGCGACAAGCGCGCTGAAATCCTGCTCAAGCACCCGCAGGAAGGCTTTGTCCGACACCATGTTTCCTTTGATGTCCGCATCTGTGAACGCATCGTTCACAAACACCTGCCGGTCAATTCCGAAATAGCGATAGACGCTGGACCGGTTATAAAACCACGAGTCTCCCGGATGCATGAAATAGGTCTGATAGCCCGCACCCGCAAACAGACGCGGTACGGTGTTTATATTCCGCCTGACCGTGCGGAAAGCGGAGGTCGTGCGGTCGGACAGCATACGGGTGGGAAGCCCGGTCAGTACGTCAAATTCCGTATTGGCCGTGCCCGCGCCAAAATCGGAAACCACCAGATGTCCGCTGTACGCGCGCTCACTTTGTGCAATCGCGTTGAAAGGCGCAAGCGGGTTTTCACTGCCGTCCGGATAATCGAGCGCCGGGTCGTTGGCAATATCCGAGAAAGCCTCGCACATGACAAACAGCACGTTTGGCCGCACTTCCGGCGCGGCGGCATATCCGGCCTTGTCCGCCGCAAGCCAGTCCTCCGCCTGCGCGCGCGAATAGCCCTCCGGGCAATCCACCGGATAAAGATTCAAATTGTGTAAAAAACAGTAGGGAAAGCCAAGGGTGTTATATACGCTGGTAATATTGTATTGAGAGGGAACGGTAAAGGAGTTGTAAAGGTCTTTGCTTGCATATACTGTAGGCACGCTCACCCCAAAAGCAAGACAAACGGCAAGCGCCGTGCCTGCGCGGGCGATCAGATGGGGTTTTGCGGTAGGCACAAAGACGGCAAGGAAAATCAGCGCAAGCACGCTCAGGATAACGGAGGCCGCCACGGCAGGGTGCATATCCAACTCATATCCGCCGGCAGCGGCGGCGCCCTCACGGATTAAGAAGAAGTCGGCGGGGACAAAAGGATCGTCCCGTCCCTCGATCTTGAGAAGATTGATATAGGACAAGCAGTCAACTGCCGCAAGGGTCAGCGCACCCGCGCCCCACACGCTGCCCATCACAGCCCACAGCACGGCAAGCAGGGCAAAGATCGGAAAAGCATTGAGCGCAAGCAGCAGCGGCTGTTTTGCAAAGCCGGTCAACGCGCCGACAAAAGAGCCGGGAGCGATCGCAATCGCGCTGAGCCACACAAACAGGCCGACCGCAACAAAAGCGGCGGCGGTCAACTGCCAGCCCAGACAAATCCGGGGCTGATGCCATCTTGATTTTGTTCTACTGAGCGTCCAAAGCATGGTCATTCTCCGTTTCGGGCAGCGTGACTTTCAGCGCACGCACCCATATTTCGCAAATCACAAAGGTAATCGCCCCTCCGGTCAGCACGTCTGAGAGATAGTGTGCACCCGCCGCCAGCCGGCCGACCGCCATAAACGCGATCAGCGCGTACAGAAGCGGCTGCAGCCACTTACGCTGCCCCGGGAAATACAAACTGACGAGAAAGATCACCGTGACGTTGGCGGTATGCCCGGAGGGAAAAGAAACGTGCGAGGGATTGCCCGGGCCGTTTAAGCGGTACCATGGGGTAAAGGACAGCGACGGGTCGGCAAGCAACTGCCGATAACGCACTCTTCCCCAAAGCTGTTTGAGCAAACTTACCACAATGAGCACGGTCAGGGCCGCGCCGATACAGGCGCAGGCCGTGCGCACCCAGCGCTCGCGGAATCCGACGGACGTGCCAAACATTCCCGCAAACAGCGCAAAACACAGCGCGCATCCCAGCGGGACGGTGAGCGCGGGCAGGACGTTTCCCGTAATATAAGCCGCCGTGCGCCCGCAGGCATATAAGCAACTGATCAAAGCGCCCAGCACACAAAAGGCCGTGCGCACCGGGTGGGCGTGAGAGATACACCAAGCGCCCAAGAGAGCAAAATTGAAAGCGGTAAAGAGCAGTGCCGGAGGCTCCCCCGCGATCTCCAGCACGTTTGCCCACAAGGCCTCACGGGCAAGGTAGGCGGTGATCTCATAGTCGAACATGGAGGCGAGCACCATGCCGAATACGTAGAGCACAAACAGGCGCGGTGCGTGAGAACGGGCGATCATCGTTTTTCCACCGCGATAAAGAAAGGAGAATCGGGGGAATTGAGAATGCGGAACATACCCACGCAATATTCCTTGCGGTCGTACGCTCCGGACAGCCAGTCGCACAGTGCCTCGCCCTCAGCGGCCCCCTCGGCGTGCCCCGGATAGACGCAGATCAGCACGACGCCGTCGTCGTCGAGCAGGCCGATGGCACACTGCACAGCCCGCAGAGTGCTGTCCACCATGGTGGTCACTCGTTTGTCCGATCCGGGAAGATATCCGAGATTGAAAACCCCCGCGCAGATGGGTCCTTTCACGTAGTTTGCCGCATTGGCGTGTGAGTCGAGGATCAACTCGTAATTGTCGTATGCGCCGCCTGTTTCAAGGGTTTTCCGGGTGGACGCGACCGCACGTTCCTGCACGTCAAACGCATACACCTTGCCCCGCGGTCCCACCGCACGGGAAAGATACAGGGTGTCGTGTCCGTTGCCCATCGTGAAGTCACAGACTGTACCGCCCTCTTTGATATGAGAAGCAAGGAATTGCTTTTCGAGTGAGCGTAAATCTACCATAATTCACCGTTCTCTTTTGTAAAAATTTTCATAAACAGTATACCATTGATTGGCCCCAAAATCAAGACTTGTATGGAAAGCCTGTTTTGTTCATAAATCATTCACAATATTATGGTAAGATATTCACAAGATGAGCAAACAATCACGCAAACAAAAAAAAGAACTGCGTGCACGCATCTACCGTCCGCGCAGTCGGGCGGAGGTCAGTGTGCAGCGACGCGCCCGTACACAGGCGGCGGCGACCATCGCCGCCGTGCTGCTGATTTTTCTCTGTACGATAGCGGCGATGGCTTATATGCGGATGCGCGCTGACCGGGACACAAGCGCGGAGCAAACCGAACCCACCAAACCGCACGCGGTCTATACCGTGCTGTTGGACCCCGGGCACGGCGGCGCCGATACCGGAGAGCCCATCGACGCTCAGAGCGGTGAGGCGGACTATGTGCTCGCTCTTTGTCATAAGATCGGGGATCTTCTCGAGCGGGAGGGCTGTCAGGTCTTTTATACCCGTGACGCCGGGGACGGAGAAACTCTGACCGACCGGGAGCGGGTCGCCCTGTGCGATCAGACGGAGGCGGACCTCTTTCTCTCTCTGCACACCTGTCTGGCTCCGGGCGCGTACTATTCCCTGCTTTCGGACACGACCGAGCGTTCGGCACTGCTTGCCGGTATGCTGGGACAGGCGATCCCGGAAAATCAACTGGAGATTACCCGTGTATCCGGCGTGCCCGGCGTGCGTCTGTCGGTCGACCCACAGGCCGAGGACGCCGAGGGGATCGCAGATGCGATTCTATCCTATCTGGAGAAATACAACGCATGATCGAACTGTCGGAATTTTTTTCGGGTAAAGCATTGGAAAAAGCGCGTGCCCGACAGTCAGCGGGCGAACCGACGGCATATATTATCGGTAGGGCATGGTTTTACCGCGAGGAATACGAGATCACGCGCGGCGTACTCATTCCCCGTCCGGACACCGAGCGGGTGGTGGAAAAGTTGGTGGACATACTGCCAAAAGGCGGACATTTCACCGACTTGTGCTGCGGCTCGGGGTGTATTGGCATTTCCGCTCTCTGTGAGCGTGCCGACGCACGCGCCTTTGCGTGTGATATCAGTGAGCAGGCGGTAGCGCTTTCTCTGCGCAATGCGAAAAAGAACGGGGTGGCCGACCGCTATCAGGCCGTGTGCGCCGACCTGCATACCCTGCAAATCCCGCCGACCGATCTTGTGGTGGCAAACCCGCCGTACATTCCTCACGCGGTCATCGCCGCGCTCGATCGCTCCGTGCGCGACTACGAGCCGACCCTTGCCCTCGACGGCGGGGACGACGGGCTTGACTTTTATCGGGTTATCCTCGACCGCTTTCAGGCGCGGGAGGGCTTTCTGTTTGAAATCGGATACGACCAGGGGCAGGCCATACGCGCGTTATGCGACGAGCGGTCCATGTCCTGTGAAATTACCAAAGACTATGGCGGCAACGACCGTGTTGCCGTCATACGCAAGCGGTAATTCAGTGCACCCGGACGGGCGGGAAAATTTTGTCAAATAAGGAGAGATACATGATCCAATTATGCTGTGCATTCGGCGGACGCTCGGACGAGTACGAGGTATCCCTGCAAAGCGCATATGCCGTGCTGGGGAGCGTCGACCGGAACAAATACAATTTAATCCGCCTGGGCATTACCCGGGACGGACGCTGGTTTCACTATACCGGACCGGACGAGAAGATCGCGGACGGATCGTGGGTAGACGACAGCGCACATCTGTGCGCCGCGCACCTTTCGCAGAACTACAAAGACCGCACCCTGTATACCGACAACGGCGCACTCGCAATCGACGTCTTTTTCCCGATCATGCACGGTTCTTTCTGTGAGGACGGCACCTTGCAGGGAATGCTTTCCCTGTGCGGGATCCCGTTTGTGGGAAGCGGTTGCGCCGCCTCGGCGGTCTGCATGGACAAAGCGCTGACCAAGCAACTGATCCGTTTGACCGGTATTCCGCAGGCGGATGCGGTAGTCGCCCGCCGTGCGCAAGTGGAAAAGGACCCTGAGGCCGTCTGCAAGACGGCGGAAGATCGCTTTCCCTATCCCATGTTCGTCAAGCCGGCGCGCACCGGCTCCAGCGTGGGCGTCAGCAAGGCAAAGGACCGCGCGGGACTGCTTGCGGCCATCAAGAGTGCCGCCCGCTTTGATGACAAACTGTTGATTGAAGAATACATTCCGGGTCATGAATTTGAGGTGGCTGTGTTGGGCAACGACGCGCCCGAGGCCTCCTGCGTGGGCGAGATCGTACCGGGAAAAGAATTTTACGACTACCAAAACAAATATTCGGATCATACCGCCTCCTACCACGTGCCCGCCCGCCTGCCGGCGGAAACAGCCGAGCTGATCCGCTCCTATGCGGTGCAGGTCTTTCGCACGCTGGGCTGCGCAGGGCTTGCGCGGGTGGACTTTTTCTCGGACGGACAACAGGTGGTCTTTAACGAAATCAATACCCTGCCCGGTTTTACTCCCATCAGTATGTACCCCAAGTTGTGGATCCACGACGGGCTATCCTACCCGGAACTGATCGACCGCCTGGTCACACTCGCGCTGTCCGCGTCATGATCGGCGTATTTGACAGCGGTCTGGGAGGGCTGACCGCCTTAAAAGAGATCCGCGCCCTGCTCCCGTGGGAAGATTTTGTCTATTTCGGCGACACCGGCAGAGTGCCCTACGGCACCCGTACACCTCAAACGGTTGCCGCCTATGCCGCACAGGACGTGCGCTTTTTGCTCACCTTTGAGCCGCAAGCCATTCTTGCCGCCTGCGGTACCGTGTCCTCGACTGCCATCGATTGCCTGCGTGCGACATTCGACCTACCCGTCTTCGGGGTGGTAGAGGCCGCCGCCGAGGCGGCCCTGCGCGCCACCCGCAACGGGAAGATCGGCGTGATCGGAACCGCCGCCACCGTTTCCAGCGGAGCGTACAAACGGGTGCTTTGCTCGGTGCGGGAAAATCTGCAGATCACGCAGATCGCCTGTCCGCTGTTCGTGCCGCTGGTGGAAAACGGCTTTACCGCAGCCGACGATCCCATCACACGCCTTGCCTGCGAACACTATCTTGCCCCCATTCGGGAGCAGGAATGTGATACGCTTATCCTGGGCTGTACCCATTACCCGATCATCGCGCAGCACATTGCCGCGGTACTGCCGGGCGTGAGGCTGATCAACTCGGGTGCGGAAAGCGCCCGGGCGCTGTGCACTCATCTGAGCGCACGCATACCCGCCCCCACGGCAAAAGGCACAGTGCGTTATTTCGTGTCCGACAACGCCGCCGGCTTTGCGGAACAGGCTCACCTGTTCTTGGGCGAGCGTGTATCCGACTCGGTTTGTCAGATCGATATTGCATCATACTAAGACAACAAAATTCAGCAAAATAATGGTAACGGATATGTTACCATATAGACATCAACGGAGGTATCACTATGGCAAACAGATTTGTACTCAATCAAACGTCCTATCACGGAGCGGGCGCGATCAGCGCGATTCCGGACGAGTTGAGGGCAGGCGGCTTTGAAAAAGTCTTTGTCTGCGCCGACCCCGATCTGGTACGGCTGGGAATTGCGGCAAAGGTGACCGGCTTATTGGATGCGGCGGGGATGGTCTACACGGTTTTCTCGGAGATCAAGCCCAATCCCACCATCGAGAACGTGCAGAGCGGCGTGGCCGCTTTCAAAGCGGCCGACTGTGACAGCATCGTCGCCATCGGCGGCGGCTCGTCCATGGACACCGCAAAGGCTGTGGGTATCATCATCCGCAATCCCGAATTTGCGGACGTGCGTTCGCTCGAGGGCGTCGCACCCACCAAAAACCCCTGCGTGCCGATCATCGCCGTGCCCACCACGGCCGGAACTGCCGCAGAGGTGACCATCAACTACGTCATTACAGACGTACAGAGCAACCGCAAGATGGTCTGCGTAGACGTGCACGACATTCCTGTGGTCGCAGTGGTGGATTCCGACATGATGTCCACCATGCCCAAAGGGCTGACCGCGGCCACCGGTATGGACGCGCTGACCCACGCCATCGAGGGTTATATCACAAAAGGCGCATGGGAAATGAGCGATATGTTCCATCTCAAGGCCATCGAAATCATCGCCCGCAGTCTGCGCGGCGCGGTAAACGGCGAGGCTGAAGGACGCGAAGGCATGGCGCTCGGTCAGTATATTGCCGGCATGGGCTTCTCCAACGTAGGCTTAGGGATCGTGCACTCGATGGCACACACGCTGGGTGCGCTGTACGATACCCCGCACGGTGTGGCAAACGCCATTCTGCTGCCGACCGTCATGGAGTACAACGCTCCAGCCACCGGCGAAAAGTACCGTGACATTGCAAAGGCAATGGGCGTAGAGGGCGTGGACGCGATGTCTCTTGAGGCGGCGCGCAAGGCCGCATGTGACGCGGTACGGGCGCTTTCCCGCGACGTGGGCATTCCGTCAGATCTTCACGGGATCGCAAAGCAAGAAGATATCCCCTTCCTGTCGCAATCCGCCTACGACGACGCCTGCCGTCCCGGCAACCCCCGCGAAACCAGCGTCGGAGAAATCGCCGAATTATTCCGGAAATTGATTTGATTTTATAAAGGTAAAGACACGGGAGCAAATCGTTTGACTTGCTCCCGTGTTCTTTTTCGTCTGTGCGGTATAAGATTCAATCCTCTATACCCGGATCGCGGAAGAGATCTGCCGCCTCGACAATCTGCTGCATAAACTCCTCGCCGTACATCTCGGCAAACTGCCGGTAATAAGCGTCAAAGTTTTCCGTTTTGCTGCCGTCCGGGTTGTACAGGGACTCAAAGATGACGTACAGCACCTGCTCGGTAAACGCATCGTCTCCGATCCCGATATCCTCCATGCCGTCCATGGAGATATATCCGTCCTCATCAGACGGGAAATCCACTGACTCGGCACGCTCGCCCACCGTCGCGCGGAACGTGACGCCGCCTTCCGTTCCGTCCCCGGCCGTGAAAGAAACCTCGTACGAATACGCGGTCAGCCGATCCCCGCTCACGGTCGCGGTATAGGTAAGATCACCGAACTTGACCGACTCCATACGCTCAAATTCCGTGCTCAGCGCCAACAGCTGCTGCGCGTAATCGTCCCCGGACAAGGTCGCGGTATAAACCCAGCCGCCGTCCTTTTGCTCCGCGTCCTTAAGGTCCGCGTCCAGCGGCGGTGCATAACCGAACCCGGAAAGAAATTCGCTGTATTCCCCCGTAATGACGTATTTTCCCTCCTGCGAATCGGTATAGATCTTGCCGCCCTGATAGTAATACCGGGTCACCTGTTCTCCTTTTGTAACAACGGCCGCATATCCCATACTGCGGCGGGTAAAAGACAGGCTTTCCTGAATTTCCCGTGTTTGCGTATCCGGCGCGCTTAAGTGTATCTCACTTTCCGCGCTTACCGTATAGGAGTCGCTTTGGTCGAGCGCTTGTGTGGCCGACCGATAGTCTCCCTTGCCGCAGGAACAGAGCATCAGCGCGGTCAAAATCAAAGCAATCGTGCGTTTTTTCATTCTTTTACCTCAATCGTATAACAGATATCCGGGCATAACGTCTCGGCGCCGTCCGTAACAGACAGCGTAAAGGAATAGGAGTAAGAAAGGATTTTCCCGTCCTGAGCATATACCGTATAGACGCAGGGGGCGGCAAGCGTCGCGGCGCCGCTCTCTTCATATCCGGTGAACAGGGGGTTTCCGGACAGTAAGAACGTACACACTCCGTCCCCGGATAATTCGGCAGTATACCTCCCGTCTTCCCCGGTCACCTCGGTATCATAAGGCGGAAGATAGCACGCCTGCCGCAAGAACGCCTCGGCTTGCCCGGCAGTGCAGGACAGGCTCTCTCCCTCTTGGAGCGGAGCGGCGGTATATCCGCCCTCGCCGTCCGGTATGATATGATAGCCTATCCGGATTTCGACGGGGAGGGCACAGCTTAGCGTAGTCTCCACCTCGCCCGGCAGAGCGCCGTAGGCGGCAAGGGCCGCCGAATAATCAAAGGACGGCTCGGTGGAAGGCTCCGTTTCGGAGGACTCGGAACCGTCGGGGCCTGCACAGGCGCACAGCAAAAGCGGCAAAAGACAAAACAGCGCCAACGCACGTAGCTTATGCAAGGATCTCATACTTTTCCGCACCCTCCGGAAGCGCGATTTGCGCTACGTCCTCGCCGGTCGCGAGAATCGTGCAGCTTTTCTCAAGGGAAAAGACACGCGAGTCGCCCTCATCGGTCACCAGAGAAACGTCCAACGTGCCGATATAACCGCAAAGTTTTCCGTTTTGCAGAGCGTAGGAGACAACCGGTTCGGAGAGAACCAGGTCGGATAGCTCCACCCCGCTTGCGTCGGCGATCATCGAAAGATCGCCCGCAAGCGCATCCAGCGTGGCGGAATTTGTAATCGGCACGCTCACGGTGACAAGGCCTTCCGACGAGCGCTGGGCGCTTGCCTGTGCAAACTCCTCCTCGGTCACGATTACCGGCTCAATGCCGTCAAAGAGCGCCGTAAATTCCTCTTCCGTGCTCTCATAGCGCCCGTATTCGTTTAACTCTTCAATCCCGTCAGGCTCGGTATAGATCCGGTACACCCAACCGTCGGAATAATAATAATCGTAGGTAAAATCAAATGCAAAAGCGGAATTTCTGCCCACATAACTACCCTCGTAAATGGGGCCGTCCGCGCCGTTTTGTCTGCGCTTGACGTCAAAGCGGAAAGCCGTGCCCTGGGCGTTCTCCTCATCTCCGTTTTCCACCATAGTGGTGATGGAGGAAAAGGAGATCTCATAATCCTCCACCTTATTCCACGCGGTGATCGCCGACAAAAGTTCTTTGTCCACAATAACCGCCATCGAGGTTGGATCGGTATTTTCCCTGCTCCGGCAGGAAGAAAAAGCAAAGCACAGCAGAGCCGCCGCGCAAAGCATACATAGCAATCGTTTCATCAAACACTCCATCTCAGCGCCGGCTTTCGCCGGACACCTTTCCTGATACTTTATTGTATCACAGCTCAAACAAAATATCAAGGGTCTTGCGCTCGCCGCAATGCAAGCGCTCCCGATAAAGGGCGAGGATCTTCCCGTCGTAATCGGTGCGTACGCTTGCCCGCTCGCAAGCCACCCGTGCCGCAGACAGGGAAACCCCGAAAAAGCGCGCAATACTGC
This sequence comes from uncultured Clostridia bacterium, assembly GCA_947625805.1. Lineage (GTDB taxonomy): Bacteria > Bacillota > Clostridia > Oscillospirales > CAG-272 > CAKSEI01. The sequence goes on from CANQPT010000027.1 coordinate 13,577, forward strand.
GGGGATCGGTGATCCCCCGCTCCCGCAGCACCCGCATGGGCGCAAAAGGAATGAGCAGGGCCGAGGCAAACCGGTTGGCCTCTTTCTCTTGTCCCGGAGCGTCGGTATGATCCAGAAGAATATGCCCCACCTCGTGGGCAAGGGTGTAGTTGACCCGCGCCACCGTCCAGCCGGGCTGATACAGCACCAGCGCCGTGTCCCCGTAGCGTACGGTACACCCGTCGGCGGCGGACAGCGGTCTTTGTGTGCCGCACAGCTTGGCATAGTGGGCAAAGGTGTCAAAGACGATGGGGCGCTCAAAGCGCAGCGAGCGCACCCACGCTCCCGTGTCCAGCCTTTGCTGTTGGGACAGCAATCGGGCGGCGCAGATCTCCGGGCGCAAATCAGTCATCGTTCTGCACTCCCGATGCTTGGAGATACATCTCGATGGTAGAACGGATATGCTGCGTAATCTCTTCCCGGCGCTCCTCCGGGATCCCCTCAGTGCGGCGGAACATGACCAGCAGCTGCCGCTCGGCGTCGTTTTCCGCCCGCAGCGCGTTGTCGGTTTCCCGCTCGCAGAGATAGTCCACGCTCACGCCGAAAAATTCCGCCAGCCGAAGCATGACTTCCGCGGACGGCATCGATCCTGTCTCGTATTTTCCAATGCTTGATCGCTCTATCCCCAGCGCGTCCGCCAGTTGTTGTTGTGTCAAATGCCTTTCCCGGCGCAGGTCTTTGATCCTCTCTCCCGTCATTTTTCCGCTCCTTATAATGGGTTTCATTCTATTATAGTGAAAAACAATCACATTGTAAAGGGGTTTTGCAATTTTTTTGAATTATTTTCACATTATTGTTGACATAATTCACAAGTAGTGCTATAATGTGATTGTAATTCACAAGAGCCCCGTCCTGTGAAGATCAAAATCATTATATTGCATAAGAAAGGACATATTCTGAATGAAGACGGATGAAGCAAAAATTCTCCGCAAATTTTGCGGAGCGATCTTGGAGTATAGAAAACAGCAGCCGTACAAGCGGTGCGTGCGCGCGGCGGCAGAGCGCATGAAAATTGACGGCATGGCCGAGGGAGTGCGCGCCAAACTGATCGAGGCGATCATTCTGAACGTGATCAATTTCAGAGAATATCCGTTCGACCGGCTGCAGCGCAAATTTGAACTGCCCATCGCGCAAAATGAATTTACCACGTATAAAAATCAGTTTTGCGCTCTGTTGGCCGAGGAGGCCGGTTTTGCCACGGAAACGGGCATACACGCCGGCAGGTGGAGCAAACAGCAGGTGCTCGATATGCTCTTTTCCATCGCCGACGAAGCCAACGGACGCATCACCGGCAAGGACGGCGCGTTCAATCATCAGGTGGCCGGCGTAGCCCTCAAAGCCATCGATCAAGCCGTGCGTCTGTCCGGTATGTGCGATCCGGAAAAAGAGCCGGAGGCCGCCGAGATCACCCTCGACTCCGAAGCCGACCGCATGGGCGCGTAATATCCTTGCCGTATCAACATTTTTATAAGGGAGGTATCCATGCATGAAAAACAGTAAGAAATTGATTCTATCCGTGATTTCCTTAGCAATCGTGCCGGCGTTTCTTCTTGTGGGGTGCAGTCCGGCGGTTTCGGATTCCACTGCTCATTCCGAATATCAAACAAGCGGACAAGCGACATCTGCACAAGACACAGAGCAATCCGGTAACCAAGAAACGCCCGCCGCAAGTACCACTGAAGCAACGGAAGCCACGTCCGGTAAACTTCCGCAACAAGTCGATGAGATCGAAATTCTGATCGAACAAATGACAGTGCGGGAAAAAGTCGGACAATTATTCATCATTCGCCCCGATTCGTTGGATCTGTCACAGACTCCCGAACAAGTAAATGATTCGTCAGCAACAGGCGTGACCGAACTTTCGGCAACAATGACTGATATGTTGAAAGATTATCCCGTAGGCGGCATAGCAATGTTTGGGAAAAACATTGTTGATGAAGAACAGCTTATCGCTTTCATTGCGTCTTTGCAAAATACAAGCAGTATCCCGCTGTTGATTGCGGTTGATGAAGAAGGCGGACTTGTTGCACGACTTGCCAATCATCCTGCATTTGATTTACCAAAGTACGGAAGCGCGGCGTCGGTTGGCGCAACCGGAAACCCGTCGGAAGCCCTGTCTATGGGAAATACCATCGGCTCCTATCTGAATCGCTACGGATTCAATATGGACTTTGCTCCCGTTGCTGATGTGAATACAAATCCGGACAATACGGTTATTGGAAACCGTGCTTTCTCGTCAAACGGAAAGATTGCCGCAGAAATGGCAAACGCCATGGCACAGGGCCTGAAAGAGCAACAGATCATTCCGGTATTCAAACACTTTCCGGGACATGGCGATACGGCAGAAGACAGTCACAGCGGATTGGCAGTCAATGATAAAACCAAGGCGCAAATGGAAAGTTGCGAATGGCTTCCTTATGAATCGCTGACGGTTGCGGATTGTGTGATGGTAGGACATATTGCAACACCGAATATAACGGGGGATTACACTCCCGCTACCATGTCTTCTGAAATTGTAAATACGATTTTGAGAGACCAGCTTGGCTTTGACGGCGTTGTGATTACAGATTCTTTGGAAATGGGGGCTGTCACGAATGAATATGATGCGCAAGAAGCCGCAATAAAGGCATTGGAAGCCGGATGCGACATTTTGCTTGAACCGGAAAATTTCAAGCAAGCGTTTGAAGCAGTCGTAACTGCTGTCGAAAGCGGAACCATTCGTGAGGAACGCATAGATGAAAGCGTTTACCGCATTCTTTCGTTGAAGCAGAGATATGGGTTGCTCACCTGACAGAAACCGGCGAAAGCGATAAATCCCACTGCCCCGGGATATATGATATTCGGGAAGGATCTGAAAGAACCTTCCGGCATTTTCAGAGAATTCTCTCAGATATTTTTTAATTTCCGACTGATAGGCAAGCGATCAACCGTAAAAAGTTGGTCGCTTTTGTTTATCTTTTTGGAGAGTGAGCGCAAAATGCCGGAAATACCGTGAGAGTGAGCGCAAAATGCCGAGAATACAAACGCAACTTGGTATATCATTGTCACAGCAATACCAAATTGACAAAACCAAAGGAGATTTATGTATGAAACAATTATCAAACCGGGAGATCACGGATATGCTCACCGCTTACAAAAACCTGTATGACGGCAAATACTGGAACAAAGGTCTTAAGCAAAGTCAGTTATCCGAAAGCAACTGGGGCGTGACGGGCACAGGTTGTCCCAAAGACAACCCCGGCTCGTGCGACAACTGTACTTCCAACAAATTTCTGGGAATACAATGCCACGGATTTGCGAAATTTCTCGAGTACGTTCTTTTCGGAGACTTTCCGAATATTTCAGGGGACTATACCTTTTCGGAAAAAACAAAGCCGTCATATGAAAACTGGGAGGTGAAAGACCCCGGAACGGCAACTCCCCAACCCGGAGACTTTGTCCGTGTTGCATACGGTCGGTACGTGCACTCATTTGTGATATGGAGCGTAGCCGACGATCACGACACCGTACAAGTCGCGGAATGTCTTGGATCGCTTGGCTGTTATCTTCACTGGGGCAATATGAATCTGGATCGCAATTACGCCTCTTTCAATCAGATGAAGCGGGACGGAATCATCCGGTATATCGTAAGGCCAAAAGTCAAAAAAGCGGATACCGTCACCGTAACCTACGTAAGCGACAATTCGACCTATGCAAAGACGGAAAACGCAGACCCCGCGACCGTGCAAGTCTCAGTCGAAGATCCAAGCGCGGAAGGGCGGGTGTTCAAAGGTTGGCTGTACAACGGAAAAACCTATTTCAAAGGAGATGCGATCGACGGCGTTACCGGCAATATTACCCTCACCGCCCACTGGGTGTGCATGCTCACCTTTGACGCAAACGGCGGACAAGTTTTCTGTGAGAACGGAAGCACGCTTGGCACGAGCGCAAGCATAACGGTAGACCTCGGCAAGTCCCATACAATCACCTATGCCGCGTTTTGTGAAGGCAGGAAATTCATCGGCTGGAAAAAGAAAACGACCGACCCGTCGGCCTATCTTCCGGGTCATACGCTCCCGGACTTGCGGCAGAATACGACTCTTTATGCGGATTGGGAGGAACGCACCTGTGTCATCACCTACAAGACGAGCGACGGCTCCGCCCCGGCAGAGCAAATCATCCGATACGGCGAATGCGAGGGCGAAAAAGGCGGAAGTCTCAAAATCCCAAGCCGTCTTCTGCAAACTCCGGAATCGGATTTCTACGACTTCAACGGCTGGAAAATCGAAAACGGAAAAGATGACGTCTTGTATCAACCCGGCGGGGAAATTCCGCTCCCGGAATTCCGGAACTATACGCTCATAGCAAGCGAGACCCCGAGGGTTGTGGCAAAGGTCACCTATGACGCAAACGGAGGAAGCCAAGCGCCCGAGGCGCAGGAAATCCGATATGGCCAAACAATCAACTTAAGACGGGAAGAGCCATTCAGATGGGGCTTCACCTTTTTCGGTTGGTCTGAAACTAAAGACGGGCAGCCCGCATACGCTCCCGGCGCGGCCTACGCCTCAGGGGTGAGCCAAACGCTGTATGCCAAATGGGTCAGCGGCGACTACGTCATTCATTTTGATACGGACGCGCATCCCTGCGACCCTTCTCCCACATACAAAACGCCGCTTTCGGGCGTGTATCGGATTTCCGGCGACAATCGCGGAATGATTCTGCCGGACGAGATCCCCGTGCGGGAAGGATACCGGTTTGCGGGCTGGAAATACGACGGCGAAATGTATCAGCCCAAAGCTCTCTTTCGTCTTTCCGATTGGTTGTTCTCGCATCCCCTGCCCGAAGGGGGCAACAAAATCCGCCTGATCGCGGCATGGGAGCCGTGCTTGGATCGACCGATCCTTTTTACCGATCTGAAAGGCGACCATGAAAAAAAAGACCGGACTTTTCCCCGCATTGCACGGATCGGAAATGCCTATTCCTCGGTCTTTTTACCGGGCGACGCATCGCAAAAAGCGGCGTTTCCCGATTTGGAGGACGCCCCGGACGCCTACTTTGACGGCTGGGCGGACGAATCGGGGACCTACGTCAGTCAAGAAAATGATATCCCCAAAAAGGGGTTTGATACGCTGTATGCACAGTGGGTGCCCAAGATGGAGGTAGCCGGCGTAAGCGGGGACACAAACAAAGCCATCTCGCGCTGTTTCCACTACGGCTATATGCAGGGGACGGGAACGGCGGATCCCGTTTGTCCCACCGGACAGGTAAGCCGGAAAAACGTGGCAACGGTCCTTTACCGCATGGCGGGTTGCCCCAAGGTGGGAAACAATCGCTTTTATGACATAAAAACAGACGCCGCAGGTCAGGCGGTCAGCTGGGCGGCGGACAACGGCGTGGTGACCGGTGTGACAGAGTATACCTTCCGCCCGAGCGACCCGGTCACCCGCGAGCAAATGGTCACCATGCTCTTCCGGTATGCACAGTTGGCCCTTGGGCGCACCCTTTGGGGCGACGACTCTGCTTTAGCCGCCTTTGAGGATCGGGGTGAAATCAGTTGCTTTGCTCTGAGAGCAATCAAATGGGCAGTGAGCAGCGGAATTTTATGCGGCGTTACGCCCAATACCATTTCGCCCAAGGGAACGCTTACCCGCTCTCAACTTGCCGCCTTCACAGTTCGCCTGCGGGATTATCTTCTCAAAAAACGCATTCTATCCTGATCGTTTTTTACGGTCTTAGGCGATCGCGGTCACGCGGGAACGCGGTGGCCTGCTTGATGTTGTCAAGTCCCAGAAGATTCTGCACGATTCGCTCCAAACCCAGACCCATGCCGCCGTGAGGCGGCATGCCGTATTTGTGCATGGTAAGATAGTCCTCGAACTGGTCGGCGTCCATGCCGCGCTTGCGCATCTTTTCAAGCTGCATCTCGTAGTCGTGGATACGCTGGCCGCCGGTGGTAACCTCCAGACCGTTCAGCAGCATATCGTAACTCAGCGTGTACTTGGGATCGTCCGGGTCGTCCATGGCGTAGAACGGACGCTTGACCGACGGATAGTGGGTAATAAACACGATGGGTGCGCCCAGTTCTTTGAGGAAGTATTCACCCAGCCATTTTTCCTCTTCGGGGGCAAAGTCCGGCTCGGCAAGTGCGCTCTGACCCTGTCCGCCCGGGTGCGCGTCGGCAAACAACTGCTTTGCCTCGGTAAAGCGCAGTTTCGGAAATACGGTAAGATCGGGAAGTCTTGCATCACGGCCGAGGAACAGTTCCAGTTCCGGCGCATACTGCTCGTTGAGCAGGCGGAACAGATACTGAAACATTCTGGCTTCGAGTTCCATAAGATCCTCAAAAGAATCGATAAAGCCCATCTCCAAGTCCATGCCCTGAAACTCGTTGATATGGCGGTTGGTGCTGTATTTCTCGGCACGAAAGACCGGGCCTACCGTGAACACACGCTGGAATACGCCCACCATGATCTGCTTATACATCTGCGGGCTTTGATTGAGGTATGCCTTTTGACCGAAGTAATCGACCTCGAACATATCCGCGCCGCCCTCGGCTCCCTCGGACACGATTTTGGGCGGGACAAATTCGGTAAATCCCTCCTCCCGCAAGAACTGCCGGAAGCCGTACATGACCCCGTCCGCGATCTTGAGAATCGCACGGATCTTTGGGTTGCGCAGGGAAATCACGCGGTTGTCAAGCAAGGTGTTCAAATTGAGTTTTTCCATCTTGCGGTCGTTGCCGATTTCCACCGGGGGAACCTCGGCTCTGCCGGAAATGCGCTCCATATGCCCGATGCGGATATCAAATCCCAGACGACTGCGCTCCTCAAAGACCACGGTACCGTCGATGATCACGCACTCCTCGACGCGGAATTGGTTGATATGGGGCGTGGACGTGCCTTCCTCCCAGATGCACTGAAAGACCGTGCGGGCGCCTCTTACGTTGACAAACGCAAAGCCGCTCATCTCCTTAATGCGGTGAAGCGTGCCCTTTAAGCGCACAGGGTCGCCGTCCTTGACCTCGCCCAAAGCAAAGCGCTCGATCAGCGTCTCAATGCGGGTGGTATCCGCTTTCTTTTCGGTATTCACAAATTCCATTGTATCCTCCTCACAACTTTGCTAACTCTTGTGCTATGATCCTGTTGACCGTTTCCGGCTTTGCCTTGCCGGACAGGCGCTTGATGGTCTGTCCCACCAAAAAGCCCGCGACCTTGGTCACACCGTTCTTATACTGCTCCACCGTCTTGGGGTTTTCGGCAATGACCGCGCGCACGGCTTCCCGGATCAGTTGCGCGTCGTCTACCTGCTCAAGGTCGTTTTCCCTGATATATGCCTCAAGGTCAAGCGGGTGATCGGCAAAGATCATTGCCTCAAACAGTTTCTTGGCTCCCCGGCGGTTGATCCTCTCGGAGGCCGCGATCTTCACGAATGCGGCAAAGGACTGCGCGTCCAACCGGAAGTCGGACAGGGTCATGCCGCGGTCGTTGATAAAGTATAACACCTCGCCTAACAGCCAGTAGCGCACCTCTTTGGGGTTGCCGCACAGGGCGACGGTATCCTCAAAGAGGGAGGCCATGCGAACGGAGGCGACGATAATCTTTGCATCTGCCTCGGAAAGGCCGTATTCTTCCACATAGCGCGCCGCCTTCTGATCGGCAAACTCGGGCTGGCAAGCGCGGATCTTTTCCAGCATCTCGTCGCTTATCTCGATCGGCGGAATGTCCGGCTCGGGGAAATAGCGGTAATCCTGCGCGTCCTCCTTAGAGCGCATGGAAAAAGTCTTTCCCTTGTTTTCGTCCCAGCGGCGGGTCTCTTGTATCACACTGCCGCCCGACTCGATCACCTCAATCTGCCGTGCGCTCTCGTAGGCGATGGCACGCTCAATGCTCTTGAAAGAGTTGATGTTCTTCATCTCGGTACGGGTGCCGAGGGCTTGACTGCCCGCCGGGCGTACCGAAAGGTTGACGTCCGCGCGCATGGAGCCCTCTTCCATTTTCACGTCCGATATGCCGAGATATTCAAAGGTACTCTTGAGTTTGGCAAGATATGCCAGCACCTCTTGCGCCGAGCGAAAGTCCGGTTCGGACACGATCTCGATCAGCGGCACGCCACAGCGGTTGTAATCGGGGAAGGAAGCCTCGCCGTATGCCGAATGCACCAGTTTGCCCGCGTCCTCTTCCATGTGGATTTCGTGAATGCGAATGGTTTTGGTAAGCCCCGGGGCGCAGGCAATCTCAACCGCGCCGTCGCGCGCAAAGGGAAGATACAACTGGCTGATCTGATAGGCCTTGGGCAGGTCGGGATAGAAATAATTTTTGCGGTCGAATTTATTGTACCGGGTGATCTCGCACCCAAGCGCGACGCCCGCCTTGACCGCGTACTCAAGCACCTTGCGGTTGAGCACGGGCAGGGTTCCCGGCATACCCGTACAGACCGGACAGCAATGGGTGTTGGGCGCGCCGCCGAACTGCGTGGTACAGGAACAGAAAATTTTGGTTTTGGTTGCAAGTTCCACGTGAACTTCCAGACCCATGACGATTTCCCAGTTCATGCCTTCACCTCCGGGGTGCGTGTATGGTAATCGGTAAGACGCTGGACCGCGTGCGCGGCACCCAGCACGGTCGCCTCCTGCAGGCGCTGGCCGATCATCTGTGCGCCGATGGGCATTCCCGCGCCGTCAAAGCCGCAGGGAATGGAAATGCCCGGAAGTCCCGCGATATTGACCGACACGGTAAAGATATCCGATAAATACATTTTTAACGGATCTGCAAGCGACTCGCCCAAAATCGGCGCGGTAGCCGGCGCGGTCGGGGTGAGAATCAAATCAAAGCGCTCAAACAGGCGGTCAAAGCGCTCCTTGATAATCGCCTTTACCTGCAGCGCCTTGCGGTAGTATGCGTCGTAATACCCGCTGGAAAGCACGAACGTGCCCAGCAAAATGCGTTTTTTGACCTCGTCGCCAAAGCCCTCGCTGCGGGTTTTTTTGTATAGATCGGTCAAGTCCCCGTATTCCTCCGCGCGCATACCGTACTTGACCCCGTCAAAGCGGGAAAGGTTGGAACTTGCCTCGGCGGCGGCAATGATATAGTAAGCGGGGATCACGTAGTCAAGGAAATCGAGATCGACCGTTTGCACCTGTGCGCCCAACTCTTCCATAATCCCTGCGGTCGTGCGCACGGCGTCTGCCACCCTGCCGTCAAGTCCCTCTCTTTCAAAGCACTGAGCGGGCAGCGCCACACGCATGCCCTTCAGGCTTTCCGTTGCCCGCACAGCGTCCAGAAGACTGCCCTGATCGACCGTAAGCGAGGTACCGTCCCGGTCGTCCTTTCCGCGGATGACGTCCATCATGGCGGCGCAGTCGTCCGCGTCCCGGGCGATCGGCCCGATCTGGTCAAGGGAGGAGGCGTACGCGATCAGCCCGTACCGGGAAACCGTTCCGTAGGTGGGCTTGAACCCGGTCACGCCGCAGTAGGAGGCCGGCTGGCGGATACTGCCGCCGGTGTCCGAGCCCAGCGCGATGGGCGCTTGCAGTGCGGCCACGGCGGCCGCCGCCCCGCCCGACGAGCCGCCGGGCACGCGGGATAAATCCCACGGATTTTTGGTAGGCCCGTAATAGGAGGTTTCACTGGTCGAGCCCATGGCAAATTCGTCCATGTTGCACTTGCCGATAATCACGGCTCCGGCCGCTTCCAGCCGCTCGATGACGGTTGCGTTATAAAAGGGTGTGAAGTCGCCTAAAATCTTAGAGGCGCAGGTAGTGCGCACGCCTTTGGTGCAGATATTGTCTTTGACGGCGACCGGCACGCCCGCAAGGGGCGAGGTAAGGACCCCCGCCTCGATCTTTGCCTGCACTTGCTGCGCGCGCTCCCGCGCTTGCCCGGCGCACACGGTGATATATGCGTTTACCGCCTCTCCCGTCGCCCCGATGGCCTCAAGCGACGCTTCCAGCGCCTCGGGGGCGGTCAGCGTTTTTTGTCTGATCGCGGCGGCCGTTTGCAGCGCCGTCAGTTTTGTAATTTCCATGCTCCGCCCTCTCATTCCAGTGTTCTGGGTACGACAAAGGTCTGCCCGGTTGCCTCCGGCGCGCCCGCCAGAATGTCCTCCCGCGGGCTGGAGGGTGCGACCGCGTCCTCCCGCATAACGTTGGTGACCTGGAAAACGTGAGAAAGCGGCTCGACCCCGTCGGTGTCGAGTGCGTTTAACACCTCCATATACTCGATGACAGCCCCCAACTCCCGCTCCATCTTTTCTTCGCTCGCCCCATCAAGGCAAATGCGGGACAGGTCGGCTACGTATTCCACCAATTCTCTTGTGATTTGCATGCGTGTTCCTTTCTTGAACAAAAAAATCCGCCCCATAACTATGGGACGAAAGAGGTTTCCGCGGTACCACCCAAATTGACCGCAATGCGGCCCGGCTCATGACACGTAACGGGTGTGCTCCGGACGGGTCTAATAGCGGGCCTTGCCCGCGTTCTTCCGTCAGCTCCGAGGTGTTGTGCACCTTCCCTGCGGGCGCCGCGTTTCCAGCATCGGCGGCTCTCTTTGGCCCGAAAAGGGACTGCGATCCTCATCATCGCTTTTCACTTTCTATTTATTATATCCAAAAACCCGGCGCTTGTCAACCGGTACGGGCGGAAAATTTCTCTTTTCGGCGTTTTTTTGCCCTTTGCACCCTTGTCCGGGTTTGTGAATTGTATACAAAATGGAAAATATTTTTTATTCATTTTAACGAAATTTTCCAATAATCTAAAAAACCTTATTTACATTGCGTTCCATTTGTGTTAAAATTAGTTGTACCATTGGGACGTCCTGCGTGAGCAGGATATTCTTCACATGATTTTTTCCATAAATATTTAGGAGGGAAAGCAGATGAAAAAGCGATTGGTGGCAATATTACTTGCCTTTGCGATGGTCCTTTCCATGCTTTTCGTGATGATTTTCACGGTGAGCGCGGAAGATCTGGTTGGCGTTTTCTTGAATGAAAATCCCAACTACGTCGTTCCAAAAACGAGCAACACGACGTTCTACGACAGCGAAGCCCAGATCGAGAGGACTAACCCGGACGAGCCTTTGCGCAGCCTCACGCTCTGGTTCAACGTCCGCAACCTCAAGACGCCGATCTACCTTGCCGCCGTAACCATCGGTTTCAAGACCGACAACGGCTCCACGTTCGGCTCGGGTAGTACCGGCGGCGTCAACCTGCAAAATTACGGGTTCCCGATTGAAAGCGACGGAGATTACCTGCTCCGCATCCCTCTGAGCACGAATCTGGCGTGGAACTGGGACGTCAACACACACGGCGGCTTCAAGGCCATCACCAACGTGACCGGACGCGCCTATGACAAGAAATCCTACGACAACAACGGCGCCATCGTGAAAGCGGAATGCGAGGTCGCCCTGATGGGCATTCTGCCGGGCGCGGTGACCCTGGAGGGTCAGAGCGCGACCTATTACAACGCGCAGGGCGCAACCGAGCCGATCGGCTCGGGCGCGCCGAAGCTGGAGCAGGCAACCGTCAAGGTTGTCCCGACAACAGGCGACGCTGCGGGCGGCGGCGAAAATAGTTGGACCTTTTTCGCTGTGACCGCACCCGAAGAAGTAAAAGCAACGCCGGAGGAAGGCTTTGCTTTCTCGATCTGGGTAGACAAAGACGGACACAGCGCCCTGCCGGGCATGACCGACAAGCTCTACGCGACCTACAAGAAAGCGGAGATCTACACCCGCTTTGCGACGGATTCACTCAGCGTTCCCATGAATTCGACCGGCAATAAACTGACCCTGCGCATGCAAGACCCCTCTCTCGGCGTGACCGGCGGTCAGGCGGTAGTCGAGTACGACCCGGGCTTAGTCTCCTTTGAGGGAGGCAAGGACGGCAAACTGGAAGTGCCGTTTAATCACGTGGACGAGGACGGCAAGATCGCCGAGCTGACCTTTGACGCCGTTCCCGGCGTGGCGGGCGTCTGCACGCTTTCTCTGAGCGGCACCGCTGCCATCGGCGAGCGCGACGTGATCATCCTTTTGGACGCCTCGGCTTCGATCACCCTGAGCGGTCAGCAGACCGGCGTCTACTTTACCGACAGACAGCCGGTTCCCTTCAATAAGAGCGAGGGCGACGCCGCTCCCGCAACGCAGACCCTTTGGCAAGGAAACGCCATCTTAGGCGGCGCCAGCGCCTTCTCGGTCGTTTACAAGCTAGAGGGGGTGGACGATCCGATCGACGCATATCAGTTGGCGATCGAATACAACGGCG
>CANQPT010000028.1 GCA_947625805.1 uncultured Clostridia bacterium
GTGTTGGCGGGCATCTCCGGCTCCAGAAGTACAACGTTCATCATACCGTCTCACCCTTTTTGTCCAGCCGCTTGACCCCTTGCTCGGTAGATTCGTAAATCGCGAAAGAGTGGGTTTGGTCGGCGGTAAGTTCACCTAAGGAAAGCAGCGTGCCGTCCTCGGCAAAGGTAACCGTAAAATCCTCCGCATAATCCTTTTCCAGCGCCTCCCGCAGGGTGGTCCCGGTCAGCGCCCGCATTCCGCCGGTCTGAAAAATCCGTCCGTCCTCCTGAAGATCGGGATAACCGATCGAGCACCAGACGGTGGGCTCTTCCCGGGCGGTATCGGTCAATTTGAGGGAACGAGAGATAAAATCCGACAGTGCGGGGCCGAACATGGCCCATCCCATGATCCCTGCCGTACATACTACGACTGCAATCGAAAGCACACAGGTCACGATCGGGCCGATTCTGCGCTTATTTGCTTTTTGCTTGTTCTGCGCCTTGTAATGGTTGTTTTTCGCCATATTTTTGTCCGTCCTTGTTTGAATGCGCTCTTATTATATCACATTTTTTCAAATTTGCACAGCCTTTTTTACGGATCCTGTATCAGGGCGGCAAACAGTGACCCGAACACCTCCGCCGAGGCTTTTGCTTCCTCTAAAGTATTGGCGCAGCTGCCGATCTCCACAAGCAAAAAACCGGGGCAATACTGCTGGTTGAAACTGGCAGAGCGCAGATTGATCGGACGGGCAAAACTCTGATCAAACGCCATCATACGCTCCTGCAGGCGGGCGGCCACGCAAAGATTGGTCTTCCAGCCGGGATGATCCGCGCCCCCCTCGTTGGTGCCTACCACCAGCATAACCTGTGCAAGTTTGGTCCCGTCCTTCTCGATCACAGGCTTTGCCATCCCGCCCTCCGCGGTTTCGATGGCGTCCCGGTGAACGTCCAGCACGTAGCGAATGGAAGGATACTTTTCCAGATATTCCTCCACGCTCTTTCGCGAACTGTCATAGGCATCGTTATAAGAGGCGGCGTCATGCATCCGGGTACAGTGAACGGCCTGCACGCCCCCCTTGGCAAGGCTGTCCGAAAGCGCTTTGCCCACGGCGATCATATTTTGTTCCGGGTTGTCGCTGCGGGTGTCGGTCACGGTGGAGGCTTTCTCTTGCGCATAACTTTCGGTAGCGTGGGTATGTAGGATCAGCACCGACGGCTGATCCCCGCTCACCGGCTCGATGGGATATCCCGCACCCAACAGCGCCCCCGTGTCAAAAGTATAGTCGGTTTCGTTTTTGAATAAGATTTCCCCGCTGCCGTCCGAGTAGGACAACTCTACCGGTACAATCTTCTGCCCCTCCTCGGACTTGTCCGCGTCTGCGTCGTCAGTCGACGGCGGGGAAGGGGTGTTGTGCTCTTCTTCCGGAGCATCCGGCTTTTGTGTGTCCGCCGCGTCCGTGTCCGGCTTGATAAAATCAGAAAAAACACCGCCGTTTTCCCTGATCGCGCTGCCTGCCCGCGCGCCCACGGAAAAAACCGATATGAGAATAAACACAGCCGAACAGACCGACCTTAAACCGATCAGCGCGGCCCTCCGCCTTTTTTCTTTCAAGGACATTCACCCCGATATCATATATACGGGAAGCTCGTCCTTTTTATTCCGGCGGCAGGAAACGGCGAGCGCGGCCGAGCGAGCGAATTTCGGTCGGAAATCGGCTGCTCAGGCGCCGAAAGGTATGAAATCGTCATTTCCTAAAGTCCGGTCGATCGCGCGGGCAATCAGCGACGCCATGGTGTCCACCACAAGATCGCTTTCATTGAGGGAAACGAAAAAACTTCTCCCTCTCTCAAGGGCTTTAAGCAGTTTGCCCTCCGGCTCGGCGCCCGCCTCCTGCAGGGTATCGTATGCCAGCGTCGCCCCCGAAATGACGGTGGGCACGCCGATGGCAATGACCGGCACACCCATGGTTTTTTTCGATATCTCCCTGCGCTTCTGGCCGATCCCGCTGCCCGGACGAATACCGGTATCGGTCATCTGTACGGTGGTGGCAAGGCGGGAAGCGCTGCGGGCCGCCAGTGCGTCCACGGCGATGATCATCGACGGCCCCACAGTCTCTGTCACTCCGCGGATCAATTCTGCGGTTTCCACTCCGGTCTGCCCCACCACGCCGGCGGCGATGGCACTGACGTCGTACGCTCCTAACTCAGAATAGAGCGCGGGATTTTCTTCTTTGATATGGCGGGTGACCGTCACCCGATCCACGCAAAGCGGACCGATCGCGTCCGGGGTGACCGCCCGGTTGCCCAAACCGCAGATCAATACGCTTTCGATCTTTTTACATGCCGAATGCATCAGATCGTTGAGGTTGTCCGAGATCACCCGTGCCGCGTCCTGCGCCGTCTGCCCGTCGCTTTCCCAAAGCCGGCCAGTATCCACCGTAATATACGAGCCAACCGGCTTGCCGAGCAACCGCTCTCCCTGTTTATCGGTCACCCGAAGGTCGGTCACGTGCACGCCGTGGGCGTCGTATTCACTGTAACTGACGCCCGGAGCATGCTGTGTGCCCGCCCGCTCGTAATCCTCACAGGCAAGATCGGTAAAGATATATCCGAGATTTCTGTTCATAATCTTCCTCCTGTATCGCTCTTATTGTTTACCTGCCCCCAATTCGGTTATGCAAAATGCTCAAAAATGCAGTGCCAATTTTGTGCAAACGAATAAATCGCTTTTTGTCTATTTTTCTTTACAAAAAAATCCTTGCGAAAATTGGCAGTTAGTGATATACTATTATGGTAAATGTGTAAAGGAGTTTCATACATATGAAAAAGTCGTTATCCAAAAAGACGTTGGCCGTCATTGCGATCGCGCTCGCCCTCGCACTTGTGATCGGGATCACCGCGACGGTGCTGATCATTCGTGCCAACGACACGGACAGAGGTCCGACCATTCCGGTCTATATCAGCGATGATATCATCAATTTTGACCCGGCCTTTGCCTATAATGACGATGCGGCAGCCAAGATCCTGCCCTTGCTTTATGAGGGCCTGACCCGCGTGAATTCCAAGGGCAAGGTAGAAAACGCCCTGCTCGATCACTACACATATAAGCAGCAGGAGGACGGTACCTACCTGATGGAGGTCACCATCAAGGAGTCCTACTGGAACGACAACATCTCGGTATCCTCCGATGATTTCGTGTATGCCTTCAAGCGCATCATGGATCCCGAGTTTACCAGCGAGAGCGCGGCGCTTTTGTACGAATTGCAAAACGCACGGGAGGTCAAGGCGGGCACCGCCAGCATTGACGATTTGGGTGTGCGCAGCGCAGAGCGGCGGGTGCTGCAGTTTATCTTTGATCACGACATCAATATGGATCTCTGGCTGGAAACCCTGTCCAGCCCGGCACTGGTTCCTTTAAGAGAAACATCCGTGTCCACTCAGAAGAAGCAGGATCGCGTGGAGGAGGAGCAAGAGACCGGCAACGGCGGCACCCTTACGGCCATTGTGCAGTATGATATTTCCGAATATGCCTGGAGCACTGATCCGCAGATTTTGACCACCAACGGTCCCTTCACCATCAAGCGCTTCGTAGAACCGGGCCGCGACGACGGTATGCTGATCTTAGAGCGCAATATGTATTATCACCGCGATCCCACGGGCAGCGAAAAGGTGACCAAATACGTCAAGCCTTATCAGCTCAAGATCGTAATCCCCTCTAACGGGGCAAAGAGCGAGTATCAGTTGAAAGAGGGCGAAAGCGAGGTAGCCCTCGAGCAGTTGGTGGCTTATGCCGCTCTGGCGGCAGAGGACAAGACCCAGAGCGCGGTCTTTGACTCGGATCTGGCACTGATCCCGGACAGTACCACCGGCAAAGAAAAGACTGTGGATATGCTGACCCAGCACGTGTACTATTTCAATACGACAAACGAGTTGTTTTCCGATGCGAACGTGCGCAGTGCTCTTTCACTGGCCATCGACCGGGAACAGATCACCCAAATCGTGCGCAATACCGTCGCCTGCTCCGGCTGGGTTTCGGATCTGACCTATAAAAACACAGGACGCAAAGCGAAATACCGTGACACATACGGCGCGCTGATCTCCACCACCGCGGATTTTGACAAAGCACGCAGTCTGCTCCGCACGGCCGGCGTGGGAGGCGGATCCTTTACGCTCACCGTCAGGGACAGCGCAGTGGACATGGCGATCGCCGACTACGTGGCGGGCGTTTGGGAAGAGCTGGGCTTCAGCGTAAAGATCGACAGCCTGTCCTACAACAACACAGGACTTGAAGCAACCGAGCAAACCAAATATTACTCCCTGTGGCGGGATGAGTTTACAGACGCGCTGATCGCAGGCGATTTTGACGTAATCGCTCTCGATTATACCCCCATGAGCACCTATGCCTTTGCCCCTCTTGCCCCCTTTGCGACCGGCTTTACCGGTCAGGGCATCGACTTAAAGGAATCGACCCTGAATCCGGAATATGACAAAAACATTCCGCACATTACCGGCTGGCAGAACGACGACTATGACGCGCTGATCGAGCAGGCATTTGCCGAAAAAGATATGGACGCAAGAAGCGATCTGCTCTTTGAGGCAGAGAAGCTGCTGATGGAAGAGATGCCGGTCATGCCGCTGGTACGGTATCGGAACGCATACGTCAAGACAGGCGCGCTCTCCGGTCTTACCACCGATTACTACGGCGCCGTGTCTTTCAAAAATGCAAAACTCAAAAACGCAGACGCCTATGTTGCTCCCGAAGAGGATACGCTGAGCGCGGCAGAATGACAAATTTTCCAAAAACAAAATTGGGCGGTCAGACGGCCGCCCGATTTTTACGGTAAAAAACTATGGCATCATTACAAAAAAAAGACGACGTAAAAATATTTATACTGTACCTTCTGCGGCACATCGGCTATCCGTTGAGTTACGCAACCATCGTTGATCTGGTGCTGGGCGGCGGAGCAGTGGGATACTTTGATTTCGTGGAGTGCTTTGGCGATCTGGTGGAAACGGGCAACGTCCTGCGCTGTGACCCTGCGGCAGAGGGGGAATTCAGCACCGAAGAGCAGTTTGTGATCACCGATCAGGGAAGATCGGTGGCAGATTCGCTGTCTTCTGAACTTGCCACCTATATTCGGGACAAAAGTCTCAAACGCGCGCTTCAATACCTTTCCTTTCAGCGTGACGGAACGGACATGAAACTGGACGTCCGCTCCCTGCACGATCAGCGCAGTATCGTTCACTTTTCCCTGACCCGGAAAGGCGAAACCTTTTTCTCGATCCAACTGATCACCGACAACGAAAAGCAGACCGAGCAGATCCGCCGAACGGTAGACAGTACTCCTGAAAGCGTATATAAAAGCATTCTCTCCCTGCTGGCAGGAGATGCAAGCTATCTGTTCCCGGATCAAAATGGGTAAAAACACCCAAAAAATGACCCGGTGGGGCCTTGTTTCTTTCAAAAATCAGGGTCTTTTTTGTGCATTTGACAAAAAACGAGCATTATTTCGATAAAAATATATTGACTTTTCATATTGATTCGGGTATAATAAAACCAAACAAGAGGAACAATATGGCAAAAAATCCGAACAAAACGCTTGAGCGTGCACAGCAAGGCGATCCGGAGGCAACGACCGAGTTGTTTTCCTTGTACCGTCCCATGCTGACCCACGCGGTCACTCTGTCCTATCCGGGGCTTGCAGACGTGGGATACAGCAGGGAGGATC
Source organism: uncultured Clostridia bacterium (assembly GCA_947625805.1). Classification (GTDB taxonomy): domain Bacteria; phylum Bacillota; class Clostridia; order Oscillospirales; family CAG-272; genus CAKSEI01. The sequence continues at coordinate 5,711 of CANQPT010000028.1, forward strand.
TGATGCAGGAGGCGTCCATCGCGCTCACCCGTGCCATCCGCTGTTATGATCCCGAGCGCGGCGTGACCTTTGGTGCTTACGCCCGCAGATGCGTTCGCAACAGACTCGCCTCTGTCGCCCGCTCGGCCGCAAGCAAGCGCAAAAAGACTGCCGCTCCCGCCGAGTCGACCGTTATGGGTACTCCTCTCATTGCAAAAGAACAGCTGCAAAACCTCGACCGGATGCTCACCGACTATGAGCGGCGGGTATTTTATATGATGACGGACGGATACAAGCCTGCGGAGATCGCACATTCACTAAACAAACAAGTGAAAAGCGTATACAACGCGATCTGCCGCATCAAAATCAAAGCCGCACGGCTTTTTACCGGTGACTAAATACGCTTCGGTAGTTTAATATAGAGCGTTGTTGCAAAACAAAGGTGGCGGTTTGACCCCGTCCCGATGCGAAAAAATTTATACCCAAGCGAGGTAATAAGATGTTTGAAGACAAGACACTGACATGCGTGGAATGCGGAAACGAATTTATATTCACCGCAGGCGAGCAGGAGTTCTATGCAGAGCGGCAGTACCAGAACGAGCCAAAGCGTTGCCGTGACTGCCGCGCCAAGAGAAAGGAAGCCGGCAGGGCCAGAGAGTTCTTTACAGGCGTTTGCTCAAAATGCGGCGGCGAGGCAAAGGTACCGTTCCAGCCTACCTCTGATCGCCCGATCTATTGCAGTGCCTGCTTTGAGGAAATTCGCAATCAGGGCTGAGTCTGTCGCTCGTACTTAATAAAGTCGGACAAAACAAACCGCAGGGTATAGCGCCCTGCGGTTTTGTTTAGGCAATATCGTCAGGGTACAATGTGCCCCTGACGATATTGCCTATCTTCAGCGGAAAACGTCAAACCTCGTCCCTGTTCGCTCGGGGACCACCCTGCCGCCGGTGAGGTCGCGTAAATGGGTAAGGAAAGCGTCGGTACGGTCGGTGCGAATGGCAAGGCGTACCCGCACTTGCTCGACAAACTCCACGCCGTCGACCATCGCACCCAAGCGGGAAAGATCCCGCTCGATCCTGGGATAATCGCCATACCCACAGACAAAGGCAATCTCGTCATACCGCTCCATGGTCACGATGCCTGCGGCGTCCGCCGCGGCACGTGCGGCGGCAGAATAGACACGGACAAGGCCGCCCGCTCCCAGCAGAATCCCGCCGAAATACCGGGTGACCACAATCACCGCATCGGTAAATCCGCTTTTGCGGATAACCTCCAGCACCGGAACGCCCCCGGTTCCCTGCGGCTCCCCGTCGTCCGAACAGCGGGCGGTATTGCCGATCACGTAGGCGTACACGTTGTGCCGCGCGTCCGCGTGTTTTTTGCGAATGGCGCGAACAAACTCCTCCGCCTCCCGCTCACTCTTTACAGGCCCCGCATACCCGATAAACTCGCTCTTTTTCTCGACTATCGTCGCCGTGCCCTCGCCGGCGAGGGTCACCCGACGTTCTATTTCTCCCACCTTGCGTACTGCCCTCTGGTCTTGCGGTCGGCAAGCACGGTTACCGCCGTGCCCTGCTCTGTATAATCTACGTTTTCTACCACGGCCCGGTCATATAGCCGTGCCAGTTTGGCCGACTCGTGCGGCGCAAACAGGTAGGTCACCCGTTTGGTACCGTCGTCCGCCATACGCTCCAAGCGCTCGGAAAGGGCGTCCAGTCCCTGTCCGCTGCGGGCACACACATAGACCGTGTCCTCCCCGTTTTCCGGCACCATCGGGAGAAGATCGCACTTGTTGTACACAAGCAGGGTCGGCTTTTCCGCCGCCCCCAGGTCGGCAAGCAGACTCCGCGTTACCTCCAGTTGCTCGGCCACGCATGGGTCATTGCTGTCCGCGACCATCAGAATGGCATCCGCGTATTTCACCTCGTCCAGCGTAGCGCGGAAAGCGCGGATCAGATGATGGGGCAGCCCACGGATAAAGCCCACCGTATCGGTCAGCAGCACCGTGCGCCCTGAGGGTAGGGTCAGCCTTCGGGTGGTAGGATCAAGGGTTGCAAACAGTTGGTCTTTGGCGAGCACATCGGCAGCGGTCATGGTATTGAGCAGGGTAGACTTGCCCGCGTTGGTGTACCCCACCACCGCGATCTTGTAAAGCCCCGAACGGCCGCGCTCGGCCCGCTGGACCGCACGGGAGCGCTCTAATTCGGAAAGTTTCCGCTCGAGGGCGGCGATCCGTCTGCGCAGATGGCGGCGGTCGCTCTCCAGTTTGCTTTCACCCGGGCCGCGGGTACCGATTCCGCCGCCCTGCCGGGAGAGCGCCTGCCCCTGCCCGGTCAGACGGGGAATGGTATATTTGAGTTGTGCGATCTCCACCTGAAGCTTGCCCTCGCCGCTGTCGGCATGCAGGGCAAAAATATCGAGGATCAGCATGGATCGGTCGATCACACGCACGCCCACCGCGTCCTCTAAATTGCGGATCTGAATGGGGGAGAGTTCGGAATCCGCGCAGATCAGCGCGATGTCCTCGTTCTCGCATAGGGTTTTCAGCTCGGCGCATTTTCCGCTGCCCAGATAGGTGCGGGCGTTGGGAGCGGAGCGGCGCTGGATCACACTGACCGCGCCAACCGCACCCGCAGTATCTAACAGCCTTGCAAGTTCGGCGATAGATGCGTCGATCTCCCCGTCGCTCACCCCGTCCTCGGCTACGGCGATCATGGCGGCCCGTGGCAGCCCTTTTCCCTGTTTTTCTGAAAGTTCAACCATAAAAACACCTCCTTATTTGAGGAAAAGAAAAAAGAGCAAGTTTTATGTTCTTGCCCTTTTTCGGAATGTTATTTCTTTACGGCTTGCGCAGCTTCCAGACGCTTCTTGAACTTATCCACTCGTCCACCCGCGTCAACGAATTTCTGCTTGCCGGTAAAGAAGGGGTGGCACTTTGCGCAAATCTCGACTCTCAGGTCGCCTTTCGCCGAGCGAGTCCTGACCTGATTGCCGCATGCGCACGTAATCGTGCACTCCTTGTATTCCGGATGAATTCCCTGCTTCATTTTGCACCTCCCGAATTTCTTGCGAACGCAACGCTTATATGCGTTCCTTAACCTTGGCGCTCTTACCCACTCTGTCGCGCAGGTAGTAGAGCTTGGCGCGTCTGATCTTACCACGGCGCACGATGTCAACCTTCTCAACATTCGGAGAATGTACGGGGAAAGTTTTCTCCACGCCGACACCGTAGGAAACCCTGCGGACCGTGAATGTTTCGGAAATTCCGCCGCCGTGCTTGGCAATGATCGCTCCCTCGAAGATCTGGATTCTTTCTCTTGTACCCTCTTTAATCTTGTTGTGTACCTTTACGGTATCACCGACGTTGAGCTCGGGTACTTCGCTCTTTAACTGCTCGTTTGTAAAAGCCTTGATTAAATCCATAACTGGCCTCCATTCTTCTCAGAACATTCGTGCAGAGCATCGCAGAGGACTGTTCCTTTTTTCCGCTCATTCGCAGATACTCTGTGATTATACCATAAAATTCCGCACATTGCAAGGGGTTTTCAAAAAATTGTAGGAAAGTTCTCTTTCACACGGGCACGGTTTCCCTTATGCCGATTGCTTGCCTCGCTTTATAGGGATCTTTGGCCACTGCTCCCCATCTGGATTACTCTTTTACATGGGTCTGCGCCCAGAATTTCATGGTCTGTACGTTGGCGGAAATGCGTTCAAGCGCCTCCATGATGCGCTCAAACTCCTCCTGTTCCAAACGGTCGATCTGACCGTCCCGGGTCAGGATGGTCAGTTTTTTCTCCATTTCTTCAAATTCTCTGACCGATCCCAGCAGTGCGCAGGTAATGCCGCAAAGATCCTCTCTGCGCTCCATACGGGGCACGATCTTGTCCCCCAGCCCGCACATCTGTGCACAAAACTGATAGCAAAGCGAGGGATCGTCATAGACCACCGACAGAGAATAGACCTCCTCCGGCAGCACGCCCACCGCGCCGCGCTCGATACGCCCGAGGCGTTCGCCGCTGATGGGAATCAATCGGCGGTTGTCACGGGCCAGCCGGCCGAGGCGCGTCTCCACCTCCTGCATACTCATGTCCGCCCGTTCTCTTGCGGCGCGGAGAATGTTTTTGTCCTCGTTCATGATATCCTCATATCACATAAAGAAAAATTGAGAAAAAATGCAGCGCCGAGCCGGCGATCACAAACAGGTGAAAGGTGGAATGGAAGTAGGGCAGCCTCGAGCCGATGGCATACAGCACCGCACCCACGGTATAGCAGGCTCCCCCGACGATCAGCAGCACCAAGCCGGGCAGCGGCAGCAGCTTGGAGAGCGGCACCACCGCAAAGAGAATGCCCCACCCGGTCACAAGATTGATGATGGCGGACACGGTCTGATAACGATCCACGTCGATGGAATTGAATACGATCCCGACGATGGTAAACGCCCAGATGATCCCGAAAATCGTAAAGCCGAGCGGCCCGCGCAGGGTGACCAGCGTGTACGGGGTATAGGTACCCGCCAGCACCAAGAACACGCCGCAGTGGTCGAGCACGCGAAAGACCCGCTTAGCGCGGTTAATGCGCAAAGCGTGGTAGATGGTGGATATGGTGTACATGATCACCAGCGTCCCGCCGTAGATCGCACTGGACACCACTGCCCACGCATCGCCGTGCAGTGCGCTGAAGATCACGCACAGGGTCAGCGCGGCAATGCCCAGCAATGCTCCCGCGCCGTGGGAGATCGCGTTGATCAACTCTTCGCTGAGAGTATAATGCGGGATCCGGACGATTTTTTTGCTCATACGTTCACTTTCTTTGCGCGGATTTGAAAACATTATACAATAAAGTGCATAAAAAATCAATATATAATTCTTAATAAATGATTGATGCAGGGAACTTTTGAAAAAGTTCCCTGCGACCCTCAAAACTTTGACATAAGAAAGCGACTTGGTAGCAAGCCCCGAGGTCATCTTGCCTTCCCCATGACCGACGTGTTTTCCCGCGAAAATCGCTTCCGAGGTTCCCGGCTCTGTGCGGTGCGCTGCCGATATTCACCGTGGGAAAACCCTTCTGCGCACCCGGCCGAGCAGTGATCGCGCGGCTTTGGCAGTGCGGCGGAGAGGCAAGGTGTACAGATAAGCGGCCGACTGAACGTTTGCAAGCGGGAGGCGTTTGCCGTCCCGCAAAATGGCGCTGACCTTGGCGACCACCTGCCCGTCTTTGATGCCGCACTCCTTTTTCCACTGGTTGTCCCCGCACAGCACAAAACCGTCCGGGCGTCGGCCGACAATCCGATGGAGCACGTACGTGTCCCCGGCACGGCAAAAGAGGACGATGTCCCCCCGTTTCACAGCATCCGGCCCGGACAACTCGACCGCGTCCCGGCCCTGCCGGATGAGCGGCAGCATACTGACGCCCTTGGGATAGAGTGTAAACACTCCCCCGCTCTCAAAAACCTGTTGCATGAGCGGCAGCAGATCGGCAATACCGGTTTCTATATAGCGGATTTTTTCCTGCGCCATGGTTAATCCCTCGGCCGTTTGCAGAGATCGTGTACCGGACAGACCGTGCACTTGGGTGCGCGTGCCGAGCAAACTTCCCTGCCGAACAGCACCAGCCGGTGGCAGAAATCGCTTGATTTTTCAGGCGGCGTGATGGCGGCCAGCGCCCGTTCCACCTTGTACGGGTCGCGCTCGCCTGCGGGCACAAATCCAAACCGACCGGCCAGCCGGATACAGTGGGTGTCCGCGACGATGGCAGGCTTGCCGAACAAATCGCCCAGCAAAAGATTTGCAATCTTGCGTCCGACGCCGGGAATGCGCAATAACTCCTCCATGGTGTCGGGAATCCGACCGTCAAATTCGGTCAGCAGCATACGCGCCGCGTCCTGCAAATTCTGTGCTTTGACCCGATAGAGCCCGCAGGGGCGCACGGCTTCCTCCAGCTCCGTGACGTCCGCCTCGGCAAAGTCCGCCATGGTCGGATAGCGCGCAAACAGCGAACGGCAGACCTCGTTGACCCGTGCGTCTGTGCACTGGGCGGACAGCCGGCCCATGACCAGCAGCCGCCACGGGTCTCCGTTGTATTCGAGCGCACACTCTGCCGACGGATAGCGCTGCTCCAGTGCGACAATCAGCGCGTTGATCCGTTCTTTTTTTGTCATAGTAATCCCTCCCCTGTGCTTTCACCAAGCAGGCGGTCGAGGGTGACCACCGGCAGTCCGACTACATTCTGATAAGATCCCTCGATGCGTTCCACCAGCACGCCGGCCAGCCCTTGGATGGCATAAGCGCCCGCCTTATCGTCACATTCGCCGGAGGCCACGTATTTTTCCACGGTCGCCTGATCGACCTTTCGCATATACACCCGGGTGCACTCGGCGGCGGCGGTCTCCTTTCCGTTTGCGATTACGCAAACCCCCGACCATACCTCGTGCACAGTGCCGCTTAACAGTGAAAGCATACGTTTTGCGTCCGCGCGGTCGGTCGGCTTGCCTAAAATCTCGCCCCGGGCACAGACCACAGTGTCCGATCCTATGTATATCGCATCCGGATCGCCCACAGCCCCGGATACCGCCCGTGCCTTACGGGCGGCAAGTATACGCACGGTTTCATCAGGCGGCGTGCCCTCGGGCACACGCTCGTCCGCGTCGGCGGGTATGATCTCCGGATTTTTATAATACAAAGACAAAATTTCTTTTCTGCGCGGGGACGCAGACGCTAAAACAATCCGTTTCATTTGTTTTTAATCCTCGTAAATTTGCCGTCCCACCCGGCGCCGGTTTCATATGCCCGGATGACTTCGCGCACAGCGGAGGCGTCCTCGGTGGTAAAGATAAAGTGCCGACCGCCGATCTCGGCGCGTCCGATCGCGTCCGCCCGGTCACCCATATAGACCGGCACGCTGTTGAATACAATCTCGCGTCCGCCCTCCCGGATGATCGGGAAACGCACGCCCCGGCGGTCGGTCAGAACCTTCCGTCCGGTGGGACGTTCTAAGGTCATAAGCGGGATACGACCGTAGACGACAGCCGATTTTGGAGTGCGGATATCCCGCATTTGCGGCAGGGTCAGCTCGGGCGAGAGCAAAATCTCCCCGTAACGGGCAAAAAAAGCCGCCGCATAGCAATTATAGAGATTAAAGCGGTAATCGAAATGAATCTCCATGCCGCTCTTTCGCGCCAGTCTGATCTGCCCGATGTTCGTAATCATAAGATGTTTTGCGCCGCGTGCCTTCGCCCGTTCCAGCGCCTGCCGCACCCGTTCCTCATCCCGCGGAAAGACGACCGGCGGGAGCAGTACGCCGTTTGCCCGGCTCTCATAGTGCTCAAGGGGAAGATACACGATGTCAAAAAAATCGTTGCGCGGAATGATATCCGCCATGTAAAAGCGGGCGCTTCGATAACCCGGGACGGCCGCCGCCCGGTCAAAGAGTTCCTGCGGCTTTGGCAGAAGATCGGGGAACGGGTCGTTGTGCACGGTCGGACGGATGGGCGGACGGACAGCAAAGTCCGGTGGGGGCAGTCGTTCGGGCCTGGCCGCCTTATCGGCCTCTGTGCGCACGCCCAGCATACTCCGGTCGACCGTGCCGGTATAGTATCCGTCGGTAAAGCCGGACCTGGAAAACAGCCGGGCAAGATAAGCCATCCGGGCGCTGTCTGCGTTTTTCCCCTCGTCCAGCAGAGTGCGATAAACGCCGGTCACTCCGCCCACATAGTCCGCGCCCTTCATACGCCCCTCGATCTTCAGGCTTGCCACCCCCGCCGCGCACAACTCGGTCAGATGGGCCGCAAGGCAGAGATCTTTGAGGGACAGCGGATAGGAGCGGTCATAGGGCAGGCGGCAGGGCTGGGCACAGACGCCGCGGTTTCCGCTGCGTCCGCCCACCAGTGAACTGAACAGACAGCCGCCCGACTGGGAGGCGCACAGCGCCCCGTGCACGAAAACCTCGATTTCGATGGGCGAGTCCTTGCACAGCGTACGGATCTCGTCCGCACGCAGTTCTCTGGCGCAGACCGCCCGGCAAAATCCAAAATCGGAAAGAAAGCGCATCGCGTCGGTATTGTGTGCGCCCAACTGGGTGGAAGCGTGCAGAACAAGGTCGGGCATGAGCGCCCGACAGAGGGACGCAAGGCCGAGATCGGACAGGATAAGACCGTCCGCACCCGCCCGGCGCAGTTCCCACGCAGTGCGCACCGCATCGTGCAGTTCGCGGTCCAAAATCTGGGTATTGAGGGCGGCATACACCCGCACGCCGTGTGCGTGGGCATATGCGATCGCATCGGTCAGCTCCTGATCGCTGAAATTGCGGGCCAGCGCACGGGCATTAAACTGCTTTGCGCCCAAATAGACCGCGTCGGCTCCTGCCTCCACTGCGGCGGTGAGCGCCGCGAAAGAGCCGCAGGGGGCAAGCAGTTCGGGTTTATCTTCCGCCATTTCCGCCCTGCTTGTGCAGCCGCTCCAGTTGTTCCAACAGACGGGTGTTGTCCGCACGCAGTTGTTTTACCATGGAACGCAGTTTTGCCTCACGGTCCATACCGTCCAGCGCGCACAATAGCGCCGCGTCCAATTTGGACGCGCTCTTGTTGTGCATGACGATATCGTTTATCTTGCCGGACAGGGTTTGTGCCAAAACATTCACATACGCTTCCTCTTCCTCGGTCACCACCCGAAGGGGCAGGCCTGCGATTTTTACCTGATATGTCTGCTTCATGAAATTCCTCCTCAGGGAAAGGCTGAATCATTCCCCTTGCGCCTTTTGTCCGAATATGTTATAATTATTATACATTTTTTTATTTATAATTGCAAGAGAGGACAAAATGAAAAATAATCCTTCGTCAGCCGACATTTTGCTCGAACAGGCCGAACAGGCAAAAAAACGCGCTGCCGCGACCGTTTCCGCCCATCGGAATCTGGCGCTGTCCTTTCTTGCGGACGCAATCTCAGGCGGGGCGCACAAACTGGTCGAGGCCAACGAAACAGACCTTGCCGTCGCCCGTGCGGCAAAGCAGGATGAACACATCCTCGACTCCATCAAACTGGATTATATTGCCATCGGAACGCTGGCCGGACGTCTTCGGACACTGGCGGCCGCACCCGACCCTACCGACGCAAAGGAAGAGTGGCAGTGTGAAAACGGCATGACCGTACAACGGCTGTGTGTGCCGCTGGGCGTGATTGTCGCCCTTGGGCTTCCCAACCCCCGACGGACGATTGAAACGGTAGCGCAGATCATCAAAACCGGAAACGCGCTCATCTTTGTGCGCAATCCCCTGACCGCCCGCACCGACGCGGTTTTTGCCCAACTGTTTTGCGACGCGCTGGCCTGCTGTGCGCTGGACGGCTCGACCGTACAGTGGGCGGACGGCGGGCCTGAGGTGACCCGCGCGCTGACCGGACCGCACACCTGTGCCGATGCAGTACTGCTGGGTGCGCGCTCGCAGAAGGCGCATCTTTCCCCCGGCCGTCGGATCCCCGTGATCTGTCCCGGATACGGCGCGACCCATCTCTATATCGACGAAGGCGCGGACACGTCTGCCGCCGCACTTGGGATCGTGGAGTCTTTCTACGCGTCCTGTGCGCCGTTAAGCACCGTTCTGGTCAACTGGATGGTATCGGACGAACTTCTTCCCGTGCTCGAGGGAAAAGCCATGGCGGCAGGCATTGAACTGTGCGCGGACGCACGTGTGCGCTCTACCCTGCACGGGATCGAAGAGGCCTCCGAGCAAGACAAGACAGACGCACGCGGCAGACTGCTGCTGCTCACGGTCAATTCGCTGTCCGATGCGCTTGCCCACATTCGCAAATACGGCGCGGGGCTGTGCGAGGGCATCTATACCCCGTCGGAGGAGAACGCCCGTCTGTTCTGTTCGCTTGCCGACGCGGGGACCCTCACCCACAACGCGCCCTTTTCCCGTGCCAACGGCTTTGACGCAGGCCTCGGCGCGGACGTGAGCATCGGCACGGACAAACTGCGGGGAAGAGGCCCGCTCGGGCTTTCCATTCTTACTACGGATAAATACGTATTGAAGGGATAGAAATTTTTCAGTATTGCCGTATTTTAACACAATCGGTTGATGCTGTGCAACGGCGCCGGAATTTTTCGCGTCCTTTTGCGACTTGCGCACAGCGGAAAGGTATAATCACAAACATGAAAGAAGTTTTGCTTTGTAAATACGGAGAGATCGTGCTCAAGGGGCTTAACCGAAGCCGGTTTGAGTCAATCCTCGCAAAACGCCTGACCCAAAAACTGGCCGCCTGCGGCAATTTCCGGGTGGAGCGGGGACAGTCCACCATTTTCGTGGAGCCGCTCGATAAATTTGCGGACATTGACCGGGCCTTTGAAGAGGCAAAAAAGGTGTTTGGCTTTGTCAGCATCGCCCGCGCCTGCGAGGTACAAAAGGACATGGACGCCATCTGCGCCGCGGCAAAAGCGTACATTCCGCCTTACCTTGCGGGGGCGTCCACCTTTAAGGCGGACGCACGCCGCTCGGACAAACGCTTTCCGCTGTCCTCTCCGCAGATCGCGGCTCAGGTGGGCGGCAGTGTGCTGGAAGCCATGCCGCACCTGAAAGTAGACCTGAAAACCCCGCAGATCACAGTCATGACCGAGATCCGCGAACACGCGGCATACCTGCACGCAAGCGCGGAAAAAGGGGCGGGAGGACTTCCGGTAGGATCCTCCGGGCGTTGCCTGCTGCTGCTGTCCGGCGGGATCGACTCGCCGGTAGCCGGCTATCTGTGCGCAAGGCGGGGAGCGCAGATCGAGGCGCTGCATTTTGAATCCATACCCTATACCAGCGAACGTGCCAAGCAAAAAGTGCTTACTCTGGCAAAAGAGGTCAGCGATTACGCCGGAGATTTTCCGGTGCACATCATCAGCCTGACCCGCATTCAGGAGCAGATCAGGCGAAACTGCAACGAGGACTATTTCACGCTTCTCTTGCGCCGGTCGATGATGCGCCTTGCAGACCGGCTGGCTGAACAGCGGGGGTGTTTCAGTTTATCCACCGGCGAAAGCCTCGGTCAGGTTGCCTCGCAGACCATGCAGGCCCTTGCCGTGACCGACGCGGTTCCCACCCGGCCGGTACTTCGCCCCTGCATCTGCATGGACAAGGAAGAGATCGTTGTTCTCGCACGCAAAATCGGAACATTTGAAACCTCCATTCTGCCCTATGAGGACTGCTGCACGGTCTTTACCCCGCGCCATCCCAAGACTTCGCCCCAACCGGAAAAGGTGTTGGCCGAGGAGCGCAAAGCCGATCTTTCAGCCCTTGAGGACGAGGCGTTCGCCGGCCTTTACACGGTCTGCACCGACGAAATCGACCCCATTTAAGGGACTTTTGCCAATGCGAACGCCACTGAAACCATTATTTCATTACAACCAAATTGTGTGCGCAGAGAGCAGAAATGCTTTCTGCGCCGCTTTCTTGCCCTTCCAATCAAACCGTACAATCAAGCAAAACTATGCAGAGTTTGGAATTTTCCCATGTGGAATGACGAATTGTTTGGTTGCAATCCCACAGTTTTTTTACAAGATCGGGGCTGTGTGTATTGCAAGAAAGGCGTTTTTTTGATATAATAAAAAGCAATCACATTTTGAAAGAGAGAACGTATGTCATACCGTGACACCATGCCCAAGGAGGACGTGCTCGCGCTGGAACTTCCGGCCGTCTACGAGTCCTTTTCCTACCGCAAATATTCCATGGCGAAATTTGAGGAATATTCGTTTTATTCCGATCACCGCAAGTTTCTGCCGGACGCGGGCATCATCGCCTTCAACAATTCGGACGGGCGGCTGATGGCGCTCAAGCCGGACATCACCCTGTCGATTGTCAAAAATGCCAAGTTGACCGAGCAGGGCTGCGCCCGCCTCTACTATAACGACACGGTCTACCGTATGCGGGAGGACACCCATGACTACCGCGAGATCCGTCAGATCGGCGCCGAGGCGCTGGGTCAGGTGGACGCATACACGCAAGCGGAGTTATGCTATCTCGCTCTATGCTCGCTTGCAAAGATTGATCCCGACTTTATCCTGTCGGTCTCGCATATGGGGTTAGCCGTGCATTACGCCGACACCCTGCCGCTTTCCCACGGGCTCAAAAAACAACTGATCCGCTTTGTGGCCTCCAAAAGCCTGCACGAGATCCGTTCGCTGTGCGAGGGACAACGGCTGGACCCGGAGATCACAGAGCGTTTGTGCGGCTTTTCCGCGCTGCGCGGCACGCTTGCAGAGGTCCTTCCCGCGCTCACCGGGCTGTGCGTGGATCAAACCATGAGGGAGGCCGCAAAAGAACTGGCGGCGCTTGAGCGGGAACTGAGCGGGACGCCCTATGCCGACCGGATCTGCTTTGACGCTTCGGTCATCAACCATATCGACTATTACAACGGACTGATCTTCCAGGGAAGTGTCAGGCGCTGTCCGTTTCCTGTGCTCTCGGGCGGGCGGTACGACCTGCTGGCCGGGCGCATTCGTGCCCGGGCGCAGGCCATCGGCTTTGCGGTCTATCTCGACGGGCTCAATCTGTATTACCCGACCGTCACAGAGGGTGATGCGGACGTGTTTATCCTGTGTGGGGAGGACACTGCGGGACTGTTGGAGCAGGTGCGGGCCTTGACCGACGCGGGCAAGACCGTGCGGGTCGGAAAAGACCCGAATGGCGTGCGTGCCGGACAGATTTTGCGCTATGAGGAGGGAAAGTTATGTTGAATATCGCACTGCCCAAAGGCCGATTGGGCGACAAGGTAGCGGCGCTGTTTGACTCGGCCGGACTCGGGTGCGCACAGTTAAGCGATCCGGGACGCAAACTGGTCTTTGAAGATACCGGTCAGGGTTTACGCTATATGCTGGTCAAGCCCTCAGACGTGGCGATCTACGTTGCGCACGGGGCGGCCGACGTCGGGGTCGCGGGCAAGGACGTCCTTGTCGAGGGCAACTATGATCTTTACGAATTACTCGACCTTGGCTTCGGGCGCTGCGATATGTGCATCGCCGCAAAAAACGGCTATGTCGAGGATCCCACCCGCCCGGTGCGGGTGGCGACCAAGTTCCCGAACATCGCCTCCGCCTATTACCGCTCGATCAACCGGGAGATCGAGGTAATCAAACTCAACGGCTCGATCGAGATCGCGCCGCTGCTTGGTCTGTCCGACGTCATCGTGGACATCGTGGAGACCGGCGCCACCCTGAAAGAAAACGACCTGCGGGTCTGCGAAAAGATCCTGCCCGTCTCGGCGCGCCTGATCGCAAACAAAGCGTCCTACCGCTTTGCGGCCGACCGCATTGACCGAATGAGCCAAACGCTCAAAGGAGCACTCCAATGATCCGAATCTTAAACGCCGCCCAAACTGAAACGGCGGACATTCTTACAAGAGATATCAACACGGAAACAGGCGCGGAAGCGTCTGTGCGCGAGATTATCGACGCAGTGCGCTCTCGCGGCGACGCGGCCCTGCTCGACTATACCCAACGCTTTGACGGCGTGCGGCCGGACAACCTGCGGGTCAGCCCCGCCGAGATCGAGGCGGCATACGCCGCCGAGGACCCCGATTTTCTTGCTACCCTGTATGCCGCACACGAGAATATCCGTGCCTTTCACGAAAAACAGGTGCGTACCGGTTTTCGCATGGAGCAAGAGGGCGGCATCGTGCTGGGGCAGAAGATCACGCCCATCGCCCGCGTGGGATTGTACGTGCCGGGCGGTACCGCACGCTATCCCTCCAGTGTACTGATGAACGCCGTGCCCGCCAAACTGGCGGGCGTCGGGAAGATCGTCATGGTCACCCCGCCCGACCGGGACGGAGGACTGCCGGGCGCCATCTTGGCGGCGGCAAAGATCGCCGGGGTGGACGTGATCATCAAAGCCGGAGGCGCACAGGCGGTCGCCGCCCTTGCCTACGGCACAGAAAGCGTGCCCAAAGTGGACAAGATCGTCGGCCCGGGCAACCTGTACGTGGCGACCGCCAAGCGCATGGTATACGGCGTGGTAGACATCGACATGATCGCCGGGCCAAGCGAGATCTTAGTGATCGCGGACGGCGGGTGCGACCCGGTATGCGTTGCCGCCGACCTGCTCTCCCAAGCCGAACACGACCGGCTGGCCTCCGCCGTGCTGGTGACCGACAGCGCACCGCTTGCCGAGGCGGTAAACGCCGAACTGGAGCGGCAGATTCCCGCGCTTGAGCGCGCCGAGATCGCCCGCGCGTCCATCGACACAAACGGAAAGATCATTTTGGTGCGGGATTTAGACGAGGCAGTGCGCATCTCCAACGAAATCGCCCCCGAGCATCTCGAATTGTGTGTGGAAAATCCGTTTGCCCTGTTCGACAAGGTGCGCAATGCAGGATCGGTCTTTTTAGGACGCAACGTGCCGGAGGCGCTGGGCGACTATTTCGCCGGACCCAATCACACCCTGCCCACCTCGGGCACGGCGCGGTTTTCCTCGCCGCTGTCTGTGGACGATTTCGTCAAGAAAACCCAGTACCTGCACTATTCCGAGCAGGCGCTGGCCGCCGCAAAAGACCACGTGGTGCGTTTTGCAAACCGCGAGGGTCTGCAAGCCCACGGCCTCAGCGTGCTCAAGCGCTTTGACAAGCGCCAAGACAAAACTTCTTGAAAACCGTTTTTGCAAAAAGCGACCCGGAAGGATTGAACCATGAGTAAATTTCTTGCACACGAGTATCAGTCGCTCGTGCCCTATACCCCGGGCGAACAGCCGAAAGACCGTACATACGTAAAATTAAACACCAACGAGTCGCCGTTTCCGCCCTCTCCGAGGGTCTTGCAGGTGTTAAACCGGCAAAAGATCGAGGGACTCAATCTCTATTCCGACCCGACCCTGTCCGAACTTCGCGGCGCGATTGCAAAGGCGCTGGACGTGAAAGCGGAAAACGTCTTTTGCGCCAACGGAAGCGACGACGTGCTTGCTTTCTGTATCATGGGTTTTTGCGGCAGAGGCGGGAGCCTCGCCTGCCCGGACGTCAGTTACAGTTTTTATCCTGTGTTCGCCGACCTGTTCGGCGTCCAACTCACCACCGTCCCCCTGCGCGAGAATTATACGGTCTGTCCCGAGGACTATTCCCACATCGGCAAGAATATCGTAATCGCCAATCCCAATGCTCCCACAGGGCTTTGTCTGCCCCCGGAGGACATAGAGCGCATCGCGGCCTCCAATCCCGATCACGTGGTGATCATCGACGAGGCGTACGTGGACTTTGCGCCATGGAGCTGTGTGCCGCTCACGGAAAAG
This sequence comes from uncultured Clostridia bacterium, assembly GCA_947625805.1. Lineage (GTDB taxonomy): Bacteria > Bacillota > Clostridia > Oscillospirales > CAG-272 > CAKSEI01. The sequence continues at coordinate 20,934 of CANQPT010000028.1, forward strand.
TACCCCAACCTGATCGTGACCCAGACCTTTTCAAAAAGCCGTTCGCTGGCAGGACTGCGGGTGGGCTATGCGATCGCGCACCCCGCGCTGATCGACGACCTCAACCGTCTGCGCTGTTCCTTTAATCCGTATAACGTGAACGCTCTTTCGATCGCCGCGGCCTCCGCCGCCATTGCCGACGCCGACTATTACGCGGACTGTGTGCGCGCGATCATAAACGAGCGGGAAAAAACCAAAGTGCGCCTTGCCGATATGCGCTTTGCCATGTTAGACTCGCAAACCAATTTTGTCTTTGCAAAACATCCGCGCATGGACGCACGCACGCTTTATCAGGGTCTGCGGGATCGGGGCGTGCTGGTACGGCACTTTGCCGCGCCCCGCATTGACGGCTGGCTGCGCATTTCCATCGGAAACCAACAGCAGATGGACGCATTCTTTGCGGCGCTGGAAGAATTGTTGTAAAGCGAGCGCCCCGACTTCCCCTTGATAGAAAAGAAATCCGAAAAACGCCCAAAAGATAAACGGAGAAACCCATGAGAGAAGCAACCATTCACCGGAAAACCAACGAAACCGACATTCATCTGACCCTTGCCCTCGACCGCACCGACGCGGGGGTGATCGACACCGGGTGCGGGTTCCTTGACCATATGCTCACCCTGTTTGCCCGACACGGACAGATGTATCTGGACGTCACCTGCAAGGGGGACACCTACGTGGACTACCACCATACGGTAGAGGACGTGGGCATCTGCCTGGGGCAGGCATTCGCGCAGGCCATCGCGGACAAGCGGGGCATTTCCCGCTACGGCAGTGTCCTTTTGCCCATGGACGAGGCATTGATCGTGGCCAGCGCCGATATTTCCGGGCGGGCGTTTTTGAATTACGACGTGCACACCCTCTGCCCGACCGTGGGCGGTATGGACACCGAACTGATTAAGGAATTCTTTCTTGCATTCGTGCGCTGTGCGCAAATCACCCTGCACATCAAGCAGCTCGAGGGCGAGAACACCCACCACATCTTAGAGGGCGTGTTCAAGGCTACCGGCCGCGCGCTGTGCGCGGCAGTATTTGAAGACAAGACTTTAGGCGGGCAGATCCCGTCCACGAAAGGACTCTTATGATCGCAGTCATTGATTACGGATGCGGCAATCTCTTTTCGCTTTCAAGTTCGCTTGATCATCTGGGGATTGCAAGCGAGATCGTGCGTGACCCCGCGCGGCTTGCAGACGCTGACAAACTGATCCTGCCCGGCGTGGGTGCGTTCGGCGACGCTGTGGACAAACTGCGCCGCACGGGAATGTTCGACGTACTGCTTGAGCGGGCGGAGGCGGGCGTGCCCATCTTAGGCATCTGCCTCGGAATGCAGCTGCTGTTTGAGAAAAGTTACGAGTACGGCGAGCACGACGGACTGGGTCTGATCCCGGGGCGGGTCTGCCCGCTCGCGGACGATATCCGCCCGGACCTGAAGATTCCCCACATGGGCTGGAACGCCCTGCGCATTCGTCGTGACGATCCCATTCTTGCAGATACGGCCGACCGGGCGTCCATGTACTTCGTGCATTCCTTTTACGCCAAGGACTGCGCACCGGCTGTGCTTGCCGACGCGGAGTATGACGCAGCCGTTCCCGCGCTGGTGGCGCAGGATAACGTCTACGGCGCGCAGTTCCACCCGGAAAAAAGCGGAGAGGCGGGTTTAAGACTGCTTTCCGCATTTGCAAACCTATAAAGGAGAAACCATGGAAATATTTCCCGCAATTGACCTGATCGGCGGGCAGGTAGTACGCCTGTCCGAGGGCAATTACGATCAAATGACCGTATACGCGACCGACCCCGTCGAGGTCGCCCGAGGTTTTTTGGACGCGGGCGCCCACAACCTGCACGCTGTGGATTTAGACGGCGCCAAAGAGGGAACGAGCGTCAACCGCGAGTGTATCAAGGCGCTTGCCGCTCTTCCCGGCCTGTTTGTCGAAGTCGGCGGCGGTATCCGCGACGAGGCGCGGGTGTACGACTATCTGTCGTCCGGCGTGGATCGGGTGATCTTAGGCACGGCAGCGGTCAAGGACCCGCCCTTTGTCAAGCGAATGGTCAAAACCTACGGGGAGCGCATCGCTGTGGGCGTAGACGCACGGGACGAAAGAGTGGCCGTATCCGGATGGCTGGACGTGACCGACCTTTCTTCGGTAGATTTCTGCCGCCGCCTGCGGGAGATGGGGGTAAAGACGGTCATCTATACCGACATTTCCAAGGACGGAATGCTCTCGGGCACAAATCTCGACGTCTACCGCCGTCTGCGGAAGATCAAAGGGCTTGACGTCGTCGCTTCGGGCGGCATTACATATTACCGGGAGATCACGGCCTTAAAAGACATGGGCATTTACGCCGCCGTCGTCGGCAAGGCTCTGTACACCGGAGCGCTGGAGTTAGGTAAGGTATTGGAGGCGGCGCAATGATCGGAAAACGCATTATTCCGTGTCTGGACGTGCGCAACGGCAGAGTGGTCAAGGGTGTCAATTTCGACGGCATCCGGGACGTGGCCGACCCTGTGGAAATGGCCCGCTTTTACAACCGGGCGGGTGCGGACGAGCTGGTCTTTTACGACATCACCGCCTCGGCCGAAGGGCGAGGGCTTTTCACCGACATTCTGCGCCGGACCGCGCGTGAAGTCTTTATCCCGCTGACCGTAGGCGGGGGAATCAACACCCTCGACGATTTTGACCGAGTGCTCAAATGCGGCGCGGACAAGGTATCGGTCAACTCGGGCGCGGTCAACGACCCGTCACTGATCGAGCGGGCGGCCAAAAAATACGGCGACCAGTGTGTGGTGCTCTCCATGGACGTCAAACGGCAGAACGGCGGCTATCGGGTATTCAAAAACGGCAACCGCGTGGATGCGGGGCTTGACGCCCTCGAATGGGCAAAGTACGGCGAGGATCACGGAGCGGGCGAACTGGTGGTCAATTCGATTGACACCGACGGGGTCAGGCGCGGCTTTGACCTTGAAATGCTCGCGGAAATCGAGGCGCGTGTGCGCATTCCGGTCATTGCCTCGGGCGGGGCCGGCCGCAAGGAGGATTTTCTCGAACTGTTCCGCGCGGGCGTGGCCGACGCGGGGCTGGCCGCATCCATCTTTCATTTTCGTGAGGTGTCCATCGACTCGCTCAAGGAATATTTGCAGGAAAACGGAGTCAACGTAAGACGATGATGGAATTACACTACAACGCGGACGGTCTGATCCCCGCCATCGTGCAGGAGCACGGCACCGGCAAGGTGCTCATGCTGGCATATATGAATGAGGAGAGCCTGCGCATCACCCTGAAAGAGGGCATGACCTGTTTTTACAGCCGTTCCCGCAGGTGTCTGTGGCGCAAGGGCGAAACCAGCGGCAACCGACAGCACGTGGTTTCGATTTCCGCCGACTGCGACAGCGACACGCTGCTCGTGCAAGTGGTCAAAGACGGTCCCGCCTGTCATACCGGGGCGGATAGTTGTTTCTTCCGCGAGGTTTACCGCAAATGATCCCTTCCAATGCACATACACACACCACATTTTGCGACGGATCGAGCAGTCCGCGGGAAATGGTCGGGGCGGCGCTGGATCTTGGCTTTGTTTCGCTGGGCTTTTCGGCGCACAGTACCCTGCCGTTCGGCCTTGACTGGACCCTGCGCGATCCCGAAGGCTATCAGGCCGAGGTGCGCGCCCTTGCCGAAGAATACCGCGACCGCATCGAGATCTATTGCGGCATCGAGTGGGACTCGGAGTCCGAAATTGAGCGGGAGGCATACGACTACGCCATTTCCAGCGTGCACCGTGTGCGCACGCCGCTCGGCGCGTGGGAAATGGACCACGCGGCGGACGAGTTTGCCGTCGGTATCCGGGACGGCTTTGGCGGGGATGCATACGCGCTCTGCGAGGAATATTTTTCTCTTGTTGCCCAAAACGCTTTGCGGGAGGGCGTGGATATGGTCGGACATTTCGACGTGGTGAACAGGCTCAATATCGGCAATCGCTTTTTTGACCGGAACCATCCCCGTTATCGCGCGGCGGCGTTATCTGCGCTTGACACGATCTGCACCCACCGCCCGGACGTGATCTTTGAGTGCAATATGGGCGGCATGGCGCGATTTGGCCTTGCCGAGCCGGAACCGCCCCTGTGGATATTGCAATATCTTCACGGGCGCGGAATGCGGGTCACGGTTACCTCGGACGCGCACAACGCCGGGCTTTTGGGGGCAAAATTTGACGAAGGGTGCGAAATTCTGCGGTCGGCGGGCTACCGCACAGTGCAGATCTTGCGGCACGGCGCTTTTACCGATTACCCGATTTGATTGCAAAGGCTGTCGGATTGTGGTATAATAAGTATATTAAAATCTGAAAGGATTTCGCATGGCAGAACAAAATAACGGCCGTCGGCCGTCTGCATATTCCGGCACCAGCCGCAATACAAGCAATCGCGGCCGCTCGTCTTATCAGAACAGACAGCGGTCTGCACCCCGGCGAAGATCGCCCCGCAAGCCCATTTATCTGCGGCTTTGGTTTTGGGCTGTCTGCTGTACGCTGATCATCATTCTGGTCCTGCTGACCAAGGGCTGTGATACGGGATCGGTCGGACCGGCGGAGGACGTGGCCGCCACCCCGGCGGCAACCGGGGACGCAGTGCAACCGCCGGAGAGCGGCGCCGGAACGCCCGCCGAATCCACCCCGCAAACCCTCTCGCCGCCGGTAAATGAGGACACAAGCGCAGGCACGGCCACCACCACTCCCACCAATCCCGTCGGGAATACCGGGACCAACCAGCCCTCCGGTATTCCCGACGGGATTGGTGGGAGTG
>CANQPT010000029.1 GCA_947625805.1 uncultured Clostridia bacterium
CTTTTTCTTCCTACTTCACCTACAATTTTTTTCGTCAAGTTCTTTTTTGGGGCTTGACTTTTTATTTGTAGGCTTTCATTATAAGTAACTGTATTATATAGAAAAAAGGTGCTGCAATGAAGTTTGCGATTTGCCTCCGGAACGCAAAAAGCCCCCTGAAAGCAATACTCTCAGAGGGCTACTCATCAGGTTATTCCTTTGAAACAAAGTGTTTCATCGGTTCATTGAGATGGTATATTTCATTTTTCAAAAACACGGGATATATCGTTACTTTTTGGAGTTCTTCAATAGGCATCCAACCAAGAACCACATTGCAATTATCTTTCTGTGAAACGAACTCGCCACTTTCGGGAATAGCCAATTTATCTCGGAGACTTATCTGATAGTAAAAAGCAATCGTATGCGCCCTCTTGCCATTCCATTCCCAAAAAGATTCTTCGCTCCACAAAAGACGATCACATCGTATCTCAACGCCAAGTTCTTCTTTCATTTCACGAATCAATCCACTTTCTAAAGTCTCGCCAACTTTTACGTGACCTCCCGGTAAAGCATACTCATTTCCGTCTTTTTCTCTCTGCACAAAAATCATATTGTCTTTAATCAAGACTCCAACTGTTCTAATGCCACAAGTATAGTCATCACCGGCAAACAGAAAATCCTTTTCCATAAACGCCTCCGAATTTCAGGGTGTGCATCCGTTTTATAAATGGGCAACCCCGCTATGGGATTGCCCATTTCATCTTAGAAAATCTGCGATTTTTCATCTCTGCATCTTTTTCGACATCGTTTGATGTAAGTTTGATGTAAAGATGTAAATTTGGGCTTTTAGGCGATTCCGAAAACCCGCATAAATACTGGCTTTTTCGGCTCTTTTACTCGCCCAACGGCTTCATCGTCGGGAATAACAGCACGTCGCGAATGGAGGACGAGTCGGTGAGCAGCATGACCAGACGGTCGACGCCGAAGCCGAGGCCGCCGGTAGGCGGCAGGCCGTACTCGAGAGCGGTGATATAGTCCTCGTCCACACGAGCGGTGGTATTCGGATCCTCCGCGCGCTTGGCCTCCACCTGACGCTCGAAACGCTCCCGCTGGTCGATGGGATCGTTGAGCTCACTGAAAGCGTTGCCATACTCGGTAGCGTTGATGAAATACTCAAAACGCTCGGTAAAGGCAGGCTCGTCCGGCTTGCGCTTGGCAAGCGGGCTGTTCTCCACCGGATAATCGTAGATAATGGTAGGTTGGATCAGTTGTTGCTCCACGAATGCGTCGAACAACTCGATGAGCACTGTGCCCTTGGTGGCGTCCTCCGGTACTTCCACGTTTCTGCGGGCGGCGGCTTCACGCGCCTGCCCGTCGCTTTCCCATGCATAGTAATCCTCGCCGGCATAGCGCTTGACGGCCTCCGCCATGGTCATGCGCTCCCAGTGACCCATGTCAATCTTCTTGCCCTGATACTCGATGACGGTAGAGCCGCAGATCTTCTCGGCCAACATGGTATTCATCTCAACCACCAGATCCATCATGCCCTTGTAGTCGGTATATGCCTGATAGAGTTCGATGGAGGTAAACTCGGGGTTGTGCGTGGAATCCATGCCTTCGTTGCGGAAGATCCGTCCGACCTCGTACACACGTTCAAGACCTCCGACCACCAGCCGCTTGAGGTAGAGTTCGGTTTCGATGCGCAGATACATTTCCATATCCAGCGTATTGTGATGGGTGATAAACGGACGGGCGGCGGCGCCGATCTCAAACGGGGTCAAGATCGGGGTGTCCACCTCCAAAAATCCCTTGGAATCGAGATACGCGCGGATTTCGGCAAGGATCCGACTGCGCTTGATAAATGTGTCCTTGACCTCCGGATTGACGATCAGGTCCACATATCTCTGCCGATAGCGGGTGTCCTGATCCTTTAAGCCGTGAAACTTCTCGGGCAGGGGGAGCAGGGATTTGGCAAGCAGGGTGACGGAGACTGCATGAATGGAAATCTCCCCGGTCTTGGTCTTGAATACATAGCCCTCAACGCCCGCGATATCGCCGACGTCCCACTTTTTGAAATCAGCGTAAGCCTCCTCGCCGACGTCCTCCCGGCGCACATAGACCTGGATCTTGCCTTTCGCATCCTGCATACCGGCAAAAGAAGCCTTACCCATGATCCTGCGGGCGATCATACGGCCGGCGATGCGCACGGTCTTGCCCTCATAGGCGGCAAAATCCCCCCGGATCTGTTGTGAAGTATCGGTCACGTCATATTTTGTGCGTACAAAGGGGTCGTTGCCCTGCTCCTGATAGGCGGCCAGTTTCTCCCGGCGCACCCGCAGAATGTCGTTTAACTCCTGTGCGCTTTGTGTTTGTTCCTGATTTCTCTCTTCGCTCATGCTGTCGTTCCCTTTATTTTGTAATATCGAGTACCTTGAGTTTGATATTGCCCTTTGGGGTCTCCACCTTGACGCTCTGTCCTACTTTGGCGCCGATTAAGGCACGGCCGATGGGACTCTGGTCGGAAATATGTCCGGTCAGGGCGTTTGCCTCGGTAGAGCCGACGATGGTGTATTCCACCTCTTCTTTGTATTTCTCGTTGAGCACCCGCACCTTGTTGCCCACGTTGACGCTCTCGGTGTGCACTTCCGTATCCAAAACCACCTTGGCATTCTTGATGGTTTCCTCTAACTCCTGAATGCGCGTCTCGGTCTTGGCCTGCTCATTTTTCGCCTCGTCATATTCGCTGTTTTCGGACAGATCTCCAAATCCCAGCGCAATGCGAATGGCCTCTACCACCTCTTTGCGTTTCTCGGTCTTGAGGTAATGAAGTTCATCCTGTAATTTTTTCAGACCTTCTGCGGTCACGGTGATTTGCTTTGCCATAATTGTCTTTCCCTTTCAGTTGTTGATTTGTTCGGTTAGATACTGCACGGCACGAGCGAGGACGTTATCCTCCTCGTCTGTGATTAAAAACAGATTTTTACCCGCGATCTCCTCGGATAGTTCGACCTTGATGTCCGGTTCAATGCCGACGCCGTCATGGCTGTTGCCCGACTTAGAGGTAAAATTGCGGTTGGAAATGCTGACCGCACTGCCGTCCGGAAGCGGCATAAGCGTCTGCATCGTGCCTTTTCCGAAAGTGGTTTCCCCGATCAGCGGACCTTTGCCGTAATCCCGCATGGAACCGGCGAACAACTCGGCCGCAGAAGCCGAACTGCCATTGATCAGCGTGGCCATTGGCAGGGTCAGCTCATTTGCGTCCGAAGTGGCAAGCACCTCTTTGTTTCCGTCCTTGTCGGTGGCAATGATGATGTCTCCCTCGGGCAGCAGCAGGTCGAGAACAGAGGTAATGCTGTTCAATTCCCCGCCCGGGTTGCCCCGCAGGTCAAAGACCACGGCTTTTGCCCCCGCTGCGGCAAGTTCGGCAAGCGCCTCTTCAAACTGCTCGACGGTGGCGGTGTTAAACTCGGTAATACGGATCACTCCGATCTGTTGGTCATACATATGAAAGAATACCGACTGCATGGTAATGCGTGTACGCATCAGGCGGTATTCCAAAGCCGTAGACTCGCTTCCCGGCCGCAGTACGGTAAGGGTGACCTCGCTTCCCTCTTGACCGCGCACGGCGGCGATGGTGCCGTAATAGCCCAGTTGGGCGGCGTCTTTGCCGTCCACCGTTTGGATCAGGTCGCCCGGCAGAATGCCCGCCTGTTCGGCAGGCGTGCCCTCCATGACGCTGAGCACTTCGATCAGTCCGTAGTCGGCGTTATAGATCACGTTGACCCCCACGCCTACCAAGTCGCCCGACAGACTTTCGGTGTATTCCTCATATTCGGCGGCGGTCAGATAGGTACCAAACCGTTCGCCCGCGCCTGACAAATACCCGTCGATCAAGGCGTCGGTCAGGGCGTCCTGATCCATCTGTCCCACGAAATTCTCCCGGTAAAGCCGATCCACGTAGGCCAGTTTGTCTGCGTCAAAGGCATAGTCGCCCTCCTGTGCCCGACCGGCCAGTCTGGCCCGCTGGGAACAAAAGACGAATGTGATCTGAAACGTCATGACCGTGCAGAAGAGCACGATCATAATACATATGGGAAGCGGTACTCTTTTTTTCATGGAAAGGTCCTTTGGCTTTGATGCTTTTATTCTATGCCCATTCGCGCGCGTTTTATGAAAGCGGGTTTTACGGCTGGGTCAAATAGTTCATGGGATTCTGTACGGCGCCGTTAAAGCGCACCTCAAAGTGACAGTGGTTGCCGTAGGCAGAGCCGGTCTGTCCGACGTAGGCGATGACCTGCCCCTGCTCCACCGTCTGTCCGGCGCTGACCGCAAGAGAGGTGTTGTGGGCGTACAGAGTGGTATATCCTCCGCCGTGGTTGATGACCACGTAGTTGCCGTAACTGTAATGCCACTCGGCATACACGACCACACCGGACTGGGAGGCATAAACGTTCGACCCGGCAGGTGCGGGAATATCCACACCGTAATGGAAATTGGGTCTTCCGTTGACCGTACGGTTGCCGAAGGGCGAACTGATGACCTTATAGGCGGTGGACACCGGCCAGATCAGCGCTCCTCCCGATACAGGGTGCTGTACCATCTCGTTGTCATTGAGGGCGGCAAGTGCCGCTTCCAGACGGGCGTTCAACTCCTCGTCCGCCTTGATGGCCTCCTCTTGCAGTTGCTCATACTTGGCCGCGTCCGCCTCCAGCGATTGGATATATGTGTTCAGGCCGGAGCGTTTGGCGTCCAGTTCGGCCTTGTCGTTCTCTAAATCCTGTTTGTACTTTTGCTGGGCGGCGCGATTGTCCTCCAGTTCTTTTTTGCCGGCCTCCAGATTGCCCTTATCCGCCTCGAGCGAGTCCATCAGCGCCCGGTCATAGGCAAGAATGTCCGCCGTGCGCTCGGTGTTCATCAAAAGATCGGTGAGCGAGCCGGAATTGAGAATCAGCACCAGATAGTTCGCAAAGCCGTCCTCGTAACTGATCCGCAGCCGATCGAGAAATTCCTCAAAGCGCTGATCGATCTCGGCACTTTTGCCGTCAATGGCCGTGATCGTCTCTGCGATCAGTCCGTCGTACTGCTCGATCAGGGTCTGAGTAGACGAGATTTTCTGCTCGATCAGTTGGATCTCCTTTTCATAGGAACTCTTAATCTGCAGAGCGGAGTCGGAAGAGGCTTTCAGTTCGTCCAGTTTCTTCTCATATTCCGCCTGGTCTCTTTTGATCTGTTCGATCTGTTGCTCGAGCGCCTGTATCTCAGACGTGGAGCCTGCCGCGTCCGAGACTACCGTCGCAAAACGGGGAGCCACCGCACAAAGGCAGAGCGCCAGACAGGATATGCGAAAGGCAAGCGTCTTTTTCCGTTTCATTTTTCTTCCTCCTTATGCTTTCAGATACTTACGCAGAGAGATACAGCTTCCCACGATACCCGTGACCACGCCGAGAACCAAGAAAGCCGCCAGCAACGGGGTGGAAAGATCTGCAAAAGGAATCACGCGGATGATGCCGTAGTCGGTGCCGAACAGACGGAAAATGTAAAGATACATTCCCTTCTGCACAAAGAACGCGCCCACGCTGGCCACAAGACCGATGATAATACCCTCGATGATAAAGGGAATGGTGATAAAACTTCCGGTTGCGCCGATATAGCGCATAACCGTGATCTCATTCCGGCGGGCATAGACAGCCAGCTTGATGGTATTGATGATCACAAAGATACTGACCACAAACAGAGTGATCATAAACCATGAAAGCACAAAAGCAATGCCGTTTTTGACGCTGTTGACCGTTTCGGCAAGATCGGCATAGCATTTGACCCGGTCGATGCCCTCCACCTGCTCGAGTTTATACTGTAAATCCGCAAGGGAAGCATCCGACGTATAGGTAATGGTAAAGGAAGCGCGATAAGGATTGTTCTCCTCGTTCAGGCTGTCCACGAGATTGGCGTATCCGGACTCCGCGAGTTTGGCCTTTTCCTCTTCCAGCGCCTGGGGTTTTGAGATGTACTCCACCGAACTGACGCCGGGAAAAGAAGTCACCGTCTGATAGATGGCGCTGATCTCCTCCTCGGTCTTTTCCGCGTCGATAAAGGTGACGATCTTGTTGACCACACCTAAATTTTCCATATTTTGATTGATATTGACCACCAGCGCCGAGAAACTGCCCATTACCACAAGGCAGGAGAGCAGCACCAGAATGCTTGCAAAGGTCATGACGCCGTTTTTCCACAGTCCTTTGAGCGACTGACCGACAAAATAGGTCGCACTATACCTGCGCATTTGAGAACATCCCTCCGATCTTGTCTTCGACGATCTTGCCGTCGCGGATTGTCACCACACGCTGCTTGAAATAATCTACCAAGCCCTTTTCATGGGTGACTACAATGACCGTCTTGCCGTAATTGTGGATCTTGATGAGAAGATTCATGATCTCAAGGGACATCTTGGGGTCAATGTTTCCGGTAGGCTCATCCGCGATGATAATGCCGGGATTGTTGGCAAGCGCACGGGCAAGCGCCACGCGCTGCTGCTCACCGCCCGACAGTTCTTTCGGATAGGAACGGACCTTGTCCTGCAATCCCACCACGTTTAAGATGGTCGGCACCTTGCGCCGGATCATCTTGCCCGGCTCACCGATCACCCGCATGGCAAAGGCCACGTTCTCGAACACGGTCTTGTTGGGAAACAGCCGGAAGTCTTGGAATACCACGCCCAGTTTGCGCCGGTAGTAGGGCACCTTCTTTTCGGTCAACTTGCCCAGATCGTATTCGTCCACGAAGATATCCCCCTCAGTGGGAGTTTCCTCGCGCAAAAGCAGTTTCATAAGCGTGGTCTTGCCGGCGCCGGAAGCGCCCACCACGAATACAAATTCTCCATCCCTGATGCGCAGATTGACCCCATCCAGAGCAACCGTGCCGTTGGGATAGACCTTGGTCACGTTTTTTAATTCAATCATGATTTTCTCCGTTTCAGAAGCGAAGCGGTTTTGTGGACAGATACCGCTTGACCATCAGGGCCACCTTAAAGGTGATGGCATGGTCAAACTCGCGCAGGTCGAGGCCCGTGAGTTTTTTGATCTTCTCAAGGCGATAGACCAGCGTGTTTCTGTGTACGAACAGTTTGCGCGAGGTTTCGGATACGTTCAAATTGTTCTCGAAGAAGCACTGAATGGTGGCAAGAGTTTCACGGTCGAGGTTGTCAAGGCTTCCTCTGCGGAATACCTCCTGTAAGAACATCTCGCACAAGGTGGTAGGCAGCTGATAAATCAGCCGTCCGATGCCCAGATTCTCGTAATTGATGATATTTTTCTCGGTGTCGAACACCCGGCCGACCTCGATGGCGATCTGTGCTTCCTTATAGGAACGGGAAAGTTCCTTGAGGTTTTCGGCAGGGGTGCCGATGCCGATGCAGGCCTTGGCGTAAAACTCGCCGGTGATGGTGTCCTGGATCTGGTGAGCCACTTTCTCAATGACGCGCGCATCTGCCGCCGGGCGTAATTCTTTGACCAGGACCACCTCCCGCTCGGCAATGCTGATCACAAAATCGCGGGTCTTATCCGGGAACAGATTTTCGATCATCTCGTAAGGCAGGGCCTCGTTTTTGCCGAAAAAGCGGATCAGGTATGCTACACGCGGCACATCCGCTTCAAAGTGCAGTTCCTTGCTCTTGATGTAGATATCGCTGGGCAGAATATTGTCAAGAATGACATTCTTGATAAAGGAAGAGCGGTCGTATTTCTCGTCATACATCTCCCGCAGATTGGAGAGCGCCACCGAAATAAGCAGCAGGGTCTTCTCTGCCGCGCGGTCCTCTCCCTCTACAAACAGCACATACTCAAGTTTGGCTCCCTTTCCCAGCGCACCGTAGGTATATCCGCCCTCAATGATCGGTCTGGAGGCATACATAAGCTGCTCTCTGATCCCGTGGCGTGTCTCACCGATCATTCCGAGTTCGGAGCAGGAAACGATCACGCCGTTCTCATCGATCACGCCGATTACACGGTCGACGGCGTCCTTCATCTGGTGAATGATTCCTTGAAATAATTTTGACATAGGCTGTCCTTTCCGCAAAATTTGCTGTTATCCGCTATTTTTCAAATAAAAATGACAGAGCGCCGAGTACATACAGCGGCGCGGTCTCGCATCTCAAAATGCGCTTTCCCAGCGTAACCGGCTCCCAGCCCGCCCCCATCGCGCGCTCGGCCTCCTGCGCCGCAAAGCCCCCCTCCGGGCCGATCATTACGCTCACCCTCTGTCCGGGTTCCACCCCGGAAAGAGCCGCCGCGAGCGGAGCGCCGCCCCTCTCGTAGCACAGCAAGCGCTTGCCCGTCGGCAGCGCGGTCAGCATCTCTTCAAAGGCGACCGGGAACTCTACCGTGGGCACACGGCCTCTGCCGCACTGACCCGCCGCCTGTTCGGCAATCTTCCGCCAGCGGGCGGTTTTCCGGTCACGGGCGTCCGCCCTCACACGGGCCACGCAGTTTTCGCTTTCAAAGGGCAGAATACGGGAAACACCCAACTCGACCGCTTTCTGCACGATCAGGTCCATCTTGTCCCCCTTGGGAATGGCCTGGCAGAGCACCGCCTCGTAGGGCGGCTCGGTATCGGCCGCCTCGCAGGACAGAACGGCACATACGGCGCTTTTCCCGTCCATGGACTGCACTTTGCAGGTGTATACCGTTCCCTGCCGGTCGCAGACCGTCACCACGTCGCCGACGCGTGCACGCAAACTGAGCGAAAGATGACGTGCGTTCTCCCCGGTCAGGGTGACCGTGTCTGCGGCGATCGCCTCCTGCCCGACAAAAAATCTGGGCATAGTTACCTCGTTTTATACAAATTGACTATTTTATAATACCACATTTTATACAATATGTCAACACATATAGTAAAAACACACAAAAAAAGCAGAGATTTTTCTACACGGTTACAACCATGGTACAATGCGTTTGTCTCTGCTTTTCTTTTGATTTTGAAATTTTCAGTTGCCCCATGGGGACATGAGCGCCGCGTTGCGCCTGCTCATGGAATTGATCTCGGCGGCCAGAAGGGTGATATACATACAGAAATAGAGCCAGAGCATGAGGAACACCACCGCCGCGATGGATCCGTATATGAGCGGAAACGAACTGAAATGGTCAATATAATAGGAATAAATAATGCTGAACAGCACCCAGCCGAGAGCGGCGATCACAGCACCCGGCAACTCGGCCGAGGGTCTGGTCCTGCGATTGGGAAGCGTACAGAAGATGGCTAAGAAAAAGAGTGCAAAGACAAAGAGCCCGATCAGATAGCGAAGATTGGAAAAATAGATCACCCAAGGGGCTATCTGCTCGATCAGGGCAAAGATCTGCCCGCCGAACAGCAGTACGCCGATGCTGACGGTCAGCACCAGCAGCATGACCACCGTATAAAAGACCGACATGGCCCGCACCACGATAATATTACGAGTCTCCTTGACTCCATACACGCTGTTAAGCCCGCACACCAGGGCGTACACCCCTTTGGAGGCCGCCCAGATGGCGGCGATGGCCGTCAGTGAGATCAGCCCTGAGCCTGCATCGTAAAGTTCTGCAATGATCGGATCGATCATATCCACCACAGAGGTCGGCAGGATCATCTCGATATACTGGGACAGATCCCCCGGGGAAAAAGGCAAAAACTGCAGCAGGGTCAGGAGCAGCATCACAAAAGGAAAGAAGGAAACAATGACAAAAAAAGCGGCGAAAGCGGCATAAGCGCCGACCGCATCATCCGTGCTTTTTTTAAAAAAGATCAGGATTCGCTCAAGGGCTTTCATGGTCCCTCACCTCATCTCTCGGCACTCGTTTGCCTACCGTACAGGTCACCTCGTAATTGATGGTACCGGAGGCTTTGGCCAGCACGTCCGCACTCTGATGCGGGCCGATAATCTCCACCTCGTCCCCCTCGGTGCACGGAACGTCGGTCACATCGACCATACACTGGTCCATACAGATCCTGCCTAATATTTTTGCAAATTTGCCGTTTACATATACGCCGAACTGCCGGGCGCACACCCTCGGAAGGCCGTCGTCATAGCCGATGGGCACCGTGGCCACATGCAGCTCGCGGCGGGCGGTATAGCATCCGCCGTAACTGATCTGCTCGCCGGGGGCGACCGTGTGGATATGGATCACCCGCGAATACAAGGACATGACTGGGCGCAGCGCCGGATCCCGCACCTGCTCAGATGGATTTAATCCGTACAGGATAATCCCGCACCGCACGGCATCTAAATGCATCTCCGGGAATCGCAGGGTGCCGGCAGAATTACAGGCATGCCGCATACGGAAGTCCACGCCCGCCGCCCGCATGGCGTCCGACGCCGCCGCGAACGCATCAAACTGCGCCCGTGTACGCCCACCGTCCTGCTGATCGGCGACAGCAAAATGGGTAAACACACCGTCGGCGCGCAAGTGAGGCAGCCGCGCTGCCCGTACCGCCTGTGCGACGCCGTCCGCATCAGCGCGAAAGCCCAGCCGGTTCATACCGGTATCCAATTTGATATGTACGGGAAGATCTGCGGGCAGGCGCGCGGAGAGCGCACGGGCATACTGCTCGGAAAAGACCGTCTGTGTCAGGCCGTGGCGGCAGAGTTCCGCTGCAAAAGCGGGATCGGTATAGCCGAGCACTAAGATCATCGGCTCATCTCCCACCGTCCGGCGGAGTTCGATGGCTTCATCCAAATTGGACACGGCAAAACTGCGCGCGCCCAGTGAACGGTAAAGGGCGGCAAGAGACTTTACTCCGTGGCCGTAAGCGTCCGCCTTGACCACGCAGATCAGATCCGCCTCCGACTGCTCGGATAACAGTGTGCGGATATGCCGATAATTGTCCTCTGCCGCGCTCATATCGATGCGCGCCCGTGTCACGTGATACATAATAAACTCTCTTTCTTTTACCGGGACCCACCGTAGGTCACCGTAAGGTCGGTCAGCGTCGCCCGGAAGCCGTCCGCCTCTCCCTCGACGCGCACGGGCATACCCGCACCGTCCAGCGTAATCCGGCCGTTCCCGGTCTGTTGTTCAAATTTACAGATCCGCCCCCGGCCGTCCTTTTGCTCCGAGCACAGCGCCGCCCCGTCCGGGATGAGCAGGCGCGCCGCCGCAAGACTGCCCAGACACGCCTCCCCGTCGGTCACCAGTATGCGCGAATCGCCAAAGCAAAGATAAGCGTCCCCGCCGTCCCGTTCGTAAACAACCCCCTGCATGACCTCCGGCTCGGTATAACGCACGGTATAATGGGTCGCATCGGTATAGTCGATGACCACCCGGCCTTCGCCTCCGTCGCTCTCGATCGCCGCCTCCACCGTCATGGGCATACGCACATAGGCAAGGGGCGCGGTATCGCTCTCGCTCGGGGAGGAGCAGGCGCAAAGGGGCAGGACTGCCCATAAAAGCAACATAACGATTTTTTTCATTGCAAGCATCACCGTTATGATCCTATGAAAGCCTGCGATTCATTATGACAAACCATAGTAACCATAGGGTGTTGATTCTTCTATCGCTGCAGTTTTTGCATACGAACGTCCTTGCCGCGAAAGACAAGCGGTATATACTCACCGAACAGGCGGGAAACGACGCGGTCGCCGTAGCGCTCGTACAGCCCGTCCCGTTCGAGGTTGGTACTGATGATGGTTTTTTTCCCTGCGTTCAGGCGGGTATTGATGATATAATACAAAAATGCCTCGGTAACCTTTGTAGGCACTTCCGTGCCCAGATCGTCAACAATCAAAAGATCGCAGTCACGGTAGCGCCCGGCCTTGCGGGCGATCTCAGCGGAACGCTCATCACGATCGCCGGAAAAGGCCTCCTTGCTCAACACCGAAAAGAGCGTTTGTGCATTCTCGTAAACCACGTCAAAGCCCTTTTCGATCACCACGCGGGCAATGGCGGTAGACATATGGGTCTTGCCGAGTCCCGTCGGCCCGATAAAGGTCAGATTGGGGGAGGATTCCAAAGAAAAATTCTCCGCGTAGTTCTTGCAGGCCCGCAGATTGCCCTCGGCCAACTCCCGGTCCGCGCCCTGATAATAGGCGAGCGAAAAGGAGTCAAAGGACTGGGTGTCAAGTAATCTCCCGAGGCCGCTCTCCCGCATTGCCTCAAGGGACAGTGCCTGACGGAAGCAAGTGCACATGATCCCGTCCGCATATCCGGTATCGTTACAGCGGGTGCACTCATAGCGCGGGTCGGTTTCACTTGCCGGATAGCCAAGGCCGGCAAGCAGGGCCGCACGGGCCTCCTGCAGCCGTTCATTCTCCTCGCGCACCTGCGCGATGCGCCGGGATAAACCCTCTTTGCCCTTTCGGATCTGCTCCATCACGCTCATGGCCGTCACCGACAGCGCCTGATCCAAGCGTGCAAGTTCCGGATAATCCCGATGCAGCCGTGCCCTCCGCTCTTCGGCCTCTGCATCCGCCCGGTTCCGCTTGGCTTCAAAGGCCTCTCTTACCGTATCGTAACACCTTCTGCTGTATCCCATTACGAGCCGCCTCCCATCTTCTCTCTGCCCCGTTTGAGCGCTGCCTCAAAGAATTCGTCGGTACCGAAACTGGAGGGATTCTGCGATTCTTTCTGCCGACGGTATTCGTCCATGGCCTGCTCCACGTCGGCAAGCGTACGGTAGCCCTTTTGATTCCAGCTTTGCAGGATCTTATTGGCGTATGCCATGCTGGCTTTTCCTGTGTTGTCCACGGTGATCTCGTAGGCGCGCTCCATCAGTTCCCGTGGGATCTCCATCTTGCACCAGCCCGCGATCATCTCCTTTTCCTTGGAGGAAAAAGCCCTCTCGCCCATGCCGAAAACAGACCGCACCTGCCCGGCGATGCTTTCAAACTGTTCGGATTTCTTGACGTATTCCTCGAAAGCGGCGCGGGTGTCGATGCCTTGATTGTATAAGGTATACGCGGTCTTGACCGCATACTGCACAGAGGTCTTGCCCCGGCTCTTGCAATAGGTAAAGATCATGAGAATGTGCTCAAAATCGAGTTTGAGATAGTCGGCTAAACTGATCACGCGGCTGACCTCTGTGGGCGTGAAGATGGTACCGCAGATCTTCTGGGTATGGTCGATGATATCCTTATAGTTCGGAGAAGCCTGAATCATGGCCTCGATCTGCTCGCCGGTATATTCGGGCATGGAGATGGGCATGGCGGCGATCCGCTGCTGGGTGTTGTCAAAGGGACGTCCGTCTGCCGGATGCCCATCTTTGCGGCGCACGGGGGTCCGGCGCGCCGTGCGCGATGCGCTCACAAAGCCCATACCCCGCAGGGTCCCGATTGCTCGCTCTACGTCCGAATTTCCGCAGCCGAAGCGTTCTGCCAGTACACCGATCGTCTGCTCCTGATCTACCCGCAGAGCAGGGTCGGCGCACAGAGCCATCAGGACTGCCAGTTCAGTGCGGGACAACTCGGACAACCGTCCCAGCAGTGCACCCGGCACGCTGAACGCATCACTTCCGTAGTTGATCTCAAGCTTCATTGGATCGCTCCTTTATGGTGTAACAAAGTGTCATCAGGGTATCGCCCAAATGGATATTCTGCACCGCGATACCGTGCGTGCTTAAGTCGAGTTCCATATTGGTGTAATTCCACACCCCGCGAATGCCGGTTCCCAGAATGCGCTCGGCGCTCTCGCGGGCGGCCGCTTTCGGGACCGTAAACACGGCGATGTCCACCCGGTTTTTCCCGCAAAACTCGTGTAACTGCTCGATGGGATATACGCTCACGCCGGCAACCGTGCTGCCGGCTTTTGCGGGATTGTTGTCGAAAATAGCCAGCAGGCGCACGCCCCGATGGGTAAAGATCGGCCCGGTGGCAATGGCGCGGCAGAGATTGCCGGCGCCTATGATGATGGCACTGAAATTGTCCTGCACGCCCAGAATCTCACTGATCTTATGATACAGGAATTTGACGTTGTAGCCGTAACCCTGCTGCCCAAACCCGCCGAAACAGTTAAAGTCGTGCCGGATCTGGGAAGCGGTGACCCCCATCATGTCGGCAAGTTCACCCGAACTGACGCGCAGGATGTCCTTGCGGTAGAGTTCCCGCAAATAGCGATAATAGCGCGGAAGACGGTTGACTACCGCCTCTGATACTTCGGTTTGTCCCTTCATCTTAAGATCCGTAGCAACTCTTCCGTGTACGCAGCGCAGCTCGCGCCGTCTTTATCGCCGGTGACCGTGAGTTTTACCGTATCCATCGCGTCGCCCAGGCGCTTTGCCTCGGCCGTGCAGCCGATGTGGGCAAGCATCATCTGAGTTGCCCGCAGAATACTGGCAGGATTGGCATAATCGCCCAAGCCCTGCTCCAGCATACGGGGAGCCGTACCGTGAATGGCCTCGAACATGGCATACCGATCGCCGGTATTGGCGCTGCCCGCCGTACCCACACCGCCCTGCAGCTGTGCCGCTTCGTCGGTGATGATATCTCCGTACAGGTTGGGCAGCAAAAAGACCTCAAACTTGCTTCGGATATCCGGGTTGACCAGATTTGCGGTCATAATGTCGATATACCAGTCCTCTACCCCGATCTCCGGGTACTCGCGGGCGATCTCTCCTGCAATGCGGGAGAAATTGCCGTCGGTTTTCTTCATGATATTGGCCTTGGTCACGATAGCAACGCTCTTTTTGCCGTTTTTGCGTGCAAACTCAAAGGCCGCCCGTGCAATCCGACGGGTGCCCGCGTCAGTGGTCACCTTGAAGTCAAAGGCGAGTTCACCCGGGATCTCCACGCCCTTGCTTCCCAACACATACTCCCCCTCGGTGTTCTCGCGGAAAAAGGTCCAGTCGACGCCCTCCTCGGGAATGCTGACCGGACGAACGTTTGCGTACAGATCCAGTTCACGGCGCAGAGTTACGTTTGCGCTTTCCATACTGCCGCCCTTGGGGGTCGCGGTAGGCCCTTTGAGCAGTACGTCACACTCCTTGATGGCCGCCAGCACGTCATCCGGAACGGCCTTGCCCTGCCGCTCGCGGTTTTCAATGGTCAGCCCCTCGATTGCGCGCAGTTCCACCGTTCCGTTTGCGATCTTCTCTGAGAGAAGCTCCTCTAACACAGCCCGGGCACTGCCCACGATGATCGGCCCGATGCCGTCACCGCCGATAATCCCAATGACGGTTTTGCCCTCGTGAGCCGACGGCTGTGCGCCTTCCCGCATGGCCTGTGCGCGGGCAAGCTGCTCGCGCAGTAATTTTTCAAATTCGTCCACGCAGGATGCGATCTTTTCTTCATAATTTGCCATAATTTTGATTCTCCAAATACTTTCATACAAGAATTGTCGACAATTTCCACAGAGTTTTGCACCGAAAAACCGCGCTGTAATCGGTTTTTCAGGTCATGCGCAAAAGTTTTGCACACTTTTGCACAGAGTTTTGCACATTTTTCAGTTTTTCAGCTCGTCCGGCATAAAGCCCCGATCGTCCTCAAAATCCACCGTAAACCTGCCGTTTTCATAGAGCAAATGGGTGACCGAGCCGTTGTGCACCCAGTCGGGGACTGACAGCATTTGCAGGTCCCCGTAGTGCACGTAGGTCATAATCGCGCGCATGACGCCGCCGTGGGTGGCAACTAAGACGACCTCGCCATCGTTTTCTTTTGCGATGCGCACAAGAGCCCCGACCGCACGCTCATAGACCTCACGGTAGGACTCCCCGCCTACCGCACGGAAATTCTGGTAATCCGGTCCCCAGTGGGACATTTCCTCCGGATAGCGCTCAGACAACTCGCCCCATGGGCGATTCTCGAAATCTCCGGCGTAGATCTCGATCAAATCCGGACATGGGATCAAAGGAATATCCCGTCCTCCGATCGCCGCCTGCGCCGTGCGGGTGGTGCGAATGAGCGGAGAGTGATAGGCCCGGGTAAGCGGAATATCCCGGAAATACCCGGTCAGGGTGAGCAGCTGCCGCTCGCCCAGCGGCGAAACCTCTGAGTCGGTGTGCCCCTGAAAAACTCCGCGCACATTACCCATGGCCTGTACGTGCCGCACAAAATACAAACTTGTCATTTTCCGGTCGCCCTCGCATTTAGATCATACCCGGCCAGATTGCCCGCGCAGTATTCGTAATAGGCTTGTGCCGCGATCATTGCGCCGTTGTCCCCGCACAGATGCAGGGGCGGCAGATAAAACCCGATATTTCGCTTATCGCAAAACTCCGTAAGCGCTGCACGCAGGTGCGAATTGGCCGCCACACCCCCCGCCAGCACCAGTCGGTCAAAGCCGTATCTCTCATAGGCAAGGGCCAGTTTTTTGGTGACCCCGCCGCAGACGGCGGCGGTAAAACAAGCGGCAACGTCCGCCTGCGGAGGGTTAATCCCCTTTTGCGTGCAGGTATTCAAGTAATTGATGACCGACGTTTTCAGCCCGGAAAAGGAAAAGTCCAGATTATCCCCCGCAATGGCGGCAGAGGGAAAACGAATGGCGGCGGGATCCCCCTCTTTTGCAAGAGCGTCCATGGCCGCCCCGCCGGGGTAAGGTATGCCCATGACCCGGGCGACCTTGTCGAATGCCTCGCCCACCGCATCGTCCCGGGTGCGCCCCACCGTTTCATGATCGGTATAGTCCCTCACCCGTACGAGCGAGGTATGTGCCCCCGAGGCCACCAGCGCAAAAAAAGGCGGCTTCAACTCGGGATAGGCAAGATAGGCTGCGGCAATATGCCCGCGGATATGATTGACCGCCACCAGCGGCTTGCCTGCCGCGTAAGCTAACCCTTTGGCAAAATTCACGCCCACCAGCAGTGCGCCCACCAGACCCGGCGTGGCGGTCACGCCGATCGCGTCGACGTCGGAAAGTTCGGCTCCCGCCTGCGTGAGAGCCTGTGTACACAAACCGCAGATGGCCTCGGCATGGGCGCGGCTGGCGATCTCGGGCACCACCCCGCCGTAGAGTTTATGTATTTCCACCTGCGAGCGGATGCAGTCGGAGAGCACCTCTCTTTGGGTGTCGCTCATGCGGCAGACGCTGACCGCAGTCTCGTCGCAGGAACTTTCGATCCCCAGTATCAGCATGAACTCACCTCCCGACATAGCAAAAGCGCATCCTCTTTGGGATAACGGTAGTAATTTTTGCGCACGGCGTACTGCACAAAGCCGTGCTTGTGATATAAAGCGCGGGCGGCGATGTTGGAAATGCGGACCTCCAAATAAAAATAGGTCGCCCCACAGCCAAGAGCATGGGTGAGCAGAGCCGTACCTACCCCCTGCCTGCGGCAGGCGGGATCGACCGCAAGATTTGCAATCTCGCACTCGCAGTCGATCTTCCACATGACAAGATAGCCCACAAGACGCTCGTCCTCAAACGCATACCACAGCCGTCCGGCCTGACGTTCGGCGGCAAAACTCTGTGCGCTCCATGCGTCGGCAAAACTCTGCCGTTCGAGATCTGCGACCGCGTCCAGATACTGCGGATCGCAATCGTTTGCGTTTACCACCCTCACAGCGCAAACCTCTTTTTTATGCAATCGATGATCTGTGAAAGACATTTTTCGTAGGTTTCAAGATCCCCGCCGTACGGGTCGGAAATATCCTCTCCCATGCCGCCGATTCTGGAGGCGTAGGCGGGGTAGGCCTGTAAAAGCAACATGGTGTGCGAAGACGTGATCCCGATGATCCGGTCGTTTTCCTCAACATCCCTCTCGGTAATCGGGCGGCTGATGTGCAACGGCACGGGAATGCCGGCGTTTTGCAGGGCGGTTTTTGCGTGATCGCTCATGTCCTGCCCGCCCGAGGCGCACAACCCCGCACTGGTTGCGATAAACCGATCGCCGCCAAGAGCGTTTAATACCGCCGCCGCCATAGGCGAGCGGCAGGTATTGCCCGTGCAGACAAAGCACACCCGCTTTCGCGAATCTGCCCCGTCGCTCTTATGTTCTTGCTCTTGCAAACAGGTGTTCACTTAATATCCCATCTCCGGTTGAATGCTGTCGTCCCGCTCGATCCATTCGCTCACCCGGACCACCCGATAGTCCTCCGGTGTGTCCCGGATAATCACCCGCTCAATACCGGCGTTGATGATCAGGCGCTTGCACATGGCGCAGGAAGAAGTGCCTGCGATCAACTCGCCGGTCGCGGGATCAATGCAGGCCATATACAAAGTTGAGCCAAGCATTTGTTCGCGGGGTGCGGCGATGATCGCATTTGCCTCGGCGTGCACACTGCGGCAGAGCTCGTAACGCTCTCCGCGCGGAATCTTCATCTGATCCCGCAGGCAATAGTTCATATCCGAGCAGTTGGCTCTGCCTCTTGGCGCGCCCACGTAGCCGGTGGACACGATGGTATCGTTTTTTACAATGATCGCGCCGTACTGCTTGCGCAGGCAGGTCCCCCGCTCTGCCACCGTACAGGCAATGTCAAGATAGTAGTTTTCCTTACTGGTCCTCATAGTTCACCGCTGAATTCCTTCAAAAACGCCCGGAAGGCCTCGCCCACCTCGGGGCTTTTCACTCCCTGCCGCACGTTGGCGATCAAAAATCCGAGTTTGGACCCCATATCATAGCGAGTCCCCTCAAAATCCACCGCGCTCATACCCACCGTACGGGCAAGAGAACGCATGGCGTCGGTCAACTGGATCTCTCCGCCCGCGCCGGGCGCTGTATGCTCTAAGATCTCAAAGATGGACGCAGGCAGAATCACCCGTCCCAAAATCGACAAATTGCTGAAAGCCTGCTCCCGGGACGCCGGCTTTTCGATCATGTCACTTACGCGATAGATCCCAGTATCTACCGGATCCGCTTTGAGCGAGCAATAGCGAAAGACCTGCTCCCACGGCACCTCTTTGACGCCCGCCACACCTAAACCAAAGCGCTCGTACACCTCGAGTAGTTGTGCTGTGACCGGTTTTTCCGAGAAGATAATATCGTCCCCGTACAGCACGGCGAAATCGTCATCCCCCACAAAAGCTTTAGCCGTGAGCACTGCGTGACCCAGCCCCGTTGCTTCCCGCTGACGGATAAAGTGGATATTCGCTCGGTCCGCGACCTGCCGGAGCATGATAGCGTCCCCTGTGCGGCCTTTGGCGGTCAGTGCCGCCTCGTATCGCGGCGAATAATCAAAATAGTCCTCGATCGACTCCTTGCCCGCCGCGGTGATGATCAGAATATCGTGGATGCCCGAGGCGATGGCCTCGTCCACCAGATAGGAAATGGCCGGACGGTCGACGATGGGAAGCATCTCCTTGGGAACTGCCTTGGAGATCGGAAGCATGCGCGTTCCAAGCCCTGCCGCCGGAATGACTGCTTTTGTGATTTTCATGTCTTTTTCTTTCCTTAAAGTTTGTAGTGAAAAAGTGCAGACCGTTTGATGATAAGCAAACGCCGGATAGCGCTCTGATAAAAACCCTGTCCGATAGCCCACAAGTGACGGCACACAAAGCGCGCCGGCGCGAAGGGGCGAATCAACCAAGCCCTTTTAGCGGAAAACCGTAGATTTTTCGATATATGTTTATTTTATCACAATCTTCCTGTAAAATCAAGTATCGAACGTGGGAATGTAAGCATCGGTTGTGCGATGTGAATTGATATGACCCATTTGCTTTCAAAAAAGAAAACCGCCGTATGGTATCGCATTTGGCAGGTGAGATCATTGACAGAATCTATTATTTTTGCCGGATAAATTGAAATCGCTGAGTCCGGGGCAACTTCAAGCTATAGAAAGCGCAATGGATTCGTGCGTTGATGTATGTAAGCGGTAAAACCGTAGCCTTGTCGGTACAGCAAACCGGCGCGCCTGCGGTTTTATATTTCCTGCTTCAAGCCAACATATAATCGCAAATTTTGCGAACCGGCCGGTCCCTTACAATGAGCATAATAAAAAACGCCAAATTCAGCAATGATGCGATTATGACCGCCAAAGCGCTGTCAGGTGCCATGTTCAGCACGGTCGTTATATCTTCATTCACGACGGGATTTCCGACAGCATACAGAAACGAAGCGACTGCTGTGATCGCCGCGGAAAGGATACAAATACCTCTCAGCATCAAGTTTCCATACCAAGCCCAAAATTGTTTTTTCGGATGAAATACGGCTACGACTGCCATAGGCAGGAGCATACCGCTTATTCCTATAAAGCACTGTCCCATCACGGATACGTTTCTCACATCGCAAAGGATATACGGCATCGGGAGCAAATGGTATTCAACAACCCTTCCTCCGGCGATCAATGCCGCCAGGCTATGCCCGCTTTCGTGTAAAAAAGGGTATACAATTACTGCCGCCGACAGTCCGACCAACAAAGTCATTATGATTTTCAAAGTTGTTTTCAAATCATCGCCTCTTTGTTATTTTGTTCAAATAGATATAAAAATAGACGGCTTCGCCAAAAAGCGCAGTCGTCTACCGTTAATACGTCGGCACACCAAAACCGAGGACATCGGCGGTTCCTGTTTCATAAGTCCGTTCTTTACACATATCGCCGGAGTTATTCTCAGCCCTCGATCGGTAACCCCTCACCGCCGAGATGAAAGGTCGTGGCCGTCTTGCCGATGCCGTCCTTTTGATTGGCAACGGCAATCACTTTGCATTTATTCATCTTTTTATTATAGTAATTCGTGACAGAAAATTTGTTTTTTAGACCTTGTTCTAACTTATTTTGGATCAAATTGCACAGTCCGTTTATTCTGATATCTTTCCCGTATGCAGGATCTATAAGCCAATCCATAAAAATAATTGATCACTCTTGATACAGGAGAAATTTTCTGAACGTGAACATATTCCGCTTTATTTATTTTTTATTTACAAAGAAACATACAATGCTGTATATTATAACTCCTATTGCCAACTTATAATCAAAGATCAAAATAATATACGCATATTCGGCAATCTGTATTAAATTCTCAATTAAAGAGGAAATAAAATACAAATGTCAGTAGGCTGTATGCTATCCCGTACTTTTTGCTGTAAATTCAGATATTCTATGTTCTCGATATACTCGTATTTACAATTCGGGTTATTCTTCAAAAACTCATGGCCGAGCACCGCAGAAAGAATAAGGGAATAACCGTATTATCTTTGCCTTGTATTTTAAGCACTGTATCCGCTAAACGTTCGATCAGTTCATCATCAAATATGATTTTTCGTATTTGTCCTATCACATAGTCCTCAATCCACAGCTTCTTTACCGTCTTTTTATCACGTCCACGACGATACTTTACACCCAGACACTTGTAATAACGATAAGTTGTTTCATTACGGCTTGTCCCGCTTTTGCCGACCATCATGCTTTTACATTTGCCGCAGAACAATTTCGTAGTCAATAAGTATTCATCTTCTGCCTTATGTTTGGCAGGAGCCTTCTTATTCGCCGCCATTCGTTCTTGCACTCTATCGAAAAGTTCCTGCGATACAACGGCCGGAACACCATTGGGAATCACAGCATCTCTGAATTGATACTCACCAATGTATTTTCGATTGTGCAGCATACTTGTAATCGTGTTGATCGATATTTCCGTCCCCCGTTTTGTACGAATCCCTCTCGCGTTAAATTTTCGCGCCATATCTTTCATAGTAGATCCTTCGACATACTAGTAAACGTCTCAACCACAATCGTTGCCATGATGGGATCTATCTCATAATGCAAATCTTCATCTGCCGTATACCCAATCGGCAAAATTCCGCCGTTGCTTTTACATGCAAGAGCATTTTCCGTCATGCCGCGCAATGTTTTCTCTGCCGGTTCCACAGAATAATACTCCGCCATTCCTTCATGCAGGGATTCAAGTAAAATCCCCTCGGCGCCTTCCTATATCGCTTCTGTCGCGGAGATGCCCTTCACTCCATTTTTACGAAGCATCGCTTTATAATGCGCGGAATCGTATCGATTACGAGCAAAACGGTCGAGTTTCCATACAATGACAACATCAAATATCCACTTGCCGCTTTCCTTAATCATCTTTTGAAAATCAGGGCGGTTATCCGTCTTTGCCGATAACGCACGATCAATATATGTACCGTCGATCTGAATATCATTCTTTTCCGCAAACGCCCTGCACTCCCGCAGCTGGCCTTCGATTGATTCCTCTCGCTGATTATCCAATGAATAGCGAGCATAGATAGCTCCAGTCATGATATCTACTCCTTTTGTTTTGTAATTCATTCACAATCCCTTTGAAAAATAAGATCAATTTCGAAATCATTATTTGTAGCTTGCGGTTCATGATACTCATACTCAATATCGACATCTTCTAAGTATGAACTTACTAAATGATCCGCGCCATGGACACTTATAGACAAATCACTTATATAAGAGTTTGGTATTATAATATCTTCAGGGAGACATTTTATCTTGTCATAAATCTCGCTTTCCACTGCATCAGACACCTCAACTTCTATTTGCTGTGCGGCATAATATTCATCAACCTCCGGGCCATATTCTTCAAAAGAAGTTGCCATACCAACTGCCCCGCTCACATCAGGATCATAATCATCGGCATCCACATCATCACAATAATCTTCAATAGCAATTTTTACTGCATTTATTGATGTAGCTACAAATCCATCACGATAAGGTTCTTGAAACAGTTCGCTAATATCCAGTAGCAGTTTGGGCAAGCTATCAAGATCAAAAAAGCTTAAAAGGTCAGTTAAATTATCCCCAGAGTTTAAAAATTCTAATACTTTATAGAAAGTATACACACTTTTATTATTAAACAGAATCTTTACAATTTCCTCTGCATGCGTTTCTACGCGTCCATTATGATAAATATCGGACGGATTTGACAAAAAAGAAAATATAGTTTTAGCGTAATAACTATCAAGAATAGTATTTTTGCAAATGAAATATACTATTGTGGCATCTTTGTGCTTGTTGTCGCGAAAAACATATGTGTCAATCGTATGTTTTTCTGTCGAAGTTTTTCCCCACTTCTCAAATTCATTATTAATCATCAACCGCCTTACTTGCTCAATATGAGTAGCGTTCCGTATTAAAGCTTGTTTTTCCATCGAATTTTCTTTGAAATGGCCATCCAAATAATCATTTATAGACGGATTAGCCATAGATAATTTTTTGCTTTTACCATTATCAATTATTACTACGAATCCATCCAGTAAACGATTTAAAGAGGCCTCGAATTGATTAATAGTTATATCTACATCTGTTTCCAAAGAAAGCCTTTTTTCAAAACACTCTTTAATAATTTCTAAATCCGTTGCAGAATCTGAAAAAGAATATATAGTTGAAAGAAGGAGGCGATCAGTCTTTTGTAGTTTCCTTTCATACTCATCTTTCCATATTTCTTTAGGGTTTTCTAAATGTTGAACAATAAACGGATAGTATTGTTCCGGCCCTATTTTTGCATAACGCTTAGGGTTGCAGATAAATTCTACAAGTCGAGGATTGTAATTCGGATGATTAATTATTTTCCTATATCTTCGATCTTTCTTTATTTCTTCAAAATATTCATTTTTTATTTTGTTAAAAGACAGATGATTATAAAATATTTTTGCTTTTTCGATGTCCGACATTGCTGTCATATCTATTATAAAAACCCTATATTCATCATTTTCAAAACTTTTAACAAGTTCCATATTGCGTTCTTTGGCTTCTTGAAATATCGTAACACGTGAATTCAAAACAAGACGCTTATTAGTTGACATATTTACATACTTAATCAAAGATAACAGTTCATTGTTTTGGCTATCTTTCATTTGAAAATATGCCTGTCCAAAACAATCATCAATAAGTATAATTTCTTTAGTTTTGGCATTTTGGGCGAGAGATTTTTTTAGCACTTGCAAATCCGATGTGTTAGTCGTATATCTGACTTTATACCCGTTCGCAGCATAATATAAAACGAGCATCTTTGAAGTAATTGTTTTTCCTACCCCAGGATTCCCCGTAATAAACAGAGTTTTGTTGTTTTCTAAACAATTTAGCGACTTATAATAAGCAGATGTTTGAACAAACAGTTTTTCATCCTTATGTATATTAGAAAGCAACGCTTCACAATCAACAAACAAATCGTTGTTTGCGATATTCTGTAGTATACCTGTAGACTCAATCCATAGTTTATAATGCTTTTTAAGTATCTCTATATTATCATCTTTATTAAGAAAATCATCTATTTCATTTAATGTGATAATATTAGATGGCGAGTCCATATACTCAGAAAATATCGAATATATCTCTTGTACTTTTTGGGGAGTGAGTTCTGTCGAACAACATATATAATATTGATGTGGATTTAATGTTTGCACTTTAGCAAGTTCTCTTCTAAGTGAAGCAATCAGTTGCGCAACTGTAGAACGCATATAATGCTTAACTTGTATTATGATATTTTTTGTGTCTACATCATCAGCTAAATCTATGCCACCATCTTTTCCCGCAGCAAATCTATGTAATTCAACTCCGAGTTTTTGTTGCATAATATCTTGACAAAGATATTCAAATTCAATATCGTTTAAATTCCTGTAATTTAACACTATATATCCTCCAATATTGTAGTTTATGATTTCAGTCTACAATTCCTTACGCTTTAATACCTTAATCAAAAGAAAATTCGGCTTATGCAGATCTTTTTCCCAGCTCTTATCACGCTCGATTGTTTCTTTGATAGGAATAGGTTCAAGCATTTTTTCAATGGTAAAGCCTACTGTGACAAGCGCATTGATGATTTCAGAGAAAGTGCGGTGATACTTCTCAACGCCGTCAACAATCCATCTTGTACTACGCTTTCCGCCTCGAGCATAGTCCGTTAAGTTGTAGTGGAGCACATTGTTATCAGCATCTTTCGACCAACTTGCTCCCGCAATCGGTGCGGTC
>CANQPT010000030.1 GCA_947625805.1 uncultured Clostridia bacterium
TATTACTACGAAACAACGCCCATGCCTTTTCAGATGGCGGTGCAGACCAAACGGCTGATCAATCGGATCGGCGAGGCGGGCGGCACTCTGCATCTGGATTACAAGATCGATATACGCGGCTTGAACGTCGAGCGGACGGTGATCGATCTTATGGTGCGGGAATCGGGAGAGGGCGCATGACGGTCAGTGAAATCAAAAAGGCCCTGTCCGAGCCGCAGGGCGCATATCTGTTTTACGGGGAAGAGGAGTATTTGAAGCACCACTTTCTCTCTCAGGTGCGTGACACGCTGATCCCGGACGCGACCTTTGACGCATTCAACCGGGTGGTGCTGTCCGGCAAAGAGGGGATTTCCGACCTTGCCGGCGCCATCGCTCTGCCGCCTGTGATGACCGACCGGAAATTGATCGAACTGCACGAGGTGCAGTATTCCGCCCTGACTTCCAAAGAACTGGAAGGGTTGTGTGAAATGCTGGATCAGGCGGTCGGGGACGGTACGAGCGTCGTGATCCTGTATGCCACCGAGGCAGAGGTAGACGCACCCAATCCCAAGCGCCCACCCGCCTATTTGCGCACGCTGAGTGAGCACGCTCTGCCGATCTGTTTTTCCTATCAGGATCAGCGGCGGCTGGTTACTTGGATCGCGGGACATTTTTCCCGCGAAGGCATTCGCGTGCGGGAGAGCGACTGTGTGGCGCTGATTGACTACTGCACCCGTGACATGACCGCTCTTTCAAACGAGATCTCCAAATTGTGCGCCTATCTGCACGCTCACTCAAGGGAAGAACTTGCGCGTGAGGACATACCGTATATTTGCTGCCGCATCGACGAGATCGCCGCTTTTGATTTTACCAATGCGATCCTGGAGGGCAAGCGTGCAAGAGCATATGAGATTCTCAAAGACATGGTGGGAAAGAAGCAAAGGCCCGAACAGATTTTGGGCAGTATCGCCGGTGTGTGGGAGGATCTCTATCGGATCCGCACTCTGCACGAGAGCGGTATGTCCTTAAAAGCGATCGCCTCAGCTCTGGGTATTCACGAATACCGCGTGACCGTATCCCTGCGCGCGCTGGGCAACCGACCCACCGGGACGCTGATCGAGGCGCTGGATGCCTGCGCCCGTGCCGACCGACTGCTCAAAAGCAGTACTCTCCCGTCTTTCGGAGTGCTCAGCGGTCTGGTACTCGGAAGATGACGCGGTTGGTCATACCGTATCCGGTCATTGTAGAGGGCAAGTACGATAAGATCAAACTTGACTCGATCCTTGACGCGACCGTGATCGCTTTAGACGGATTCGGTATTTATCGCTCGGAAGAAAAGCAGGCGCTGCTGCGGGCGCTGGCCGCTCAGCAAAAGGTCATTGTGCTGACCGACGTGGACGGTGCGGGGTTGCAGATACGGTCGTTTCTTTCTTCCATTCTGCCCCGCGAGCGGGTCATTCATCTGTACATTCCCGAGCGTGCAGGCAAGGAAAAGCGCAAAAGTGCGCCGAGCGCTCAAGGGTTACTGGGAGTAGAGGGCATTGACGCAGATACCTTGCGGGCATTGTTCGCTCCCTTTTCCAAAGAAAAAAGATCTGTCGGTCGCAGTGTGACAAAAGCGGATCTGTATGCGGCGGGTCTTTCCGGCGGCGCCGGGTCAGCGCACAAGCGTGCCGAGTTGTGTGAGCGGCTGGGTCTGCCGCGCGGTCTTAGTTCGGGCGCTCTGCTCGACGTGATCAATTTGTTATACCGTGACCGATATAAGGAGTTCCTATGAAAATCAAAGTGAATGTCTATCTGGCGCTTACGCTCCTCTTGTCCGCGGCCGGACTTTGCTTGCAGAGCGTGTGTTTGAACAGGTATTACGAGTCTGAGCTGCACCTGTACGCCGTCGGGCCGGTTCCCACGATCCTGTACGTGCTCACCCTTGTCGCCGTGCTCTTTATATTTACCGCAGTGTTTGCAATGCGCAAGGACAGGGGGATGCCGGGGAAAAATCCGGGCGTGTTCTTTTTCGGTGTTCTGTGCGCCTTATTTGCGGCGGCATACTTTGTGCTCTGTATGATACGGGGTATCCCTATGGGGACCACCACCCAGGAAACGGTCGTGACCATCGGCATGTTTGCTTTTTCCGCGACCTTTGCAGGGTATTTTGCCTGTATCGTCTTTTCCGGGCGTTCGCCGGTGGCGGCGTCTGGCTTGCTTGGCATCGGGGCGATGGTCTTTTGTGTATGCGCCGTGCTGCGCACCTACTTTGATATGAGTTATCCCATCACAAGTCCGGTGCGTATCTTTCAGCTGCTTGCTTTTCTTTCGCTGCTTATGTTTATCACCTGTGAAGTGCGCCGCCTGCTCACTCCGGAGGGGAGCGGATACGGCAGATACGTGAGCGCGGCCCTTGCCCTGATTTTCTTTGCCGCCACCTACAGTCTGCCCATGCTGATCTATTCCTTTTTGAACGGAGCGGATCTGCAGGTGATCCCGTTCTGTATTCACACGGCCGCCGCCTGTTACGCGATCGCGCGGCTGTTTGCAAAAATCTCCGAGGAGGACAATATGCAGGAATATACGTTTACTTATTACGATACGCTGGACGCGGTCGACTGGGAGAATGTGCCCAAGGCGATGGTGGACAAGTTCGGCTGGGGGTATGCGTACCGCCCGCTCTGTTATGCGCGCGGCGTTTATGCGGCCGATACGGGGCTTGTGGTCAAACTGACCGCTCACGAAACCGAGCCCCGTGCTACGCTGACCGAGTTTATGGATGACGTCTGTAACGATTCCTGTATGGAGTTTTTCTTTGCAGGCGACGACAAGAGCGCGTATGCCAACTTTGAGTTTAACGCCCTCGGCACTCAGCACACCTCGGCAGGGGCGCCCGGTGCGCGAAGGCCGGTCGATCAGGTCACAGAAATTCCTTACGATAAGGCTGAGATTTTCCCCGATCGCTGGGAACTGACTCTCATCCTTACGCCGAAAAACGTCCGGGATATTACCGGAAAGGAACTTGAGCGCGGTGCGGTTTTCTATGGGAATTTCTACAAATGCGGCGATCAGTGCGAGCAGATTCACTACGGAATGTGGAGCGAAGTCAGGACCGAACGTCCCTCTTTCCATCAGCCGCAGTATTTCGGCCGTTTTGTAATCGGCTGATTTGTCTGGCGTAATAGAACAAATATTGCTGTGCGATCCCGGCGTAAGGACCGAGCGACGCAGGATCGAGGGCGTCGCCGTACTGATCGTGCAGAATGCGCCTCATCCATACGTCCATCGGAAAGGCACAGATCATCCCGAATCCGAACAGCAGGGTGCACGCGGCGACCTTTTCCCCCACGCCCTTGATTTGCTGTAGAGCGGCGGATGCTTTATCTGCCGGCAGGCGGGCGACTTTCGCAAGGTCAAGCGCTCCGGTGCAGACCTTCTCGGCGGCGTCGCTTAAATATTTCGCACGATAGCCCATGCGGCAATCGTACAGCGCCTGTGTGCCCGCCGCATACAGCGCCGGCGGGGCGGGGAAGGCATAGCGGCCGTTTTCAATGGGTTTTCCGTACCGCTCGCACAGGGTTTCTATAATCCCTCGGATACGGGGAATGTTGTTGTTTTGAGAAAGAATGAACGAGCATAGCGCTTCCCACGGATCCTGCCGGAGAATGCGAATACCCCGACCATGCCGCATAGCGGCATGAAAATATTCGTCTTTCGGAAACCGCCTTTTAAGATCGGCGCGGATCGCGCCGTAATCCTCATTCAGGGCAAGAAAGGGGAGCACACGCTCAGTGAGCGCCTGCTCGCTTGTGCATTCGATGAACAGCGTGCCGTCCGCTTGCGTCACAACACGAAAAAAGACGTCGCCCGTCACTCCCGACCAGCCTCCGCGCTCATCACGCGCAAACCGAAAACACTGTCCGCAGTCGAAGGTCTGCCCGGGATCAAAATAATCGTATTCGTTCACGGTAAAACCGCCGTTTGTTTTTTTGTACTTCATATGATACATTATATCGGATCACGGAGAAAAAATCAATGCTTGAGAAAATTTACACCATACCGATCAATGAGGCCTTTGACGCATCCATCGCGGACCCGTCCTGCGGATGTCCGTTCTGCACGCTGTCCGAGCGCCTGCAGGAGGAGCAGATCGATCTTATCCTCGGTGCGTCCATGATGGAGCCGGATATCCGGATCAAAACCAACAAAGAGGGGTTTTGCACCCGGCATTTCACCCGTATGCTGACCGCCAAAAACCGGTTGGGGCTGGCTTTGATAATGGAGAGTCATCTTTCCGAGTTACACTCCGATCTGAAAGGGAATTTGCTTTCAGGCATCAAGGGAAAAGGAACTGCCGCCTGCGAGAGGATTGAACGGCTGGAAGAAAGTTGTTATATTTGCGAAAGAGTCGAAAGCATCTTTGTCAAGATGCTCGAAAATACCGTTTGGCTGTGGGAAAAAGATCGGGATTTCCGCGATCGGTTTGCATCTATCCCGTATTTTTGCTTACCCCATTACAAGCGGCTGTTGATCGCCGCCCGCGGAGCGTTGTCCAAAAAACTGTTTTCCGATTTTACCGATGCCGTCACACAGGTGACCATGACTTATTTTGAGAGTCTGCGCGAGGATGTGTCGTGGTTTTGCCGCAAGTTTGACTATCGCTATGACGCCGAGCCATGGGGTAATGCCAAGGACGCGCCCGACCGTACGGTCTCCTTTTTGAAATCGCGGGACGAAATAGGATGAAACGTGTTTTGGCTCTGACCGTTTTCTTTGCACTTTTGCTTTGCGCCGCACCGGCGCGTGCGGCTTATTTTACGGATGCAGAGCTGCGTGCCATGGAAGAGGATTTTGAAGAGAGATGCGAGCAGATCCTCCAAGAGGTCTACCATCCCGAGTATTTTGACGGAGGGTGCGCCGAGTGGGTCAACGACCAACTTATCTTAAACGGAATCGGCTATTGGTATAAAGGCTATTATTGCTACGGCTTTGATGACGGCAACCGCTGGTTTGGCGATCTGGATGAGGGTGCCGTGACCGAGAGCGGGTATACACAGGTCAAATATGGAGGACCGGGCGCCCTTACCGATCTGGTGGCCGAGTTCGGCGGTTATCCCGTGTATAATGTCGTGCTCTGTTGGGAGCAGGGCAATCTGGGAAAATGGGAAGATTCCGGTCATGTGATTTACGTCTGGTGCGTGTACGACGGATACGTCTACTATGCCGACACTTTCGAACAGTTGTTTGTTCCGGCCGGTCATATCGTCAAACGGCAGATAGACGATTTTCTTGCGCAATATGAACTTACCAACGGCGCTCTGATCGGCGCGGTGCATTTCGAAGGTGACGAAGCGGCGCATTATCGCCCGGATGAGAGGATGTATGCCGAATATACCGCCGTGCGCGACTGTGTGCTGCGCGCGGCGCCCGCCTTTACCGTAAACGGGGAGGATACCGCCGTGCAGGAAGCGGGGGAAGGAACCGCACTGGCCGTGCGGGGAGCGTATACGGATGACGCCGGCGTGCGCTGGCTTAAGATCGACGGCGGATGGTGGGTGGCCTTTGACGACGTCAAAAAAAGCGCCAATTATTCCACTTTGACCGCTCACGATATTACCGTTCCCGTCAGTTGGTGCTATCACCACGGCTTTACCATGGCAGGGACCATCCAATCGCTCGCGTCCGATTTCACCCGCGTCTACGTGGCGATTTCCGATGAGTCAGGCACGGTGCTCGCGGGCGGAGAGCAGGAGTTTACCGGCAGCACGTACAGCATTTCCGTACTGGATGAGGATACCTATTTTGAGCATTTTGTGCCGGGGACCTATCATTATACCGTTGAGGTGGAAAACGAATTCGAGCGTGCCACCCTGGTGGACGCGGATTTTACCATTATCAGAGGAAGATACAGAGATTCCACGGGAACGACCGTCTCTGTGGAGCAGATTCCTTTCGCTCCCGCCGACGTTAATCTGGACGGCGGGACGGATGAGCAGGATTTAAGCGATGCGCTTACGGCCGTGTTATGCCAGAAAAACGGATATCTTGCGGACACAAACGGCGACGGAAATCTGAATTTGACCGATTTGTATCTGATTGCTCAAAATCTGACAAATTAAAGACGACAGCGCTTTTTTGCCGCTGTCGTCTCTTTTTTGCCCGTGCTTGCCAAAAAGCCTGTTTTTTGCGCAAAATTGCAGATTTTTTGTTGGCAAAACACCTTTACATCTGAGAAAAAAAGTGATAAAATATATCCGTATGAGATCACTATCAATACAAACAATGGAGGATAATAAGGTTATGGAAAGAAAGAAAATTTCCATGGACGGCAACACCGCCGCGGCGCATGTAAGTTATGCGTTCACCGAGGTTGCCGCGATCTACCCGATCACCCCGTCCAGCCCGATGGCAGAGGTGACCGACAGCTGGAGCGCTGCCGACAAGAACATTCTGGGCGATAAGGCAAGGAATATCTTCGGCGAGCGTGTCAACGTGATCGAGATGCAGTCTGAGGCAGGTGCCGCAGGTGCTGTGCACGGATCTCTTGCGGCCGGCGCCCTGACCACTACCTACACCGCATCCCAGGGACTTCTTCTGATGATCCCCAATATGTATAAGATCGCAGGCGAACTGCTTCCCTGCGTCATTCACGTTTCCGCGCGCTGCGTTGCATCTCACGCGCTGAACATCTTCGGCGACCATTCCGACGTGTATGCTTGCCGCCAGACCGGTTTTGCCATGATGGCAGAGACCAACCCGCAGGAGGTCATGGACCTTGGCGCGGTCGCACATCTTGCCACCATTAAGGGCAGAGTGCCTGTGCTCAATTTCTTCGACGGTTTCCGTACCTCCCACGAGATTCAGAAGATCGAGGCGTGGGACTACAAGGATCTTGCCGAGATGGTGGACATGGACGCAGTTGCGGCTTTCCGCAAAAGATCCATCAATCCCGAGCATCCGGTCCTGCGCGGCTCAGCTGAGAACGGAGATATCTTCTTCCAGCACAGAGAGGCCTGCAATACCTATTATGATGCTTTCCCGGCAATCGTCGAGGAGTACATGGGCAAGGTCAATGCAAAACTGGGCACCGACTATCAGCTCTTTAACTACTACGGCGCACCGGACGCGGAGCGCGTGATCGTTGCGATGGGCTCTGTCTGCGACGTGGCGGAAGAGGTCATTGATTATCTGACCGCTCAGGGCGAGAAGGTCGGGCTTGTCAAGGTCCGTCTCTACCGCCCCTTCTGCTCGGATAAGTTGGCCGCGGCCATTCCTGCAACCGCTAAGAAGATCGCAGTCCTCGACCGCACCAAAGAGCCGGGCTCTCTCGGCGAACCGCTTTATCTCGACGTGGTCACCGCTCTTGCAAAAGAGGGTATCACAGACAAGGTGGTCGTCGGCGGCCGTTACGGTCTGGGCAGCAAGGATACGCCTCCCGCCAGCATTTTCGCAGTGTACGATAACCTTGCACTGGATTGCCCGAAAGGAAACTTCACAATCGGAATCGTGGACGACGTCACAGGTCTTTCGCTTCCCGAAAAAGAAGTGCCGGACACAGCGCCGGAGGGAACCATCTCCTGCAAGTTCTGGGGCTTGGGCGGCGACGGAACGGTCGGCGCAAACAAGAACTCGATCAAGATCATCGGCGACCATACCGATAAATATATTCAGGCTTACTTCCAGTACGACTCCAAGAAGACCGGCGGCGTGACCATTTCCCACCTGCGCTTCGGTGACAAGCCGATCAAGAGCCCGTATTACATCAACAAGGCAAACTTCGTCGCCTGCCACAATCCTTCTTATATTCTCAAGGGTTACAAGATCGTAAACGACGTCAAGCCGGGCGGTACGTTCTTACTTGACTGCCAGTGGGGCGTGGATGAACTGGATCAGCACCTGCCCGCATCGGTCAAGAGTTATATTGCCAAGAACAACATCAACTTCTACATCATCAACGCGACCGACATTGCCATCAACGAGGTCGGCAATCCGAAATGTAAGAACACGGTTCTGCAAAGCGCATTCTTCAAACTGGCAAACATCATGCCCATCGAAAACGCGATCGAGTACATGAAGTACATGGCGACCAAGTCCTACTCCAAGTTCGGCGATGCGGTCGTAGCACAGAACCACAAGGCCATCGACATGGGCGCAGACGCTTTCGTCAAGGTCGACGTTCCCGCAAGTTGGGCGGACGCAGGGCAGACCCCCGCAGACGCACCGGCTGAGGGCAAGCGCAAAGAACTGGTCGACTTTGTCAACAAGATCGTTGCTCCCGTTTCCAAGATGGACGGCGACTCGCTGCCGGTATCGGCGTTCAAGGACATGGCGGACGGCACCTACCCGCAGGGTTCTGCCGCTTACGAGAAACGCGGCGTGGCCGTGTCCGTTCCGGTATGGCACGCTGAGAACTGTATTCAGTGTAACCAGTGCGCATTCGTCTGCCCGCACGCTTGTATCCGTCCGTTCGTCATGAATGCCGACGAGGCGGCGGCGGCGCCCGATGCAACCAAGTTTACCGCAAAGATGATCGGTAAGGGCTGCGAGAATTATCGCTACACTATGGCGATTTCTCCGCTCGACTGTATGGGTTGTACCTTGTGCGTGACCGCCTGCCCGACCAAGCCGGAAAAGAGAGCGCTGGAGATGGTCAGCCAGGAAAGCCAGCTCGATCAGCAGCCGGTATGGGATTACGCGGTGGCAAACGTTGCCGCCAAGGAAGTTCCGTTCGACGACAGCACGGTTAAGGGCAGCCAGTTCAAGCAGCCGCTGCTTGAGTTCTCCGGTTCCTGCGCAGGTTGTGCAGAGACTTCTTATGCAAGACTGATCACCCAGTTGTTCGGCGAGAGAATGTATATCTCCAATGCAACCGGTTGTTCCTCCATCTGGGGCGGCAGCGCACCGGCAACTCCGTACACGGTCAACCGTGAGAGCGGCAAGGGCCCGGCATGGGCAAACTCCCTGTTTGAGGACAACGCGGAGCACGGTCTGGGCATGGCCCTCGGTCAAAAGACCATTCGCGAGCGTCTGATCGGCTATGTCCGTGAACTTGCAGAGAACGTGTCCGACGACAAGAAGCCGGTCTTTGAGAACTATCTTGCAACTCTGGACGACGGTGTGGCAAACGAAAAGGCGGCAGCCGAGCTTGTCAAGACCCTCGAGGCTTGCGATTGCGACAATCCGCTTCGCGCCAAGATCTTGGCAGAAAAGGACTACCTCTCCAAGAAGAGCGTATGGATCTTCGGCGGCGACGGCTGGGCATATGATATTGGCTTCGGCGGCCTTGATCACGTACTTGCCTCCGGCGAGGACGTCAACATCATGGTATTCGATACCGAGGTGTACTCCAACACCGGCGGACAGGCGTCCAAGGCTTCGCAGATCGGCCAGGTGGCACAGTTTGCCGCGGCAGGTAAGGCGATTGGCAAGAAGAATCTGGCTGAGATCGCAATGTCCTACGGCTATGTCTATGTCGCACAGGTGGCGATGGGCTACGATATGAAGCAGACCCTGCAGGCCATCAAGGAGGCTGAGGCTTACCACGGCCCGTCTCTAGTTATCGGCTATGCTCCCTGTGAGATGCACGGCATCAAGGGCGGCGGAATGAAGAACTGTCAGGCTGAGATGAAGAAAGCGGTCGAGGCCGGTTACTGGCATACCTTCCGCTTTAATCCCGCAAACAAAGCAGAGGGCAAGAGTCCGTTCACCATCGACAGCAAGGAGCCGACCGGCGATTACCTCGCGTTCATCAAAAACGAGGCAAGATACGCCCGTCTTGCTCAGACAAATCCCGAGCGCGCAGACAAGCTGTTCACTCTCGCACAGGCCAAGGCCAAAGAGAAGTATCAGCACATCCTCGACCTCGGTGAACTCTACTCCAAAACTGCTGAGTAAAGAACACAAAAGCAACATACCGCCCGACATTTCCGTCGAGCGGTATGTTTTTTTCGAAAATTTAAGAAAGGGGCGGGGGAAACCTTTTGCAAAAGGTTTCCCCCGCATAGATTATTTGCCCAAAGCCGCTTTGAATGCGGCGTAGGAATAAAGCGATCCTAAACAGAAAAGCGGTATGCCGCTTTTCCCGGCGTAGGCGCGGGCGTCGTGTACCGCGTCCTCAAGCGAGGCATAAGCGGTCGAGTACACACCCACTGCGGCGAAACTCTGTGCGAGATCCCCGGCGGCCATCGCGCGGGGGTTGTCCGGCGTTACGGTGAACGCCCGGGCGCAGATGGGAGCGCATTGCTCTATCATGGCAAAGACGTCCTTGTCCCGCATGACTCCCATGACCAAAGCGATCTTCTTGTCGGGATAGTACCCGCGAATGCTTCGGATGGCCTGCTCCATACCCTCGGGATTGTGCGCGCCGTCGAAGAAAACCTCCGGGTTGCGCTCCAGCAGTTCGAAGCGTCCGGTCCAGCGGGCGTTGGCAAGGCCGATACGCACCGCGTCGTCTGTGACCTTGACCCCGCCGTGGCGCAAAAGTTCGACCGCAGTGATTACTCGCGCCGCATTGTACGGCTGGTAGGAGCCCAGCAGCGAGAGGTGCAGATCCTCATATCTGCCGTAGCCGAAAGAAGTGCCGTCGATCGAAAGGCGCACGCTCCGGAGCAGGGAATAGTCCACCCCGTAGCAGGGACATCTTAACTCTTTTGCGCGGGATAAGATGACCTCTTCCGCCGCATCGTGCCCGCCGCCGTAAAGTACCATACACCCTTCTTTGATGATACCGGCCTTTTCCGTGGCGATCTGCTCGATTGTATCGCCCAGATACTCGGTGTGATCGAGGGCAATGCCCGTGATGACTGCTAAGATTGGGGCTGCGATCACGTTGGTGGAGTCGAGCCGCCCGCCCATTCCGGTTTCTAAAATGACCACGCGGCACTGCCTGCGTTTGAAATATTCAAATCCGATCGCGGTGATCAGTTCAAACTCGGTGGGGTGATCTTCCATCGCGTCGGCATATTGCGCCACGTAAGACGTGATCTCGGCAAGCTCATCCGGCAGAATGGGCTTTCCGCCGATCGTGATGCGTTCTTCAAAGCGTTCAACGTACGGGGAGGTGAACATACCCGCCTGATAGCCCGCATGGCGCAGGACCGATTCGAGCATGGCGCAGAACGAGCCTTTTCCGTTGGTCCCGGCGACATGGATAAAGCGCAGTGAGTCCTGCGGGTTGCCGATCCGTGCGCAGAGTTCGGTGATCCGGGATAACCCCGGACGGCTGCTCTGCCACTTGACCGAATGGATATACGCAAGTGCCTGTTGGTAATTCATGCTACATCAGTCTTTCTATCTGTTTTTTGATTTCGCGGTTGGAAAATAAAATACACAAAAGGGCGCTCTCGCAAGCGGCGATGCAGATATAGAGCGGTACCCGCCAGATCACGACCGCCCACGCATAACCGTAATAAACATGCAGCGCGATCGTTTTGATCAGCATGGTGCCGACCGCATGGGCGGCGTAGGTGCTGAGCATGATCTTAAAGGGACGCGCCTCTCCCGGTATGAGCCGGGCAACCAATCCGGCTGCTGCGCCCACCATTCCCGCACCGAGGGTGATCAGTGGATTGATCGACGATTGCACGCTTAATACACTGGAAATTAAATCGGTGCCGACCCCGACCGCTCCTCCCGCGATGGGACCGAACAGGATGGCCGCCAGAATGATCGGCAGATTTTCAAAAGTGATGCGGATCACGGGCGTAACGGTCAGATACGTCTTGCACAGTGTGCCGATCAGGATGGACATTGCCATCATCATGGCGCATAGGGTGAGTTGTTGGATCGCTTTTTTGGTTTTCATGAAAATACCTCCTTCTGCATCCGATTTGGTGCATAAAGAGGAACCCATACCAAGATTATGCTTACCAGCGGGATGCGGGAATCCGACCGCGGCAAAGCCTTCGTCCGTGCGGCAACTCCCCGTCCGCGCGGCACTTTACGCCGGAAACCCTACTCTGTGTTTTCTCTATTGTACTACATCTTACTTATTTTTGCAAGGGCTTTTTGCCCCCGTACGCCGATCAGACGCACATTCGTGCATATTCCACGAAGATCGGCAGAACTTTCCACTGCCGTTTCGATGAAATTGTCAGTGTGTCCTACGGCGTAACTGCCGTCCGAGCGCTCAAAGAGCACCTGTGCGGTCTTGCCGATCTGGGAATGCAGGATCTTTTTCCTGCTTCCATCGCAAATTGCGCTCAGGGCTTTTGCGCGTTCTTTTTTGATCTGCTCCGGGATCTGCCCGGGAAGATTAGCGGCCTCGGTGCCCTCTCGGCGCGAATAAGGGAAGACGTGACCGTGCAGCAGGCGTGCCTGTTTTACAAATTCGCAGGTGTCAGCAAAATGCTCGTCGGTTTCGCCCGGAAAGCCGACGATCAGGTCGGCGGAAAAGCAAACTTCCGGCATACAGGCGCGCAGCCGCTCCATATTGCGAGCGGCTTTCTCGGTATTGTACCTGCGCCGCATGGCGCGCAGGGTCGCGTCGCATCCGCTTTGCAAGGACAGATGAAAATGTGCGCAAAGATGCCTGCACTCTGCCGCCATCCCGACAAACCGCTCGTCCGCATAGGACGGGTCGAGCGAGCCAAGACGTATGCGCTCAAGCCCGTCGACGCGGTCAAGTTTGCGGATGAGCGAGATCAAATCAGCCCCCGAAAGATCTTTGCCGTAGGCGGCGATCTCAATGCCGGTCAGCACGATCTCCCGGTAGCCTGCATTTACCAGATCCTGTACTTCGTGCAGGATCTCCTC
This sequence comes from uncultured Clostridia bacterium, assembly GCA_947625805.1. Classification (GTDB taxonomy): domain Bacteria; phylum Bacillota; class Clostridia; order Oscillospirales; family CAG-272; genus CAKSEI01. The sequence goes on from CANQPT010000030.1 coordinate 12,718, forward strand.
CTCCGGCTTGCTTCGCACCCTGCCGCGCGCCCGGGGGATAATACAGTAGGCGCATCGGTTTTCGCATCCGTCCTCGATTTTGAGATAGGCCCGTGTGCGTCCGAAGCCGGAGAGGGACATACGCTCGAATTCGGCAGTGCTTCCGTCCGGGACACGAATGAGCGGGACGGGATTTTTCCTGCCCGCGGCGAATAAATCCATGAGGGCATTCACGCAGCTCATTTTATTGGAACTGCCGCAGATATAGTCCACGCCGGGAAGCTCGGCGATCGTCTGAGTTTCGGTTTGCGCGGCGCAGCCGGTGACCAGAATAAACGCATCCGGGTTTTGGGTGTGGGCGCGGCGGATCAGCTGCCGCGCTTTGCGGGCGCTTTCTGCCGTGACCGCGCAGGTGTTGATGATATATGCGTCGCACGCCTCGTCCGGCTGGCAGATGAGCACGCCGCGACCTGCGAGCGTCTGCGCGATCGCCTCGCTTTCGTATTGATTGACTCTGCACCCAAGGGTATATATTCCTGCGGTCACTGCTGCCTCCCGGTCGGTTTTCTTTATTTTAGCATTTTTTACCCGAAAAGTAAACTCCGCCCTTGAAAAAAAACACGGGGAACGGGTATAATGAGAGTAACACAAGCACAAAAAGAGTTCAGCATGGAATATACCGAACTTTTGCAAAAGCGTACCGGCGTGCGCTCTTACACCGACGCCCCGCCGACCGTCCGTGAGCGTTTCCCGCTCGAGCAGGCCGTCACGGTCATTGAATAAAACACTTGCGAAAGTGCAAGGGACATGGTATAATTAAGATAAGGATATTTCTAAAACAAAGGAGATGTACAATGAGCACACTGCAGTTGATTGACCATCCGCTGATCGTACACAAGCTGTCGATCATGCGCAACAAGGACACGGGGACAAAGGATTTCAAGGAATTATTAAACGAGATCTCCATGCTCATGGGGTATGAGATCACCCGCGACCTGCCTTTGGAGGATTACGAAATTGAAACGCCTATCTGCTCGATGACAGCCCAAAAGATCTCGGGCAAAAAACTGGCCATCGTGCCCATCCTGCGCGCAGGTCTTGGTATGGTGGACGGGCTTACCAAACTGGTGCCGGTCGCCAAAGTCGGTCATATCGGTCTTTACCGCGACCCGGAAACCCACGAGCCGGTCGAGTATTACTGCAAAATGCCGGAGGATATCGACAAGCGGATTGTCATTGTGGTCGATCCCATGCTGGCTACCGGCGGCAGCGCCATCGACGCGGTCACCATGCTCAAACGCATGGGCTGTACCAACATTAAACTGATGAATCTGGTGGTCGCACCCGAGGGCGTGAAAAAGTTTGCGGAGGTGCATCCGGATGTGGACATCTACGCTGCGGCTCAGGACGAGAAACTGAACGAACACGCATACATCGTTCCCGGTCTGGGCGACGCGGGCGATCGCATTTTCGGCACGAAATAACACAAACAATGACCCGGAATTTCTTTCCGGGTCGTTTGGTATCGAAATGAGAGAATTGATCATCGGGAAAAACGACGCGGGACAGCGCCTCGACAAATATATCACGAAAGCAGTGCCGGCACTTCCTGCGGTACTCATGTACAAGTTTATTCGTCTGAAAAAGATCAAGGTCAACCGCGCACGCGCCGAACAGGGGCAGATGCTTTGCGAGGGGGACGTGGTACAACTCTTTATCAAAGAGGAATTTTTCGCCCCACAGGCGCAGGATATAGCCTATCAGACCCTCGCTCCCCGTCTGGATATTCTGTACGAGGACGAAAATCTGCTGCTTTGTGACAAGCGCCCCGGGCTGATCGTGCACTCGGACGAGGCAGAAAAGACCAATACGCTGATCTCGCACATCAAGGCATATCTTTACCGCAAGGGCGAGTACGACCCAGAGACCGAGCGCTCGTTTGCGCCCGCCCTTTGCAATCGCATTGACCGCAATACAGGCGGGATCGTGATCGCGGCCAAAAACGCGCTGACCCTGCGGGTGATGAACGAGGCCATCCGCTCCCACCGGTTGACCAAACAGTATCTATGTGCCGTACATGGCACGCCCGTGCCATCAGAGGGCACCCTCACCGGATATTTGACCAAGGACAGCGCGACCAACCAGGTGTGGGTATACGAGAGCGCACCGCACGGCGGGGCAAAGAAGATCGTTACCCGCTATCGGGTGCTGGCCGTGCAGGGCGGGCTTGCCCTGTGTGAGGTGACGCTGGTGACCGGGCGCACTCACCAGATCCGGGCACATTTTTCCCATATCGGCCACCCGTTGCTGGGAGACGGAAAGTACGGCAAAAACGCCGCCGACCGTCATCGTGGGTACAAATATCAGGCGCTTTATTCCTATCGGCTTACCTTCGGCCTGTCGGAGGATTCACCGCTTGCCTATCTGAACGGACGCACTTTCGAGGTGCCTCGGGATAAGATCTGGTTTTTGAAAGAGTTTGAGTAGACGGCGGGGCGTTATTTGCATATTACCGCGCTCATGGGGGCGAGGGTTGCTGGGAGGGGAGTGTCGGTAATCAGATCGATCATGGGCTTGTCGAGATGGATGCTGACCGGCTTGTTGCCGCGATTGACGGCGATCAGGATGCCGTCGCGGGTGTAGACCACATGGTCTGAGCCAACCTCGACAAAGCGCAGCAGTCCGTGGGCAAAGGCGCGATGCGTGCGGCGGACGTGTCCGATTTTGCGGTAAAACGCCAGCAGATGGGGGTCTTGTTCTCCCCACGGATAAAAGCGGCGGTTGAACGGGTCGCCGTAGCCCTCCAGCCCCGCCTCGTCGCCGTAGTAAATGCAGGGCACGCCCGGCAGGGTGGCAATCAGCACATAAGCACATCGCAAGGCTTGCATGGCTCTTTCCCGTCCGGCGGGAGAGAGTTTTTTGTGTGCCAGCTGCTCACCCGTAAGACCTTCGGCAGGCTCTGCGCCCAGCACGGTGAGAATGCGCGCGGTGTCATGGGTGCCGAGTATGTTCATGAGATTGTCCGAAACACACTTGGGATAGTGGTCGTACAGGGTCAGCACCGTCCGGCGCAGTGCGGCCCCGTCCCCATGCAAAAGAAACGAGATGACCGCCTCGCGCACCGGATAGTTCATGACCGAGTCGAGTTGGTGCCCGCGGAAATATTTTCTGCGCCGGGAATAGGCGATCTTGTTTGACGAATCCTCCCACACCTCGCCGATGATCAGTGCATCGGCCTTTTCCTGTTTGGCGCGCCGGCAGAGAGGGGTGAGAAATTTCTCGGGCAACTCGTCCGCCACATCCAACCGCCAGCCCGCGATCCCTTTGCGAAGATAGTGGGGCACGACTCCGTCCGGGCCAAAGATATGATCACGGAAAGAGGGATCGTCTTTATTGGTTTCGGGCAGGATGGGAATGCCCCACCAGGCGGCATAGCGGTCGGGATGATGCGCAAATTTGTACCAGTTATAATAGGGCGAATCGGTCGATTGATATGCTCCGAGCGAGGGATATGTCCCGTATTTGTTGAAATACAGACTGTCATCGCCCGTGTGATTGAACACACCGTCCAAAATGATCGCGATGCGCCTTTCCTTTGCGCACGCAAGCAATTCATCTAACGCCTCGTTGCCGCCGAACATGGAATCGACCGAGAAATAATTGCCGGTATCGTACTTGTGATTGGAGCGGGCATCGAAGATCGGACTTAAATAGATGCAGCTCACACCCAACTTTTTCAGATAGTCGAGTTTGCGGGCTACACCGTACAGATCCCCGCCGAAGAACAGGTCGTTTGCCAGCGGATCACCCGGGTGGGCGGCATATTGTGGGACGTCGTGCGGGTCGCTTGCTATTTTTGCATACGGCTTGGGTGGGCAGTTGCCCCCGCGGGCAAAGCGGTCGACAAAAATGTGGTACATGATCCCGCCCGCAAACCACGTGGGCGCGCGGTAGTCTCGATCGTACACGGTCAGTTGAAACTGTTCCGTGCTGTCGATGGGATTTTTCACGTAGTGTACGCCGTCCCCGTCCCGATACCGGATCTGATAAAAATACAGTCCCTCTCGCTCGGTCGGAAGGGCAAGGCGGTAACACTCTCCCTCTTTGTCGGTATGCAGGCGTGTAAAAGGCAGACAGAGGTGCTGCCCGTCATCGTCGCAGACAAATTCCGCCATAAAATCATAGGCGCCCGCACGGGCATCGAGCGTGACGGTCAGCAGGACGGGATCACCTTCGCGGAATGCGCCGAAAGGGGTGACGTCCTGCTCGTTATACTGCTTAGAGAGGGAGATCGAGTGCCCGGCCTGATACTCCGGCAGACTGAATATGCGCATCAGCGTCCGACTCTGGAAAGACCCCAGATATTCCTTGCGTATTCGTCGATCGCACGGTCGGCGGAGAACACGCCGGCTGCGGCGATGTTATAGAGCGATTTCTGATACCATGCCGTGTGATCGGCATAGTCGGCCAGCATCCGGTCGTGCACCATGCAGTAGGACTCGAAATCCGCAAGGCAGAGGTAGGGGTCGGCCACCCCGCGTGCCGACACGAGATAGGTGAACATATCGGCAAAAGACTGCCCGTCAAAGCCCTCTCCCAGCGCGTCTACTGCTTTTTTCAGACGTGGGCTTTTGTTATAGAAATCGGAGGAAACGTACCCCCTGCGCCACAGATCCTCCACCTCGTCGATGTTTAGGCCGAAAATATAGATATTGTCCGCGCCCGCGGCATCGCGGATCTCGATGTTGGCGCCGTCCAGCGTACCGATGGTCAGCGCACCGTTGATCATGAATTTCATGTTGCCGGTCCCGCTGGCTTCCTTTCCGGCAAGCGAGATCTGTTCGCTGATATCCGCGCCCGGGATCAGCACCTCGGCCGTAGACACGTTATAGTCCTCTAAGAACAGTACCCGCAGTTTTTTGCGTATATCCGGCTCTTTTTCGATCCCGGCGGAAATGCAGCAGATCAGCCTGATGATATTCTTCGCCATCTGATAGCCGGGCGCGGCTTTGGCGCCGAAAATATAGGTCTGGGGCGGGATGAGCGCGTCGGGATTTGCACGCAGCAACTGATAGGTGCTGATGATCTGCAATGCGTTGAGCAACTGCCGCTTGTATTCGTGCATACGTTTGACCTGCACGTCGAAAATCGAGTCGGGATCGAGTTTGATGCCCGTGCGGTTGTAAGCATAGGCGGCAAAGCGCTCTTTGTTGGCGCGTTTGATGTGCGCAAGTTCCTCGAGCACGCTTGAGTCGCTTGCATACGCTGCAAATTCGTTCAGGCGCTCAGGGTCGTTTCGATAGGCGGGACCGATGGTTTCATCCAACAGGGAGGCAAGAGCCGGGTTAGAATAGCACAGCCACCTGCGATGGGCAATGCCGTTGGTCACGCTCGTGAATTTATCCGGCTCGCGGGTGTAGAAATCGTGGAATACGGTCTTTTTGAGGATCTGCGAGTGCAGTGCCGACACGCCGTTGACCTTGTGCGAGCCGACAACCGAAAGATTTGCCATGCGGATCTGCCCGCTGCACAAAATCGACATACGCGAGATGCGGTCCCAGTCCCCCGGATAGAGTTCCCATAGATCGGCCGACAGACGGCGGTTGATTTCGGTCACGATCTGGTGGATACGAGGCAGTTTGATCCGAAAGAGTTCTTCATTCCAGACCTCCAGCGCCTCGGGCATGACCGTGTGATTGGTATAGGAAAAGACTTGGGTGCAGACCCACCATGCGTCCTCCCAGGAGTAGGAGTAGGTGTCGAGCAGTATGCGCATCAGTTCGGGAATGCAGAGCGCCGGGTGGGTGTCGTTCAGATGGATGGCGACCTTTTCGGTGAAGTTTTCCAGCGTTCCGTAGGAGGCCAAATGCTCGGCGATGATATTTTGCAGTGCTGCCGAGCATAGGAAATACTGCTGGGAAAGACGCAGCAATTTTCCCTCGGTGTGATTGTCCGAGGGGTAGAGCACCTTGGAGATGGTTTCGGCGTTGATGCTTTTTTCCACTGCCTGCACATACTGCCCTTGGGTGAAAGCCTCTAAATTAAAACTCCGGGTGTTTTTGGCCCGCCATAGACGTATGACGTTGACCGCGTCCGAATGTGCGCCGGTTATCATAAGGTCGTAGGGGATTGCCTGTACCTCGTCGTACTCGACGTGATTCACTGTACAGTGTCCGTCGTCCCATGACTCCATCACCCGTCCGCCAAACCGGATGCTGCACGCTTTGTCGGTGTGCGGCACCAGCCAGACGTCCCCGTCCGGCATCCAGATGTCAGGCAGTTCCACCTGCATACCGTCTACGATTTTTTGTTTGAACAGCCCGTATTCATACAGGATCGAGTGGCCCATTGCGGGATAGGAAAGCGCCGTGAGCGCGTCCATAAAACAGGCGGCAAGCCGACCGAGGCCGCCGTTGCCGAGTCCCGGATCCGGCTCTTTTTCATAGACCGCGTCCAGCGAAAAACCCATTTCGGAGAGTACCTCGCGCACTTCTGTCTCAATGCCCAGGTTGCACAGGTTGTTTTTCAGGCTTCTGCCCACCAAAAACTCCATGCACATATAATAGACCCGCTTGGCACCGGCCCCCTTGCGCTGTTCGTGAAACTGTGCCCGTTGCTTTAGCATGATATCCTTGACCGCCAGAGCCAGCAGTTTGTAGATCTGCAGTTCGTCCGCCTGCCCGGCACTGATGCCGTAGTAGCCTGCTAACTTTGAGCGCAGGGTGTCTTTGATTTGTTCTTTCGTGATCTCTTTTGTCATGGTTGCTCCTTACAGTTGTTGGTATAGTTGGAAGTATTCACGCGCCGGCTGCTCCCAGGAAAAGTCGGTGCGCATGACGCGCGCAACAAACTTTTCCCAAAAAGGCTTGTCCTTATAAAAGCCCAGGGCGCGGCGCAGGGTGTACAGCATATCGTGGGCGTTGTAGTCGGCAAAGGTAAAGCCGTTTCCCTCGTCGGTAAATTCATTGTAACTGTGAATGCTGTCGGCAAGCCCGCCCGTTTCACGTACAACCGGCACCGCCCCATAGGCGGAGGCGATCATCTGTGCAAGCCCGCATGGCTCGGTGCGTGAGGGCATGAGGAACAAATCGGAGGCGGCGTAGATCCGCCGGGAGAGGGCCTTGTCGTAGCGGATGATCCCCCGCACCGCGTCGTGCCTGCGCCATTCAAGTTCCCGAAACCGCGCTTCATACGCGGGATCGCCCGTGCCCAGCAGCACCAACTGCACCCCGTCGTCGAGTATTTCGTCAATGACGCGCAGTACCAGATCCAGCCCCTTTTGCTCGGTCAGGCGCGTGATCATGGCAATCATCGGTTTGCCGTCATCCGGCAATGCCATATCAAAGAGCAGTGCGCTTTTGTTTTTTGCCTTAAGAGATGGGGTGTCGGCCGAATAGTTGCAGGCAAGTTCCGGGTCTGTGTGGGGATTATAGTAAGCGGTATCGATGCCGTTGAGAATGCCGCGCAGTTTATAACTTTTGTCCCGTATGAGCGCATCAAGGCCTTTTGCGTATTCCGGACGCATAATTTCACGGGCATAGCGGGGACTGACCGTGGTCAGTGCGTCACAGCACTCGATGGCGCCCTTCATCAGGTTGAAATCCCCATGCCATTCTACCGCGTGATGCTCCCACGGGCGGATTTCGAACACGTCCCCCATGGTTTTCGCGCCGTAGACCCCCTGATACTCGATGTTGTGAATGCTGAATACCGCTTTCATGCCGTTATAGCGGGAGTCCCGGTTATAGTGCAGTTTCAGATAAATGACGCTTGCCGCACTCTGCCAGTCGTTGGCGTGCAGGACGTCCGGGAAAAAACCGGTGAGCGGCATACTCTCAAGCACCGCCTTGCAGAAATAGGCGTAGCGCTCTCCGTCATCGTAGGAGCCGTACAGATTTTCCCGCCGGAAGTAGTATTCGTTGTCGATAAAATAATAGGTTACGCCGTCTTTTGCCGCGCTGAACACCCCGCAATACTGATTGCGCCAGGCAAGCGGCAGGTTCAGCGTGCCGAGAAAGGTCATGTCCTTTCGCATTTCGCTTGTGATCTGCGCGTACAGAGGCAGGATCACCCGTGCGTCCACGCCCGAGCGCACCAGCGCTTTTGGCAGGGAATACATTACGTCGGCAAGGCCGCCGCTGGATACATAGGGCAGCGCTTCGCTTGCCACAAACAAAACCCGTTTCATAGCATCTTTCCTTTTTCGATAAAGAAGGGCATATCTTCATGTCCGGACAGCACCCGCCCGTCTCTTATGCTGACGTTTTTGTCGGTGATCACGCAGGACAAACGCACGTCTTCCCCGGTGACCGTATTTTCAAAGAGCACCGAGTTGCGGATTACGGTATTTTTGCCCACTCGCACACCGCGGAAGAGCACCGAGTTTTCCACTCTGCCATCGATCACGCACCCGTCTGCGATCAGTGAAAGTTCCACTTGCGAGCTGTTGTACTTGGTGGGCGCCGAACTCATCACCCGGCTGAGGATGGGACGATCTTTCTTTGCGAACAACTGGTCGCGTGCCTGCTTGTCCTGCGCAAGTTGCAGATTCAGACGGAAGTAATCGGAAAGCGACTTGATATTTGCAAAATATCCCTTGTGCCGGTAGAGGCGGAAACTGCGCTTGCCGATATTCTGCACGATAATGTCCCGCAGAAAGGAGCCGTAGTTGTGGGCGCTTGCGTCCATAAGCATTTCGTGTAAGAATGCCGTGTCCATGACCATGACGTTCATGCACACGTCCTGTACGCCCGAGAGGGACGGATTGTAGAGATCCACCCCCGTGACCGCACCCGTATGGTCCGAATGATAGATGACGTTCGCCCCGGGCATACGGCTTTGTTCCGGGTGGACGGCGATGGTCAGTTGTGCGCCGGACGCAATATGCTCCTCGATCATCTCTCTCAGATCGAGATTGCAGATCGCGTCGCAGTCGGAAAGCACCACGTACGGCTCGTTGAAGTCAAGCGACCGGGAAACGCTTTGCAGCGCCTCCAAACGCGAATTGTAGAGAAAATTCGCCGCATTGGCATAGGCGTTGATAAAGGGCGGCAGGATCTTGATTCCGCCGTTGCGCCGCTCTAACCCCCAGTCCCGCCCGGTGCCGATGTGCTCCATGAGCGAATGATAGTTGTAGTGGGTGATTACGCTGATGTTGTAAATATCCGCATTCACAAGATTGGAGAGGGCAAAGTCGATCAGGCGGTACCGGCAGGCAAAGGGAACGGCGGCCATGGTGCGCTGTCCGGTCAGCTCGGTAATATTCTTGTCATGCAGGTTGGAAAAAATAATCCCGGCGGCCTCATACATTCCGCTCATCTCCCCTCTAAGGCGCGGAGCGTATCGATCATCCCGCCGCCGTGCACGACTGTTTGCGGGGGCAGGGTCAACTCGGCCCCGATCAGTGCAATGCGCCTGCCGTCCCCGATCTGACAGCGCTCGCGCAGAGCGGTGTCCTGATCGATGATCGCATGATCCACCCTGCTCCCGGCCCCGACCGTCACGCCCGGAAAAATGACCGAATCCCGCACGAGCGCGCCTTCCTCTACCTGCACGCCGCCGAACAGCACGGAATTTTCCACCGTTCCGTAGATTTCACATCCCTCGGAGATGATGGAATTGTGTACCCGTGCCTGCCTCCCGATAAACTGGGGCGGCAGGGAATTGTTGCGGGAGAAAATACGCCAGGTGCGGTCGGTAATATCAAATACGGGATCTTCCCCCAGAAGATCCATATTTGCCTGCCACAGACTGTCGAGCGTACCCACGTCCTTCCAATAGTTCTCAAAGGGATAGGCATACAGCTTCACACCCGCTGCCAGCATGGAGGGAATGACGTTCTTGCCGAAGTCGTTGTCCGAGCCGCTTTCGGCCTCGTCCCGCTGCAAAAAATCGTTCAGCACTTCCCGACGGAAGATATAGATGCCCATGGACGCCTTGGTACTGGCAGGATGGGCGGGCTTTTCCTCAAAACGGAAGATGCGCCCGTCTGATGAGCAACTCATAATGCCGAAGCGGGAGGCTTCGGCAAGCGGCACTTCAATGACTGCTATGGTGCAGTCGGCCTCCATGGCCTTGTGATAGGCAAGCATACGGGAATAGTCCATTTTGTAAATGTGATCCCCGGACAGGATCAACACGTGCTCGGGATCGTACCGATCGATAAAGCGCAGGTTTTGATAGATCGCGTTGGCAGTACCCTTGTACCAGTCCGCCCCATTCTTTGCCTGATAGGGCGGCAGTACGGTAAGGCCTCCGCCCTCCCGGTCCATGTCCCATGGACTGCCGCTGCCGATATATTCATTTAATAAAAGCGGTTGATACTGTGTTAAGACGCCGACCGTGTCGATGCCGGAATTGATGCAATTAGAGAGAGGAAAGTCAATGATCCTGTATTTGCCGCCAAAAGGTACCGCGGGTTTGGCATTTCGCTCGGTCAAAAGACAAAGTCTGCTGCCCTGACCGCCTGCCAGCAGCATGGCGACGCATTCATGTTTTTTGTACATTGCGCTGTTCCTTTCGTTTTGTCGGTCTTAATATGCCCGCGCTGAGGGGTTTTAAGTCAAGAGTAATCACACCTGCTTGATTTTTCAGTTTTTGTAATGCCTGCTCACTTCCGCCAAATCGTGCCTCTTCGGTGGAAAAAACAACCTCGTAATCCTGCTCTCCTACCGCCAGCGGATAATTTTTGCGATCGGCGGCTGAAAAATTGACGACCGTGAGCAGTTGGTTTTTCGCACGGTCAAAGCGCTTGTATGCGATGACGTTGGCGCACACGTCGTTGACGCTCACCCACTCGAACCCATCCCAACCGAAGTCGCACTCCCACAGCGCGGGATGCGTAAGATAAAAATGATTTAACTCCGCCACGAAATATTGCAGCAGGTCGTGGTTTTCGTAGTCGGTCATAAACCATTCGAGTTGATTTTGGTAGTCCCACTCCCGGAACTGCCCGTACTCGCACCCCATGAACAGCATTTTTTTGCCCGGCGTAGTCATCATATAGGTAAAAAAGGTCCGCAGAGTAGGGAAGCGCTGCTCATAGGAGGAGGCGATCTTGTCGATCAGCGATTTTTTGCCGTGCACGATCTCGTCATGGGAGATCGGCAGGATAAAGCGTTCGCTGAAAGCGTACACCATGGGAAAGGTCAGCCGCTTGTGATTGCCCGCCCGGAAAAAGGGGTCGGTGGCAAGATAGTCAAACATATCGTTTGCCCACCCCATGTTCCATTTGAAATTAAACCCTAACCCGCTTTCATACGGCGGCAGAGTCACGCCGGGAAAAGCAGTCGATTCTTCCGCGATCATCATGATCTCCGGGTGGTCGGATAACACCGCGCTGTTCAACTTGCGCAAAAAGGCTACCGCTTCCTCGGAAACGTTGCCGCCCTCCCGGTTGGGGGTCCACTCTCCCGCCCGGCGATCATAGTCCAGGTAGAGCATGGAAGCCACCGCGTCAATGCGCAGTCCGTCTGCATGGTATTCCTCGATCCACCAGAGCGCACTGGAGATCAAAAAGGACTGCACCTCGGCTCTGCCAAGATCAAAGCATCGGGTGCCCCATGCCTTGTGCTCCATGCGTTTCGGGTCGGAAAATTCGTAAAGCGGCCCTCCGTCAAACTCATATAGGCCGTGCTCGTCCTTTGGAAAATGGCCGGGCACCCAGTCGAGGATCACCCCGATGCCCGCCCGATGCAGTGCGTCGATCATTGCCTTGAAATCGTCGGGCGTTCCGAAGCGCGAGGTAGGCGCGAAAAACGAGCAGATCTGATAGCCCCACGATCCGTCGAACGGGT
>CANQPT010000031.1 GCA_947625805.1 uncultured Clostridia bacterium
AAACCACCTCTGCGGTGATGCCCTGCTCCCGCTGATCGGACAGTTCTCCCACGCACAGTATGACTTTAAGTCCGCCCGCAAGAGCCGCGCGTACACGCTTGTTGACGGTCAGATCGGTCTCGCCGAAGTACTGCCGGCGTTCGCTGTGGCCGATGATCACGTATTCGGTGCCCAGTTCGGTCAGCATATCTGCCGCGATCTCGCCGGTATATGCGCCCTTTGGCTCAAAGTGCACGTTCTGCGCACCCACGTGAATGTTGGTCCCGCCGGTACTCTCAACGACGGCAGGAAGATCAACAAACGGTACGCAGACCACGATCTCGCAGCCGTTCTTATCTTGCACCAGCGGCGCGATCTCGCCGATCAGGCTGCGCGCCGCGGCAGGGGTTTGATTCATTTTCCAGTTTCCGGCGATGATCGCCTTTCTTACGCTTTTCTTCATGGCCTCAGTCCTTATCGTTTAAGCAGGCGATGCCGGGCAGTTCCTTGCCCTCCAGGAATTCCAGCGATGCGCCGCCGCCGGTGGAAATATGGGTCATCTTATCCGCAAAGCCGAGTTTTTCCACGGCCGCCGCCGAGTCGCCGCCGCCGATGATCGAGATGGCGCCGGACTCTGCCACTGCCTCTGCGACACTGATGGTACCGGAGGCGAAGTTTTCCCACTCGGACACGCCCATCGGGCCGTTCCAGATGACCGTTCCCGCACCCTCAATGGACTTGGAGAACAATTCCTGAGTCTTGGGACCGATGTCTAAGCCCATCCAGCCGTCTGGAATGGAATCCGAATAGATGCGCATAAACGGAGTGTCCTCTTTGTATTCTTTACCGATGATGTTGTCCACCGGCAGTAAGAAGTTGACGCCCTTTGCGCGGGCCTTGGCGACCAATTCGTTCGCCAGATCCAGTTTGTCTGTCTCACACAGGGAGGAGCCAACGTCGCAGCCGCGTGCCTTGAAGAAGGTGTAAGCCATACCGCCGCCGATGATCAGGGTATCCACCTTTTCGATCAGATTGTTGATGACGCCGATCTTGTCGGACACCTTTGCGCCGCCCAGAATAGCAACAAAGGGGCGCTTAGGCTCGGAAAGGGCGCCGCCCATTACGGAAATTTCCTTTTGGATCAGGTAACCGCAGACAGCCGGCAGATAATCCGCCACGCCCGCCGTAGAGGCATGGGCACGGTGCGCCGTACCGAACGCATCGTTGACGTAGATCTCGGCCATAGAAGCCAGTTCTTTTGCAAATGCCGGATCGTTGGCCTCCTCTTCCGCATGGAAGCGGACGTTCTCGATCATCATGACGTCGCCGTCGGCAAGAGATGCCGCCTTTGCCTTTGCATCCGGGCCGACCACGTCGGTCGCCATTGCCACCGGCTTGCCCAACAGTTTGGAGAGTTCCGCCGCTACGGGAGCCAGCGAAAACTTGGTGACGTCGCCTTTTGCGGCTTCCAGAGCCGCGGCCTTAGCCGCCGCCTGCTCTGCCTCGGACATAGCCTCGATTTTCTTCTTTTCTTTCTTGTCGAGTTTGACCGTATCGTTGAAAATGTTGTGCGGTCGTCCCATATGCGAGCAAAGAATGACCTTGGCCCCGTGATCGGCAAGATATTTGACGGTCGGAAGAGCGCCGACAATCCGATTGGTATCGGTGATCACGCCGTTTTTCATCGGGACGTTGAAGTCACATCTGACCAGCACCCGTTTGCCTGCGACGTCGACGTCTTCGATGGTCTTTTTGTTGTACATTGACATGTTTTTTCTCCTTCTATGCGATTTGTATTTTATTACCATATAGTATTATACCATATTTTTCTGCATTTGCAAGGGCAATCAAAAAATACATACGCCTGTTTTTAAGTCAGCGTTTTCTGTCACGCGAATCGATTCAAAATTTCAGTGCTTTTCTTTTTGCGGTTTTCTTTTGAACCATAACAAGCGCGAAAACCGCGCTTATGATCAGTAAAGGTGCTGCTCCGGCGGAAAAATCAAGCAAAACGTCTTTGACCGAATCGGTTCTCTCAAAAAATCCCTGAATAAACTCGTCGCTCACACCAACAAGCAAAACGGCAAACAGCGCGGAGCCGAGATACCACCGCCCACGGCAGAGGTACAGCCCGATCAGCAGGCCGCCGACACAGACGCCGAGCAGTGCAAATTCAAAGCCGTGTGCCGCTTTGCGGATCCACGCATTCCAACTTTGCTCTGTCTTTCCTACAGTCGGCAAGTTCTCCGTCCCTACAACCGCCTCGATCTGTTCCGCAATCTGCTCACTGCGATGATTGGACACTTCGCCGTTTTCTGTTGAATTATGAAAAATATATCCTGTCCACAGCACGGATAGTATGCTGAAGATCAAAACGCAAATCTTTGCACGTTTCATAGTCTTTCTCCGAATATGTCAGGTTGCTTTGAGTCAGACAACCCGTTGGTCCTCATGGTCATAAAAAGCGAAACCGATACAGGACTTTCCCGTATCGGCTGAGAATATCATAGCAGCCGACAGGCTTCCGCGCTATGGTTCTATTTTACGCTTTGACAAACTCCCTTTCTTTCGAGCGTTGATTGAACTGCTCCGCTCTCTGAAACGTAGGCACGATGGACATAAGCGTCTCATGGATTGAAGCGGCCTCGCCGGCCTCGACCGCGTCGACCGTTTTGCGCAGGACGGAAAGATACTCCTCGATCCGTTCTCTGGTGAGGGAAGTGTCCTGCTCGATAAAGATCTTATCGTCCGAGGTTTTGGTCTGCTTCTCCGACTGCATCAGCAATTCCTCGTACAACTTTTCACCCGGACGCAGACCGATTTCCTTGATTTCAATATCCTTTCCCGGCTCGAGGCCGCACAGCCGGATCATCTTTTGCGCCAGATCGTAAATAACGACCGGCTCGCCCATGTCAAGCACAAATAATTCGCCGCGTTCGGCCATTGTCCCCGCCTGCAAAACCAACTGGCTTGCCTCGGGAATAGTCATGAAATAGCGGGTGATCCGTTTATCGGTAACCGTCACGGGACCTCCGCTCTTGATCTGCTTGCGAAAAAGCGGAATGACCGATCCGTTGGAGCCCAGCACGTTGCCAAAGCGCACGGCGGCAAAACGGGTAGCGCTGTCAGTGCGGCACTGAATGAGCATTTCGCACATGCGTTTGGTAGCGCCCATGACGTTGGTCGGATTAACCGCTTTATCGCTGGAGATCAGAATAAAGCGCTCGGCGCCGTATTTCTCCGCCATGTCGGCAGTATTGTAGGTCCCGAAAATATTGTTCTTGATCGCCTCACAACTGCTCTGCTCCATCAGCGGAACATGCTTGTGCGCCGCGGCGTGGAAAACCACCTCCGGCCGATAGGTGCGGAACAAATAGTCCAGCCGTGCCCGATCGCGTACCGAGCCGATCTCCACCGTCAGATTGAGTTTGTCCCCGTAGGTCTGCAATAACTCCTGCTGGATCTCATAGGCGTTGTTTTCATATATATCAAAAATGATCAGTTTGCCGGGGTTACAGGTTGCGATCCGTCGGCAAAGTTCGCTTCCGATCGAACCTCCGCCGCCGGTCACCAGTACGGTTTTCCCGGTATAATACCCCAGCGACTGGCTGTACTCCACCGGCTTGCGGAAAAGCAGGTCCTCGATCTGGAAATCGCGAATGACGTACTCACTTCCCTGCCGGTTGTTCTCCAAAATCGGCGTGCTGTACAGTTTGACCGTATAGCCCATATCGCCGTAATAATGGAAAAGGTAATCCGCGCGCGTCTTATCAAGTTCGTTGATGGCGATGACAATCTCTTTTACGCTGTTCTTTTCAAGCATTGCGGCAAGATTCTGATCGGTCGCGCCGTACACCGGAAGATCGGAGATCTTTCCGCCGATCTTGATCGGGTCAATGTCAATAAAGCAAACCGGACAGTAGGGAGTTTTGGTCGTACTGCGCAGGGTCTGCGCAAGCAAAACGCCGAGTTGCCCGGCGCCGACAATGGCAATATTGAGATAAGAACTTTCCTTTTTGCCGGCTGTATTCATACGCTTGTACACCAGTCTGTATCCAAACCGAGCGCAAAGGGTCATCAGGCAGGTCAATGAGGCAACCACTGCAATTTGCAGTATCGATTCGCGCCATCCGTGCAAAAACACGATATAGATCGCGGCCAGGGTCGAAATACCGTCAAACACAACCAACTTGAGATATGCGCGTGTATCCGAATACCGCCATACCGTGCGGTAACTTCTGCAAATCAGGCGAACGCCGAAAAAAAACGCAAACAAAACCAAGGTGGCCAGTCTGGAATCTCCGGTCGGCGGAACGCCGTACAAAGCAAACGCCGTTATTTCAAAGATCACATAAATCAAAAAAAAGCAAAGCACGTCTATAAGAAACAGAAGCGCGTTCCGTATTTTATTGTTGTTGAGCCATTTGTTCTTTATCTTATCCATGTAGTTCCTCTTTTTATTTTCGATTGACAGACGCCTAAGCGCCGTTGGTCGAAAAAATGTTCAAGCGTATCGCGTGAAAATCAATAATCGCTATTTTGATCCGATCAATCAACACCGGTACCGTCCGACATCGTTCCGGCCTCGGAACGGGAATACCCATAGCCGTACTTGGATTTGTACCGCCTGTTCTTTATACTGTCAACACCGTTCAGCACAAAGCCCAGTATCTTTGCACCTGCAAATTCCAGTTTCTTTAAGGCTTCGGTCACCTCCACCGAGTCCGACAGATTCTGTCGGACTACCAAAACGATTCCGGTGGCGTGTTTGGAGAGGATAACGGCGTCTGCCACTTCATTGACCGGAGGCGTATCGATGATGATATAATCGTAGCCCTTTGAGAGCCTCTCCAGAAGATTTGCCATCTGGGGGGAACCGAGCAGCTCGGTCGGGTTGGGCGGAATGGTTCCCGCAGGAAGCACGTGTACGTTCTGGTACCGATGCCCCTGCACCTCTCCCGCCGCCGAATTCACCCCGACCAAAAGATCGGATAATCCTGCGCCGTCTTTGAATCCCAATTTTTTGGCAACGACCGGCAATCTCAGGTCACAGTCCAATAACAAGACCTTGGACTGATTCTGCGCAAACGACAACGCCAGATTAATCGCCGTCGTACTCTTTCCCTCTCCTCTGAGAGAACTGGTCACAATGATGATTTTGCAGCCGTCGCCCGGCATGGAAAAGATAAGATTGGTACGCAGAGCCTTGTAGGATTCCTGTACGGAAAACGGCGAATCGGCGTTCAGCAGTTGAATTTTTTTATCGTAATTTTTATTTGTTTTCTTGGAGCGCATTTCGATTTTCCTTGACCTCGTAAATTTTCACTGTGACCGGACGGTCAGACGTCTTTTCGCATTCCGGCATATCCATAATATCCGTTTCCGCGGAACCGATTTGCTTCCGCAAGATCGGGAATGCAGGCAAGCACCGGATACTCCCATTGCGAAAAATCGTCCACACTTTTCACGGTATTGTCAAAAAGCGCACGGACGGTAAAATATGCGATGCTCAAAAGAAGCCCAAGCAATGCGCCTATCATGGCCGCCCGCCCATAGTTGGGGGCGTATTTGCCTGTCGGCACCTCCGCAGTGTCGATCTCTTTCACGGAACTGCCGCCAATGGTCGCTGTAATTACCGGCGGAGCGACCTCCGCAATCGTATTTGCAAGCAGTGCCGCAGTCTCAGGATCCGGATGAACGACCGAGATATGTAAGATCTCCGTCTCGTCGGCCTGCTCCATTTTCACGGCAGCCGCCAAAGCCTTCGGGGTCATATCGACGCCGGCCTTGTCAATCACCTGACTCATCACGTTTCTGCTGGATATAATCTGACTGTAGGTCTTCACCAGTCGTGCGGACACAGCAATGTCGTTCGCCGAAATATTCGATCCGTCATTCTTGCCGCTCTGGCTGGAGTTTGCGACGTAAAGCGTGATTTCAGCGCGATATGTCGGCGTTACCAGATAATATACCCCCGCATACGCAAGCACGCCGAATATCACCATACATAATAATATGAAGTGCAATTTCTTCAGCAAAACGTGTGCCAGCGCAATCAGATCCAGCGTGTTTTGATCGCCGGATTTTTTTATGATACCCATTTGTTGCCTTCTTTCATCTAAATATCCACAATATACAGTCTATTTTAACATAATTTCGTCTTTTTGTAAAGGTGTATTCATCAATTTCCCTTTTTCTCAAATGCGGGGAAAAAATTGCAAAATCTCTTGACAATCAGACCCTTGTGTGATAAGATATATAGGCGTTGTTACGCAATGGCGGAATAGCTCAGTTGGCTAGAGCGTCCGGTTCATACCCGGCAGGTCGTTGGTTCAAATCCAACTTCCGCTACCAGGCCCGATGGTCAAGCGGTTAAGACACCGCCCTTTCACGGCGGTAACGGGGGTTCGATTCCCCCTCGGGTCACCAGAAAATCCTCGTCTTTCGGCGAGGATTTTTTCGGTCATGTTTGCTCTGTCGGGCGACGGAAATCGTTGTCAGTTTCCGGTTTTGTTGTTCAATTTCTTAGCTGACCAAACGACCAGCAGAACAAGCAGTACGATCCCGACCAGTGCCAGCACAATGCGGGTATAACTGACCCTCGGAAAAGCGTTGGCGAGGAAATAATAGAAAAAGGTCATCAACAAGCCCGCGCTGAGCACGCCTGCCGCGATCGACGGAAATGCCTTTTTGAGCCGGATATCGAGCATAGCGGCGACCAGCGCCCCGGTCCACGCGCCCGTACCGGGCAACGGGATGGCAACAAACAGGAAAAGCCCCAATTTGGCGTACCGCAGGACTTTTTCTTTGTTTTTGTCGGCTTTTGCCTCCATGCGGTCGACAAGACCGCCGAGCGCAGGCACACGCCTTAGCCACGCAAACACCTTGCGTACAAAAAGAATGATAAACGGAACCGGAATCAGGTTGCCGATTACGGCGGCAAGATAGGTGACAACCCACGGCATATGATGCGCCGGGCCGAATGCGATCGCGGCGCGCAGTTCCAACACCGGGATCATGGATGTGAAAAAGACGTATCCCACTTCACGCCATCCGTACCAGTACGCATAAATGATATTGTCGAAGATCAGTTCTCTGATCGCGTTCATTTTTCCCCCATCGTTTTTTCTTTATTGTACTATAAACGCCGCCGGTTGTCAACTCGTGACGGCTCAAAACGACAGAATATTCTTCATAAACAAAATCGCAAGCACACAGCCGACAATGATCGCCGCACATATGATCCACAGAACAATCGGCCGGGTCTTTTGGCCGGATTCGATCGGCGACGCTTGTACAAATCGCGCCCTGCGCAGGGCGGTCATAACAGGCTTATACAAGAGAAAGGTCAGCGCCGCGTTCAGCCCCGCCTTGATCAGGTTGAACGGCAAAAAGGCAGGGAGAAGCAGTTTTGCTACCGCCTCTCTGGGATATCCCATATAGATCGGCGTGATCAGATAATTCCAGAAAAGCATTACCACCACCATAGACGCAACGCCGGCAAGCAAACCGATCACAGCGCCCGACAGGGTGCGCTTTCTTTTGTAGACGAAAGAAGCGACACAGGCAAAAGAACAGGTGGAGATAACGTTCATAATCAAACCCCATGGGCCGGTACCGCTGACCGTAATCATCTCAAGTAAAGACACGATCACCGATACGAGCGCCGCCGTCAGCGGTCCCCAGATCAGACCGCCGAGGGTGATCACAATATCTTTCGGATCGTATTTCAAAAACAGTACCACGGGGATCCGTGCAAACGTCACAAGAACGTATGCCATTGCTACAAGCATCGCAACGCTTGTCATATATTTTGTTTTCTTACCCATAAGTGATTCCTCCTCAGTTTCCGATTCGGCAAAAACAGTCCCCTTGTACAATTCTTTGCACAAGGGGACTATGGTATGATTCTGCCATACTGTTTTTTCTTCTCTCATCCGGACTATACCGTCGGTCCGGGAATTGCACCCGATCGGCTCTTTTCAGAGTTTGCGGACTATACCGCCGGTGTGGAATTTCACCACCCCTTGAAGAAAATAAATTGTGATTGGTTGATAAAGAAAATTATTCTTTGATGTCGATTACGACGCCCGATCCGACGGTACGGCCGCCCTCACGGATAGCGAAACGCAGACCCTTCTCGATTGCGATCGGAGTGATCAGTTCAACGCTCATATCAACGTTATCGCCGGGACGGCACATCTCAACGCCGTCGGGGAGATTGATCACACCGGTAACGTCGGTCGTTCTGAAGTAGAACTGCGGACGGTAACCTGCAAAGAACGGCTTCTGACGGCCACCCTCTTTCTCGGTCAGCACGTACACCTGGCCTACGAACTTGGTATGCGGATGAATGGAACCGGGCTTGCAGAGAACCTGGCCTCTCTCGATCTCGTTCTTCTGAATACCGCGGAGCAGTGCGCCGATGTTGTCGCCTGCCTCGGCTTCGTCCATCATCTTGTGGAACATCTCGATACCTGTGACAACGGTAGTTTTCTTCTCATCGCTCAAACCGACAATCTCAACCGTGTCGCTCATCTTGAGCACACCTCTCTCAACTCTACCGGTCGCAACGGTACCGCGTCCGGAGATAGAGAACACGTCCTCGACAGGCATCAAGAAGTCAAGATCGCTCTTTCTGTCGGGAGTCGGGATATAGTTGTCGACCGCATCCATCAGTTCAAAGATGGAAGCGTAAACAGGATCGGAAGGATCCTTGCTGTCGGAGAGAAGAGCCTCTCTTGCGGAACCGCGGATGATCGGAATATCATCGCCCGGGAAATCGTACTGGGACAGAAGATCGCGGATTTCCATCTCAACCAGCTCGAGCAGTTCTTCGTCGTCAACCAAATCGGTCTTGTTCATATAAACAACGATTGCGGGAACGCCAACCTGACGGGCGAGCAGTACGTGCTCGCGGGTCTGCTGAAGCGGGCCGTCGGTACCGGCAACAACCAGAATTGCGCCGTCCATCTGCGCTGCACCGGTGATCATGTTCTTGACGTAGTCGGCGTGGCCGGGGCAGTCCACGTGAGCGTAGTGACGCTTTTCTGTCTCGTACTCAACGTGTCTGGTATTGATGGTGATACCTCTTTCTCTTTCCTCGGGAGCGTTATCGATCTGGTCATATGCCATGAACTCGATGTTCTCGTCCTTCAGAGCCAGAGTCTTGGTAATAGCGGCAGTCAGTGTGGTCTTACCGTGGTCGACGTGACCGATCGTACCGATATTAACGTGGGGCTTTGTTCTTTCAAATTTAGCCTTTGCCATTGTTTGAGTCCTCCTAAATAATTTTTCAGGTTAAATTAGTCTTTTTTATTGCGTAAGGAAATAATTCCTTCCGATACGGATTTCGGAACCTCGGAGAAATGATCGGGTTCCATGGAATATTGTCCGCGTCCCTGAGTCTTGGAACGCAGGTCGGTCGCATAGCCGAACATCTCGGACAGCGGCACGAATGCGGTGATCTGCTGTGCGCCGGAGATCGGATCCATCGACTGAATCTGTCCGCGGCGGGAGTTGAAATCGCCGATGACGTCGCCCAAATAATCGTCCGGGACGATGGTGACCACTTTCATGATCGGCTCGGTCAGCACAGGATCGGCCTTTCTCATCGCCTCCTTGAAAGCCATGGAGCCGGCGATCTTGAATGCCAATTCCGAAGAGTCGACCTCGTGATACGAACCGTCGTAGACCGTGACCTTGACGTCCTCAACCGGATAACCGGCCAGCACGCCGCTCTGCATTGCGCCGCGGATACCCGCGTCGACTGCCGGGATATACTCTTTCGGGATAGCGCCGCCCACGACCTTGTTGATGAACTCGTATCCCTTGCCGGGCTCGTTTGGCTCGAGAATCATCTTGACGTGACCGTACTGACCCGAACCGCCGCTCTGGCGCTTGTACTTGGTATCCACGTCCGCACTCTTGCGAATGGACTCCTTGTAAGAAACCTGCGGCTTACCGACGTTTGCCTCCACCTTGAACTCACGCAAAAGTCTGTCTACGATGATTTCCAGGTGAAGTTCGCCCATTCCGGCGATGATGGTCTGACCGGTCTCCTCGGCTGTGTAGGTGCGGAAAGTCGGGTCCTCCTCTGCCAGTTTGGCAAGAGCGATGCCCATCTTCTCCTGACCTGCCTTGGTCTTGGGCTCGATGGCTACCTCGATCACAGGATCGGGGAATTCCATACTTTCGAGAATGATCGGATGTGCTTCGTCACAGAGGGTATCGCCGGTGGTGGTGTTCTTGACGCCGACGACTGCGGCGATATCGCCCGAGTAGCACACGTCGATATCCGTTCTCTGATTGGAGTGCATCTGCAGGATACGGCCAAAGCGCTCCTTGCTGTCCTTGGACGAATTGTAAACGCTTGAGCCTGCCTCGATCTTACCGGAATAGACCCGGAAGAAGCAGAGTTTACCCACATAGGGGTCGGTCATGATCTTGAATGCGAGAGCCGAGAACGGTCCGTCATCGTCTGCCGGGCGTTCCTCTTCCTCCTCGGTGTCAGGATTGACGCCCTTGATGGCGGGAATGTCCAGCGGGGAAGGCATATAGTCGATGATCGCATCGAGCAGTTTCTGTACGCCCTTGTTACGGTAGGAAGTACCGCAGACCATGGGCACCATCTTGTTGTCGATGGTCGCCTTACGGATACCGGCCTTGAGTTCCTCGACGGATAACTCCTCGCCCTCACAGAACTTGAGGAAAAGTTCTTCGTCGGTCTCAGCCACGCTCTCGATCAGATTCTGGCGGTATTCCTGAGCCTTTTCCAGCATATCCTCCGGAATCGGCTCGACCCGCATATCCTGACCCATTTCGTCGTAGTAGATATCCGCCTCCATGTTGATTAAGTCGATAATCCCGCGGAAAGTATCCTCCGCGCCGATCGGTAACTGGATCGGAACAGGGTTGGCCTTCAGGCGCTCTTTGACCATTCCGACCACACGGTAAAAATCCGCGCCCATGATATCCATCTTATTGACGTAGATCATACGCGGTACACCGTATTTGTCCGCCTGCCGCCAAACGGTCTCGGACTGCGGCTCAACGCCGCCCTTGGCACATAGCACGGTAACCGAGCCATCCAGCACACGCAGCGAACGCTCTACCTCAACGGTAAAGTCCACGTGGCCGGGGGTATCAATGATGTTGATGCGGTGCTTGGGATACTGTCCCTTTTCGCCGCCCCAGAAACAGGTGGTCGCAGCCGAAGTAATGGTAATTCCGCGCTCCTGCTCCTGCTCCATCCAGTCCATGGTGGCGGCGCCGTCGTGCACCTCGCCGATCTTGTGTGTCTTACCTGTGTAAAACAGAATACGCTCAGTCGTGGTGGTCTTGCCCGCGTCGATGTGCGCCATAATGCCAATGTTTCGCGTTCTTTCAAGGGAATATTCTCTTGGCAATTACTCACACCTCCGCAATTAGTATCTGTAATGTGCAAAAGCCTTGTTTGCTTCTGCCATTCTGTGTGTTTCGTCTTTCTTTTTGACCGCGCCGCCTGTATTGTTGAGTGCGTCGCAGATCTCACCGGCCAGCTTTTCAGCCATGGTACGTTCGCTTCTTGCGCGCGAATAGGTGCGCAGCCACCGCAGACCCAGTGTCTGCTTACGGGCCGAGCGGACTTCCATAGGAACCTGATAGGTCGAACCGCCCAGACGGCGTGCCTTGACCTCCAGAGTAGGCATGATGTTGTTCAAAGCCTCTTGGAATGCCTCCAGTGCATTCTTGCCCGTTTTTTCTTCTACAATACGGAACGCATCGTAAACAATTTTCTGTGCAACGCCCTTTTTGCCGTCCAGCATGATGTTGTTGATCAACTTGGTCACCAACTCGGAGTTGTACACAGGATCAGGCAGAATCTCTCTTTTGGAAATTTGGCCTCTTCTTGGCATGATAACTTCCCTCCTTCATAAAATATGAATCTCACAGGTACTCGAATTTGTTTCGTTTGTGCAAGAACAGACCTCTTGATAAGTTTATACCGATAAAGAAGGTCTTTCTTCTGAATGCTAAAACGACTAAGCAGCTTGTACCCCGTCCGGATTACTTTTTCGGACGCTTTGCGCCGTACTTGGAACGGCTCTGCTTTCTGTCCGCGACACCCTGCGTGTCCAGCGTACCGCGAATGATGTGGTAACGCACACCGGGAAGGTCACGCACACGTCCGCCGCGAATCAGTACAACCGAGTGCTCCTGCAGGTTGTGGCCGATACCGGGGATGTAGGTGGTCGCTTCCATACCGTTGGTCAGGCGAACTCTGGCGATCTTACGCATAGCGGAGTTCGGCTTCTTCGGGGTGGTCGTGGTAACCTTAGTGCACACGCCTCTTTTCTGCGGTGCGCTCTGGTCGATGGCGACGTTATTCAGGGTGTTGAAGCCCTTCTGAAGCACGGGAGCCTTGCTCTTGTAGCGCTTGTCATGTCTGCCGTGACGTACCAGTTGGTTAAATGTCGGCATTTCTCTTCCTCCTTCTTGATTGATATAAACTTATCCACGGCAAATGGGCAGAAATACCCCCTTGCATGGCATTGTACAGTTTATTATAACAAAAACACCTTTGATTGTCAACACTTTCCTGCAAAAAAGACGCTTTTACTTTGCGGGGCGTAATACCGTTTTTCTTGACATTTTTTTCAAAAAGCGCTATAATCAAGGCGAAACTCCCCGCCGCCCTGCGGCCGGAAAATCGGTTTTTTGTAAAATTTCAAAAAATTTTTCCACCATGCGATAAAATGCCTTTCTGCGGCATTGTTAAAGTGAAAGGACAAGGAAAATGCTTACGCTTTGTATGGTACCGACAAACGAAAGCAAGACTGCTCCGGAAGAACTGGATTCCCTCCTCTTCGCTGTGGCCAACAAAGACAAAGGAGCGTTTGAAACCCTCTACGGAAAGGTGAAAAATTCAATCTTCACCTACGCGCTGTCGATCGTGAAAAATCGCCATGACGCCGAAGATCTGCTTCACGACAGCTTTTTGCAGATCTGGGACGCCGCCTCCCGCTACAAAAGCGAGGGCAAACCCATGGCGTGGATTCTGACGATCACAAAAAATCTCTGCCGCATGAAGCTGCGAGAACGGACAAAGACAGCGGAAACGCCGTTTGAGGATTTCGCGATCCTTCCCGATGAAGGGCTTTCCATTGAGGATCGCGCCGTCCTGCGGGGCTGCATGGAACGGCTCTCGGATGAGGAAAGACAAATCCTTCTTCTCCACGCGGTGACGGGACTGCGTCATCGGGAAATCGCGGCACTTGTTGAAAAACCCCTTTCCACAGTCCTTTCCAAATACAACCGTGCAATCAAAAAAATCCGAACGATCCTTGAAGGAGGCAATACTTAAATGGCGGAACGTGAGAAACAAAAGATCGAACAGTCGATCTCTCAGGCGTTTTCCAAAATCACGCCCGACGCCTTTGACGCTCTCCTTTCCGATCTCGGAACCAATCAGAAAGGAGTTTTACCCGAAATGACCGATTCCGTAAACACTGTAAACAAAGCCCAAAAGACCCCTCTCGCCCGTATGATTCCCAAGATCGCGGCGGCTGCCGCCGCGGTACTGCTTCTGATCGGCGGTTTTGCCACGGGAAGCTATATTACAAATCATAAAGTGATCTCCACCGCTACCCTCGATGTGAATCCCAGCGTAGAGATAGAACTCAACCGTAAGGACACGGTCCTCGACGTGAAAGCCCTGAACGAGGACGGAAAGACGATCATCGGCAATATGGACTTCAAAGATCAGTCGCTGGAAATGACGGTAAACGCCCTGATCGGCTCCATGTTCCGAGGCGGCTACCTCAGCGATATCGCCAATTCCATTCTCATTTCTGTGGACAGTGGAGACGCCGCCCGGGCGGAAGCACTGCAAAAGCAGATTTCCGACGCTGTTCTCGCCGAATTCGGCGGCGAGAAATTCAGCGGCGCCGTACTCAGCCAGACGATCGCCAAAGGCGATGAATTGCAGGCGCTTGCCGATCAATACGGTATTTCTTTAGGCAAGGCACAATTGATCCGGCAGATCACCACGCAAAACAGCTTTTATACGTTTGCCGAACTTGCCCCGCTCACGGTAAACGAACTGAACCTGCTCTCCGAATCGGGCGGGCTTACGCTGGAAAGTGTGAACGCTTCGGGAACCGCCAGTGACAAGGCGTACATCGGAGAGGACAAAGCAAAAGAACTGGCTTTCGCCGCCGTCTCCGTAAAGCAAGCGGACGTCACGTCTTATCGCTGTGAAATGGAGCATGAAAAAGACGTGATGACCTATGAGATCCAGTTCGACTGTGCGGGAAAGGAATACGAAATCAACGTGAACGCTCTTACAGGCGAGATCGTAAAACTCGACGAAGAAGCGTCCGAACATTACCGTCCTCAGAGCGATGGCGGCAATACCACCGATACCACCCCCACCGACGGCATCGACCAAACCGAGGCGAAAAAGATCGCCTTTGACCACGCGGGAGTGAGCGAAAGCAACGTGACCAATTATCAGTGCAAAACTGACGTTCAGAACGGCGTGGCGGTATATGAGATCGAATTCACTGCGGGCGGTTTTGAGTACGACTACGACATCGGCGCCGGCAACGGAAAAATTCTCCACGTTGACAAGGAGTGGGCAGATACCGCCCCGACAGGCGGCAGTTCCACAAGCGACAGCTCCGCCTATATCGGCGAGGCCAAAGCAAAAGAAATTGCTCTTTCTCATGCAGGCGTAAGCGCCGCAGATGCCCGGAACATGGAATGTAAGCTGGACAGAGAAAACGGCGTTGTGGTCTATGAGATTCGTTTTGAGGCGGGAAATTGTGAATACGAATACGATATAGCCGCCGAAAACGGTACAGTGATCAAGTTCGACCGGGAAGATGACGACGATGCCAAGGGAGAAACCAACGCAGGCGGCAACACCGCAGGCAACACCTATATCGGCCAAGCCAAAGCGAAGGAGATCGCCCTCGCCCATGCAGGAGTAGATGCGGCAAGCGCAACAGAAATGGAGTGCGAGCTGGAAAAAGAACACGGTGTGGCGCTGTATGAGATTAGCTTCAAAGCGGGCGGCTATGAGTATGAATATGACGTGAACGCTCTCACAGGCGATATTCAGAAATACGACAGAGAGCGGGACTGACAGACTGTCTCATACCGCATTTATAAACCGGCCCGGGCTGCGGAGAAAAATCTCCGCAGCCCGGGTTTGTGTCAGGTTGAGCACAAAGTGTGGAAGCAAAGATCCCTAGGCAAACAGGTTCAGGGGAAGTTCAATCAATCGGAAATCAGCTTCGCATCCGTGCTATAATAAATCTTACGTTTTCTTTGACAGGCTTTGTTCCGTCTACCCGTAAAACCGGACAACCAAGCGTTTGTACCCATTCTTCGGCCGTATTCTCATCTCTGGATTTAACAAAGTGAAAAAATTTTTCTTCCTGCTCGTATAAATCCCCACCGGATAACATTCTACTGCCGAATTTCTGAAAAGAACGTTCTTTCACTCGTTGCAGCCGAATATCTTTCGGAACATCGATCCATACGGCATATCGGAAAAACGGGCGGATATTTTCTCCATAATCGCCTTTTACAGAAGCAAGCACAAAATCTTTATGCGCTTTGATCTCACCATGAAGAAGCTGCTCAACGTCTTTGCGGGCGCGTGGAGAAGCATAAGTATAATGAGGGTCTGTCTTTGGAAAATACAAATCCTCAATATCAATAAAACAGACGCCCAACTCTTTTGCCAAAGCTTTGCCCATAGTGCTTTTTCCTGCACCATTTAATCCGCATATAATCATTCCCGTCCCCACAAGACACCCTCCTTCAAATCCCGATTTGCCGTCCTCATTATCTCTTGGACAAACGGGAAGTTACCTTATATGTTACTTTCATACTCTGCACAATCAATAATCATTCGCTTACATTTAGGACAGTAACTACTATTCACATGATGTGGAGATACGATTGGATATTTAAGTCGGAAAGCATATTTTTCTTTATGGTTCGGGAGCAGGCTTAACTTATGTTTTCTGGTACTCCAAATGACTAACCCACAATTCAAATAACCGTATAACATTTCTGTATCACAAAATGGACACTTCATTTCGTTTCCTCCGCAAATCCCGATTTTTCACTCCAATTCGCTTTTCGGCAAACTGGATTCAGTGATTGATTAAATATTTTCTTTGTCAATGAAAAAATGGGAAACCCCAAATATCAATGAAGCAACGACCAAAGCGGGATGTCCAAGTAAAATACCGTTCAGCAAGAACAAGACGGCGGGGACAAATGCCAACCCATAGAGAACGAACACTCCGCCATTTGCTTTTTTTGTCCAGAGAAAGCTGTAAATGGCCAGTAGCAATATCGTTAAACATATCCAAACGAGCATCTCCGTTACAGAGTTAAAGCCAAATTTCCAACCACTTGTAAAAATAGGGAGAATCATAAGCGCCATACATCCGTATCTCCCGATTTGCTCCAAGATATTGACAATCAAGTGTTTACTGTTAAAGCTATCAGACAGCCCTTTTCGGGCAACAATCATATTGATCAATATAAGCCACACCACAGCCGACATATTGATCCAGTTAATCCAGTTAAAACGCATAGTTCCCTCCAATCAATACCGCTTTGCCGATTTATCTTTTCTGAAAACGGACGCCCCCGAAAGAAATCGCCCATTCAATTTTTTAGTCAATCGGCTTCATTGTCGAAAAAACCCTTGAGATATACGGCAAATAATCATAAATCATCTCAAAACGGCTCAAATCCTATCCTTAATTAAAACGGATATCTGATAAAATGTTTCAAACCGTAATATATGCATCGTTCCATATGATGTAAAAATTGATGCAAATGGCAACATATGTTTTTGTAACAAGACTATGATTTTTGAAAATACAGCGTTCGATCGCTCCAACAATCATTTTCGTCCAACGGATACAAATCGCCCTCGGAAATTTTACCCTTTCTTGTACTGATAACATCACCGCCAATATAAGTAAACCCGATCTTTTCAAAATACTCCACAAAGGATTCAAAGGATGCCCATATACACCCTTCTTCCTTAAGGCGAGAATATGTTTTGCAGCCATGTTCAAAGAACATTTCTATTACGGCAAATTTTCCACCGTGTTTTAAGCATCGATATACCTCGCGCACAAGCAAAGCATAGTGATCCACATTATTTAACAGATTTCCTGTCGCAATATCAAGGCATTCATCTTTGAACGGCAGTTCTTTATCCAAATCAACATCAAATACATAGAAATTGCTTTTATCACAAGCCGAAGAATGCGCAACGACAACCGCAGGGCAAGCATCGGTCACGATCAATGTGTCCTCTTTGGAAAGCGAATCGAGAAAAGGAGCAAAATATCCGGACGGTCCACTGGCAAGATCAACTTTTACGCCGTGTACAGACGAAACAAATTCAACAAAACGTCTGTGAATCGCATCTTTTGTCATTGCAAAACGCTGTTCTTCATATCTTTGACGCATTCGAAGATTAACATGATTCTCGGTCAAATCAGCATTCAACGCCTTTGACCAAAAAGGGCGTTGTTCTTCATCTGAAATAAAATGAACGATATTGCCCTGCAACGTATAAGAAAGATGATCTTTAATAAGCTCAATCATATTTTTTATCCCTTTATAAAAATAAAATGTAAAGCGGCAATTCTATGCAATTACCAAATGATAATGCCTTTAGGGGTTAAATAACTTTTTTCGAACTTTATTCCGAAAGCGGTTTCATTGTGGGGCACAGGAGGTAAATTGCAAACCGTAGTAAAATAGCATAAATCGTGGCTCTCCAAATCTACAATTTGATAAACCGTTGTATCTCGTGATAGAAAACCCGTTTCATGCGATGTAGATTTTGATGTAAGGTCTTTATTGTTGATAAAACCGCATTGCGGTGTTATTATCTGCAATAATACGTCCAATCTTTATTCTAATAGATTTATTATATCATAGGTTTGTAAACACTTCCACCCTTTATTTACGAAAAGTCGGTGATGGAAAAGGCCGAGTAAATTCTCAAAGTAAATGCAACAGTGCGATTTAGATGTTGCATTTAGCGTGAGAATTTACCCATACAAAATGGCGACAGGCGCGGATATTGCATAATTGCATATGTCTTTTCATTGTAAACAAATCGGATTCCGCCGTCTCTTTTGAAATACTGTACAAATCGCTTTTGAAGCACTCCGAAATGCTCCGGCGGCAATCCCACCGCCAGATCAAGATGCCCCATCGGTATATACCGACCGTCCGTTTCCAGTTCCTTTGCAATCGCAAAAAGAGACAAAATAAAGAAACGGTCGCCCTGCGTTTTATCCCGCATATAGCTGATTCTCTTTCCGGCAAGCGTCCAATATCGCCCGTCATATTCCAAATATCCTCGGCCATCGGCGGCTTGACCGTGTGCTCCGCAAGCCCGGACACAAAGGTGTGGGACGGCGTTTTGATGTCATAAGATATTTACCGGTCGCATTCTCGACATGGTGAAAAAGCCTCTGACCTTTGTTGGCGATCAAATCAAAGGCCATACCTATCTCGGCAAAGACGGTAAATGTGTAACAACTTCAGAATACCCGGAATTTGCATGGAAAGAGATTATTGTCAACGCCGTCGCTCACCGAGATTATAGCATCAAAGGGACCAACATTCAGATAAAGATGTTTGATGATTGGATTGCAGTCGAGAGCCTCGGCGATCTGCCCGGTATTGTCAGATTGGATAACATGCGTAAAGTCCATTTCTCCCGTAGATCGCCGCATTTCTGCATGAGTATGACTATGTGCAGGAATTTGGCGAAGGGATATATGGAAATGGAAAAAGCCGGCCTGCCGGCGCCTGAGTATAGATACAATGCGTTTATGCTCAATGCCACAATTCGTAATGGCATCAATGTCGCAGATAATGTCGTAGATACCAAAAGATTTTCTGCGACAGAACAGGCAATTCTTGACCATCTTAAAATTTTACCGGAACTTTCTGCAAAAGAACTTGTTGCTCTACTGCATAAGACAGCCAGAACGGTACAGCGAAATATGAATTCTTTGAAAGAAAAAGGTGTATTGCGAAGAGAAGGCACTGATCGAAAAGGCAGATGGGTTGTCTTAAAGTAGAAAGCGAGAAAGGCGGTAACATCCATGCCAAGGCAATTCAAAGCGGCAAGGAAATTGAATCATTTGAAGGTTACGGAGGTGGCGCAGAGATTGCAGGTATCGTAGCCCGCTTTGAGCGCCTAGGAGGGAGAGCGTAAGTCGCTCAATATAGAAAATTTGGAGAAAATGGCGGAGCTGTATTCTGTCACTACTGACTTTCTTCTCGGCCGAACGGATCCGTCACAGCATGATGAACTTGTCCCGATACCAAGTGCTGTCCTTCGTGTGATGAACGGAAAACCGGTTTGAAGCAAAAAATTTGGATGGAAGCTCGTTTGCTCCGGGGACGGAAAATTGACTTGTTCGGATGCCGGCGATGTTTTCACAAAGCCATTGCCATACGCAGAAGCAAGATCTCCTTTGACTGCACCACTCGGTCGAGATGAGCTAGTGCAGGGGAGAAGAATCTATATCTAAGGACGCCACTCTTCGCAAAGAACTCAGAGGATGGTACCTTGTTCGAGACAGGTTCATTGAGAACGATGCAGGAAACCGATTTACGATAGACAGTTATGGAGCCAAATGGCTGGCTTTTCCTATACAAGAACAAAAAGAAACGAAAGAGTCTATCAGGATTTTTCCGATAGCCTCTTCTAAAATATTCCCTTAAAGTCCCAAATGCCGGATCAAATATTTCGCCCGTTGTTCGTCTTGTTCCGGAATGGTTCGATTCAGCGCCAACTCCCGCCGCGTTTTTTTCATGCGCCCGGACGCGATCATGTTCCAAATGCGATGGACATACGTCGCCGGAAGCGCAAACGGGCACTTTTTCAAGATCGGATAGCGTTCCCGCATGGAACTCATCGGGATAAACAGGCGCGAGAAAATATACGAGCGTTTTTGCTGTTGTTCTACCGCGACCCTGTTTTGCAGATTTCCGTATATCCCGCCCTCGACAATATAGGCTTCCAGCGTGTCGGTTAATTGGTCGGCGGGCGCATGCTCTATCCACACCTTGGAAAGCCGCACACAGCCTTCTGCAAATTTTCGCAAGCCCCCCGCGTCCAGCAATTTGTTTTTCTTTGCCGGGTCAAGGCTCAGCTTGTGCTCCATCAGCCAAAGATCCAGAAAAAACCGGATCCCACAGCCGCCGTGGAAAAAATGCTTGGCCATGTGCGCCACGTGGTAAAAGTACAGCATTTCCGGCTGGAGGCGCCAGCGCGTGCCTTGTCCGGTCGGCTCGGCATACTCCCAAACGGCGGACAACACCGCCTGCGCCTGCGGAAGATATTCCTCCTCTACGGTTGCGTAATGCAGTTCGATATGTACACGGTCGGGCCCCTCGGAAAACAGTGAAATATCGTGTGCCGAGCGGCCGGTATAGGCAAACCCGAGCCTTTGCGCGCTTGCCCTTGCGGCCTCTAACTCTTCTTCCGGGATCAAAATGTCAATATCACTGCAAGAGCGCATCCATTCCTCCGGCCAGAGCGATTTGAGCTCCATTCCTTTGAGGGGGATATAAGTGATGTTGTCCGTTTCCAACTGCCGGCAGAGTTGCTCATAAGCATAATCCCGCTGTGTATATGTCCGAACATATCCAAAGAGAAATTTCTGATGAAGATACTTGATTTTCTCCTGTATCTCTGGATGGGTAATATGATCCCTTTGTTTCCATATCGCATCGGCGACCAAGTGCTCCAAACTGTGCCGGAGAGCAAGACGATATACGGCGTCAAGCATATCCGGCGAAAGCCCCGCGATGATCTCCCGCGCGGACGTATCATCGCAGAGCTCCGAACGCAGCAAAGCCATTAGTACGCCGGTTACGGATCGTGCATCGGTAGAGTTTCGGTTTTCTTCAATCGCCATGGATTTTCTCCTGCTTCCTTGTCCCTGCTTAAGACTTTGCTCTCATAAGTTTGAACATGCCGATGATTTTCTTTCGGAATATGACGGCGACTGCCAAAGTGGCAACAATAATGCCGTAACGGATCAGGGCGTAGTCATAGATGAGATTACTGCCCAGTGCCACGACGATCACCCCAAGCGACAGCGCGCCGATATATTTCATGTTGTATACTGTTTCGCCTCCGAGCACCTTGCGCATGGCAAAGAAACCTATAACCGCCTGCAGAAAATAACTGAACAAAGTCGTATATCCCGCCGCGATAAAGCCGAAAATGGGGATAAAGATAAGGTTGAGAATAACATT
>CANQPT010000032.1 GCA_947625805.1 uncultured Clostridia bacterium
ATATATGGACGTGATCGCCCTGCACGCGGCGGGCTTTCCAAACGCGGTGGCGACCCTCGGTACGGCAATCACACCCGATCATGCGCGAATGTTCAAGCGCTATACCCGCAGCGTGGTGATCTCCTATGACTCGGACGCCGCAGGCCAGCGCGCTGCCGAGCGTGCATTTACGCTGCTTTCCGAGGTCGGAGTGGATACCAAAATTCTGAAAATGGACGGGGCGAAGGACCCGGACGAATATATAGCCCGCTTTGGCGCGGCCCGCTTTAAGCAATTGTTGTCAGAGGGCAAAAGCCGGTTTGACTTTACCTTTGACCGGGTACTTGCCAAGTATGACGTCACGACGGCAGACGGGCGTATCCGCGTTGCAAAGGAGATGGTGAGCGTGCTCGCGGGGGTCTATTCCGACGTGGAGCGGGACGTATACACCCATCGGGTGGCGGACAAGCTGTCGATCGCCTTTGACAGTCTGCGCTCGGATATCGGACGTACGGTGCGCAAGGCCCGCTCTGAGGCAAAAAAAGAAGAGATGCGTCAGGTGGTGCGCCGCACTGAGGGATATGCCGACCGGGTCAATCCCGACTATATCAAAAACGTGCGCGCCGCCCGCTCGGAGGAGAGCATTCTGGGTATTTTGCTTGCCCGACCGGATCTGATCCCGTATGCGGCGGAGCACTTGAGGGCGGAGGAGTTTTTCACCGTTTTCGGGAAGAAGGCATACGAGGCATTGATCGGACTCGGCGGGGACGGGGACTTTGAGTTTGGCCAGATGAACGAGCGATTCTCCGGCGACGAGATCGGCCGTTTGCAGCAGATCCGCCTTGCACGGCAGGATCTTGGCAATGACCGGACGGTGCTGGACGAATGCGTGACAACGCTGCGCGATGCGCAGAAAAACAAAGATCAGGATATCAGTGATATTATAGAGGCAAAAAGGAGGAAGAAGCATGAATAACGAGGAAATGAACGTCAACGATCTGTTAGAGAGAGAGGACAGCGCGGGCGCCGGCCTGACCGACACCTTGGAGGATATGGATTACGACAAACTTTACGATGAGGACGGAGCGGATATTGTGCCCGATCTTGTGGAAGATCCGGACGCGGAAAATATCGAGGCAGAGGTCGAGCAGTTAAACAGCGCGGAGGACATGGAGAAGATCCTGACCCAAGAGGGCCTTGCTATCGACGATCCGGTCCGTATGTACCTAAAGGAAATCGGAAAGGTTTCGCTTCTGGACGGTCAGACCGAACTCGAACTTGCCAAGCGGATGTCGGAGGGCGACGAGGTTGCAAAACAGCAGTTGATCGAGGCCAACCTGCGCCTTGTGGTCAGCATTGCCAAGCGGTATGCGGGCAAGGGAATGCTCTTTCTCGACCTGATCCAGGAGGGCAATCTGGGCCTGTTGAAAGCGGTGGAAAAATTTGACTACGAAAAAGGGTACAAGTTCTCCACCTATGCCACCTGGTGGATCCGGCAGGCCATTACCCGCTCGATCGCCGATCAGGCGCGTACCATCCGCATTCCCGTGCACATGGTGGAGACCATTCACAGGGTTTCCCGCATTTCCCGCCAACTCTTGCAGGAGTTAGGGCACGAAGCGAGTGCCGAGGAGATCGCCGAGCGCATGGGGATGGGCGCTGACAAGGTACGGGAGATCCTCAAGGTCGCCCAGGATCCGGTTTCGCTCGAAACTCCCATCGGCGAAGAGGAGGATAGCCACTTGGGCGATTTCATTCCGGACGACGATTCCCCCGCGCCCGAGGAGGCGGTATCTTACACGGTACTGCGGGAGCAGCTTGAGGAGGTCTTACACACTCTGACCCCCAGAGAGGAAGAGGTGCTCAAACTCCGTTTTGGACTCAAGGACGGGAAAACCCGCACGTTAGAGGAAGTGGGCGAGGTCTTTGGCATTACCCGCGAGCGCATTCGGCAGATCGAGGCTAAGGCGCTGCGCAAACTCCGCCACCCCAGCCGCTCCAAGCGTCTGAAGGATTATCTCGACTAAATGTAAATTTACTACGAATTGTGTGTTTTGGCATAAAATGCCTTGACACAGACCCTTATAATAGTGTAAAATAGTTATGCTCCAAGAGAGCACAGAGAGGAAACAAACCGATGAGAAGAAGAATACTGTGTCTGGGTCTTAGTATGCTGATGGTGATCGGCGTAATGCTGACCGGATGTGATTCTGAAGGAAACGAAAACGTGCGTGATGAGAACAAGAACGCAACCACCGTCACCCTTTTGACCTCTAAGGGAGAGGGGACTACCGATGAGGCGATCGAACTGGTGGAAAAAGCGATCAACGTGATCACCGAGAACAAACTCAACACCCATGTGGAATTGATCATGTGCGACAAGGACGAGATCGAGGACACGGTTCTTTCCCGCGTAAATGAGATCAGCGATAAGTTGCAAAAAGGCGAAACGCTCGCGGCAGACGAGGTGAACACCGAGGAAGAGGACAAGGTCATCGTAGACGAGGAGACCGGACGCAAGAGCACCCAGTATCCCGACGTCAAGCCGACACAGTTTGACATCGTGCTGATCAACGGCATCGACACATACCACAAGTACATGACCACTCCCGTGTACTATCAGGGTGATACCGTGACGGGGCTTTTGGCGGAGTTCACGCCTTCCGTGCTGATTTCGCAGTATTTGAACGCTTCTCTTTTAACTACCGCTCAGGATACAACGCAGATTCAGGGCGACTCCGCAAACGTGTATGCAATTCCCAACAACCGCGATTTCGGCCAGTATACCTATCTGATCATCAACAAGGAATTGGCGGACAGATACGGTTACGATCCGAACGAACTTGCGATGCATCAGTTGGATGACGGTGACGCGGCCGGTTTCACGACTTCTGTTGAAATGCTGTACGACTATTTGAGCGACGTGCACACGGGGGATCCCAACATGAGGCTGGTAGAGGGTATGCCTGCCCCTGAGGGAATGCATTACACCATTGGCTCGGATCTTCCTTTCGGAAGAAGCCATTTCGTCCTTTCCGGCGTTCATACCACTACTATGTTGGAGGCGCCTCCTGCGAATATCTTCTCTTCCAACACGGTCAAGGGCTATTACCGTCTGATGGCGCAGCTGAACCAGTGGGGACAGTTACCGACTAGTGATCAGGTCGACTTTTCCCGGGACTTTGCCGCGGCTTATCTGAGAGGAAATGCAACCGATCTTACAAAGGTGGATACGGATAAGTACTACGTTGTGGTCACCAATCCTCCCATCAAGGACAATGCGGCAGTCTACGGCTCCATGTACGGTGTGACCAAGTATTCGGTCAACGCAGAACGCGCGGCAGAAGTATTGGAGTTGTTCAATACCAACCGTGAGTTCCGCAATTTGATGTATTACGGCATTCAGAACGTGCACTACATGATTGACGACCACGGTGAATACGTCAGACTGAACGACCAGTGGAATATGGATATTTACGATACCGGAAACCTCTATCTTCTGGAGCGCTCCAAGGAGTTGGGCGATTACTACTACGCAATGAGCGAGAATTCTTGGGAGGCCGGAAAGACCCTCAATCGGGATGCCATCGACAGTTTGGTGCTTGGATTTACGTATGACAGCACGCCGGAGGTGGAAGCGGCCCTTGATGTCCTGCGGACGAAAATGGCCGAGTGGGACGATATGCTGATTCACTATTCGGGCGGCGATATCAACACGGTTATCGCCGGCGTCAAGGACGAGTTAGACTTTATGCCACAGTTTGAATTGATTACCGACAACTCAAGCGAGTCCAATTCCGTTCTGTCCCAGTACCGGAAATGGTATGAGGTGCTCAACCCCGGACAGGGCGGCTGATCAAAAAACAGTAACGGCGGTGTGCAGCGCACACCGCCGTTTTTGTCCCATGTAAATTCCGCCGCAAACGTGCGTTTTTATAAACTATCCTGACAGTGGCAGTCTATCTGTGCCGGCTGTAAAGGAAAGCAGGCGTCGGACGACGATATTCATTGCCGGGTATCGTGCCCCTGCGTGGGATGATCAGCGCCGGTGGATCGAGGATTTTGAAAGCGCTTATAACGGGGATTTTGTATGAATCCATTCCGCGTTGGACTGGGTAAAACCATCCCCGCTTGACTGAACGGATCGCCCGGTATTTTTCCGATCGAACGGAGGATTGCCGTATCGATATCCAATCGGCAATTTGTCTGCTGAATAAAACTGACCCGAACACCATGTGTGTGGGTCAGTTTTATTCGTGTGCGGGTCAGTTTTATTCGGGGCGGAAGAGATCACTTAACGACAGATTCCAGTCTTCCTCTGAATTTGTTGTGGGCTTTTCCGGCTCTGTGGATAGAATAATCAACTCATCGTCCTCCGCAGGCGCATCCGTTGATTGCTCCGGTTTCTCTTCCGCGGGGCTTATCGGTTGCTCGGTGGGAGCATCCTGCTTTAGCGTCAGTTTGATCGGCTGCTCGGTGGGAGCTTCCTGATTGAGTGTCAGTTGAATCTTGGGCGCGTCCGTAATGTTGGGTCGGCGGTCGTCTGGTTCTTCCGCCTCGCCCGGATCCGGTGCATTTTCAGGTTTTTCCGGGTCAGGGGTGTTCTTGGATTTACGCCGTCCGAATATGGAAATGCCCAAGCAGACCAATATGATCAAAACGACCGCAACGACTACCGCGATGATCGGAAGCGGTACCAGACGTTTGAGCGTTTCGGTATAGGAATTACCGCACAGCGAACAGGTATAAACGGTTTTCCCGGCGGTCAAGAGACCCGGCTCTACGCTTTTGGTGATACGATAGGCGTGTCCCGTGGCAGGAATTTCCTTTTTTATCTCGTCACCGCAAACGCTGCATACCGATTGCTCAAAACCGTTCTCGGTACAGGTCGGCGCAACCGTCGTGAGAACGTAATCGTGTCCGGTGGCGGACAGGGTCTGGGTTTGCGTAAAGCCGCACACCGTGCACCGCACGTCCCGTGTGCCGTCTTTATCGCAGGTCGCCGGTGTTTCGCTCAGCGTTTCGTAGGTGTGCCCTTTGGCGCGAAGTTCCACCGTGTATTCTTCCCAGCAGGCAAGGCAGAAATAGTGCTCGACGCCCGGTTCGGTACAGGTCGGCTCGGTATTTGTGAATTCATCGTCCGGGTATGGAATATGTCCGTCCCGTTTGCAGTTGTACTTTCCGTGTTCAAATTCCACGCGGTATGTGTCGCCGCAGTCGGTGCATACAAAGGTGGCCCAGCCGGGTGCGCCGTAGGTTGCTTGCAATCCGTCGGTCACACGGTAATTGTGCTCGGGAGCCGTCTGCTCCTGCTCTTCATTGTCCTCAGACGCCGGAGGCTCTTCTGAGAAAGGCGGTACGGGCAGAACCGCATTGTCCGCGACCGGGTTCACCACTTGGCCGGTCCGTTCACCTGTGCCGCTGTGATCCTCATGGGGAATTTTTGCTTTGTTAATCAGCGAGTGGGTGTAAACGCAGGTCCACGTACCGGATTCCCCAGCGTCGGAATAACGGTAGAAATGTGCGTTTGGATCGGGCGCATTTGCAATGGAGCGCACGTTCTTTCGATGACCGCAAAGGGTGCAGTGCTCCGATTGCTTGCCCGCGGTGATACAGGTAAGCGGAACGTCGGTCTGCGTGTCGCCGTAATCATGGGTGTGGCCGGTGTAGTAGTCAATGATCGCCTGTGCTTCCGCCTGTGCGATCCGCTGTAGGTTTTCCTCTTGTTTTGCGATGACGGAATCTTCCTCATTGGAAAGATACATTTCCTCTAAAATAAAGGCGGGAATGCCGTATTTCGCACCCCATGTGATAATTCCGTAATAGTCGGACAAAACGCCGCTGGTAGGGTCGCCCTGGATATCCCATTGATGCTCCGCATCCCAATAATATCCCGCATTGTCCTTGCGCCGGTAAACTCCGGTTTCGCTTCCGTTGTTGAATCCGTTGACCGGCAGTTCGGGCAAAGCCTGAGTCGCATAATCGATGCACAGCGCGGCAAGGGAAGACAGGTCAAATTTGTCAATGACCGAAGCCCAGGCCTCTATTCCGCGGGTTTCCGAATTTTCCGTACTGTTGAAATGGATACTGATGATCAGATCCGCATTCACCGAGTCGGCAAAAATCGCGCGCTCGTAGAGCGAGGGGTCGGTGGAATTGTCCTCATGGGTCAGATAAGTGACAAAACTGCCGTTCTGATCCAGAGCCTCTTTGATATACTTGGAAACCAACAGATTATACTGTGCCTCCGTTTGGTTGAAGGTAGTTGTAGTATCTGCCTGACCGTGACCGGGATCGAGCACAAGGACGATCCGATTCTCGCCGGTAAATTCCGCACCGTATGCCGCAGGTATGTGCACGCATAAAAGCCCGAACAGGATAACACATACCGTCAGCAAGGAAACTAATTTTTTCACGCTGCCTCCGTTACGATTAAAGAGAAATTTGTCATATATAGTAAAATATAGTAATATTATAACAGATGTTGGAAGAAAATTCAACGCTTTTCTCGCGCAAAACCGGTAGAAAAATGCTGCAAATATGGTAAAATAAAAAAGAAGTCAAATGGGGAGGAAAACCAATGGAGGAAAAACGGTATTTGTGTATTGATTTGAAATCGTTTTATGCCTCCGTGGAGTGCGTGGAACGCGGGCTTGACCCCATGACCACCAATCTCGTGGTGGCCGATCCCGAGCGCTCGGACAAGACCATTTGTCTTGCGGTCAGCCCATCCATGAAGGCGTTGGGTGTGCGCAACCGCTGCCGGGTATTTGAGATTCCCAAGCAGATCGACTACATTATGGCCGAGCCGCGTATGCAAAAATATATCGATTACGCGGCCGAGACTTACGCGGTCTATTTAAGTTATGTGGCGCCGGAGGATATCCATGTCTATTCCATCGACGAGGTGTTCATTGACGCAACGCCCTATCTGCCCTTGTACGAAACCGACGCAAAGTCCCTAGCTCAGAGGATCATGGAGGATATCCTGGAAAAGGTAGGGGTACGCGCGACCTGCGGGATCGGCACAAACCTGTATCTTGCAAAAATAGCGATGGATATCACCGCCAAGCATGCGAAAGATTTCATCGGCTTTTTGGATGAGCAAACCTATTGCAAAACCCTGTGGGATCACCGCCCGCTCACCGACTTCTGGCGGATCGGCTCCGGTATTGCGAACAAACTTGCTTCCCACGGAATGTTCACCATGGGCACGGTCGCCCGTATGCCGGAGGATGTGCTCTATCGTATGTTCGGCGTGGACGCCGAACTTCTGATCGACCATGCCTGGGGGCGTGAGCCTACTACCATTGCAGATATCAAGGCATACCATTCCAAAACCAATTGCCTGACCTCCGGGCAGGTGCTCATGCGCAACTACACCTTTGCAGAGGGGGAGTTGATCGTCAAGGAAATGACCGATCAACTTTGCATGGAGATGGCGGATAAGAGGGTCGTGACCGGCTCGCTTACGCTGTACGTGGGCTATGCAGGCAGTGAGCACCAATCGGCGCGGGGCAGCGCTTGCTTAGCAACCCCCTCCGGCGCGGATACAGTGCTGATTCCAGCTGTCACGACCCTTTATCGTCGGATCGTCCTGCCGGATCTCATGGTGCGCAGGATCAGCATTACCTGCAATCGGGTCACGCCGGATGACGGCGGGTATCAACTCAGCTTTTTTGAGGATCCGGCAGAACAGGAACGCAATCGCAGTTTACAGCATGCGGTGCTGGACATCAAAAAGAAATACGGCAAAAACGCTATCCTCAAGGGAATGAATTTAGAGGAGGCGGCCACCGGCCGCGACCGCAACCGGCAGATCGGAGGGCATAAAAGTGGCGAAAAGTAAACCGCGGGAGCCAATGCCTGTTTCCGAGCGTGCCAAGCAGTTTTCCCCTTTTTCTCCCCTCAAGGGGTTGTCGGAGGCGCTGGCCGAAAAGGAAAAGATCCGAGTCCCCATGAAAGAGGTGTCGGAGGACGCGGCTGCGCAGATCAATCGGATCCTGCAGGGTCTGAAGCGCGGCGAGATGATCACCGCGGTGTATTACGACTTGCCCGAGCAGCAGTATGCCCAACTGACCGGAGCGGTGGATCAAGTGGATATGATCGGCCGTGTTCTGCATATTGGACTCACTGTCATCAATTTTGACGCTTTGTATGCGATCATCTTACACGGGGAAAACGAGTGAATGTGAGTTTTTCGACGCGGAAGACGGAATCCGTACCATAACAAAAAAGCCCGGACTTTTCCGGACTTTTTGACAGCCTGCTATATGATATGTTTTATAAGGCAATCCCGCCGGATCAAAGTTCCGGGACAAAAGCCGGCATCAGCTGCAACTTGAACAAATTTCTTTTATGCATGGCGTCGATCTTTTGCTTTTTGTCGGGATCGTCTATTTCTCCTGAGCGGATATACCGATCGAGTTCCGCGTAGGTAAAGCCGAGATTTTCCTCATCGGTCTTACCGCAAAGTCCGTCGATGGGCGTTTTGTCCACAAGTACGTCCGGAAGTCCCAGCAGTCGCCCGATCTGCTTGACCTCGCCTACCGTCAGGTGAGAAAGCGGGCTGAAATCCCCGGCGGCGTCGCCGTACCGGGTAGAGTAGCCCACCCAATCCTCCGAAAGATTGCAGGTGTTGGCTACACGGCCGTTGTTGCTTTGGGAGATGGCATACAGCGTGGTCATGCGGATGCGTGCAGGCAAATTGGTCAGGCTTTGGCTTTTTAAGGCAAAGGGAATGTTCTTTTTGATCCCCTCAACGGCGTCCTTGATGTTGACCACATAGTGACCGATCCCCAGATGCTCCACCAGCAAATGCGCCATGCCGATGTCCGCCTGCTCTCCGCAGGGCATCAGTACGCCGATCACACGCTCGCGGCCCAGCGCTTCCACACAAAGGGCGGCGGTAACGGAACTGTCCTTTCCGCCCGAAATGCCGACCACCGCGTTACACCCCGGACCGTTCTCCTCAAAAAAATTACGGATCCACGCGATACATTCGTTTTTGACTTTTTCTGCCTGAAACATATGACCTATCTCTCCTTAGTATTTGACGTTTATTGCTGTTCGGCAAGAGAAATCAACTTTCCAAACACAACGTATCGTGCGTTACCGAATTCATACGAACAGGTGGAAAGAGTAATAATATGATCCTCGCCGGTCACAGATAAATCGGACACAAAGGTGGAATGATCCTTTATATCCCGTAAGAATTCTTCAAAGCGTTCGGCCGATCCGAACGAGGGCGTATAAACTTCCGAGTCGGACGCGGTCACCTGTCCTGCGAACAACTCGATCCTGTAATCCCTGTCCGGCGTCAGATACCACAGAACGGGATGAGCGTCGGCGTAGGCCTGTTCCTTATACTCTACCATGGTGCCGAACATGGTGCCGTTATTCATGTTATGCCCGTAGATGATAAAGTTCTGACCGGTGCCGACCGTCGGACAGCGGTAGTCGACAAACAGCGTTCCGCTGATCAGATAGTCGCCGTACAGGTCCCGCCGCAGATAATAATTGTTATCGGCAGCCTGCACCACCGGGTAGTTGATCTCGGTATTCTCGCAGTACAGCCAGCCGACGATATCGGCATTTTCCTGCAGCAGGGCATCGAAATCAACGCTGATGGGAGCAGTGATGATCTCACGCGTCCCCTCCTCAGGCGTTTCTTCCGGAGCAGGCGGATTTAAGAAAACATAGTGACCTTGCAGATTGCTGTACACGGTGTCCGCCTTGTGGTATCTTTGCAGTGAAATGCCGAGCATAGTCACCGAAACGATAAACACCACAGCGCATACACAAGTGATTACAAGGTATATCTTTCTTCTCAAAGCAGACCGTCGATTCCTCACTTTTCACGCTTTTAGGCATAGTACCCGAACTTTAGATATTTTGGATTATAACACATCAAAAATTTTTTTGCAAGAAATTGCAACAAAATTCACGAATTGTTCATGTAGTGTTATCATTGATATAAGATCACCGGCAACGGGCTTATGGCGCACGGTACCGCGGGCGCGGCAGAGCTGGTGCCTTAACAGTTTCGCGCCCCTGTGCTACTGTGCGGCAAACGGAAATTTATCTTTCAAAAAATCCCTCTATTATCAGTAATTCAAGAACACGCGCCTCCCGCTCAAACATCATCTGATTATACGGGTTTTTCCCTACATGGCGGTTTTTCCTGATTGCAACATCCGGTTCAACATATTCTAAGGTATCGGCTTCTTCCGCTTCATAATCATCAAGTTCCTGAAAGCCAATCTCATCAGCTGCTTCGCAAAGATAGTAATAGTTATCCTGAATATAGCACTCCGTTTCGTCCCTGTCACTTCTTTGAATTCGATGTACATATCCGTATTCTTTGACGGTATCTGGTTTGACAATTAAGCCCGATTCCTCGCGGGTTTCCCGAATCATCGCATCCACGGGGCTTTCTCCATTTTCAATCCCTCCGCCCGGGAACTTGTAAAAATCATATTTCATGCTGTGAATCATGGCTACTCTTTTGCTTTTGATAATGATACTCCTCGCCGAGTTACGGACAAATGAATGTGTACAGTTATCATAGTCCTTTTTGTCCATTTCAAATAGCAACCTCATGGTAACTTCCGCAATCATAAACCTCGATTTGTCGAACACTTATTATTTATTTTATCACACAGTGGAGCGAAATTCAAGTTGTCCCGCCAGCCCTGCAAGCGCGCGCCGATACGTTGCCGGAGATACACAAATATTACACAAGGGATATTTGTTATATTCAAAGGCCGAACCGTGCCCGACGGGCGGCTGTTTTGTTGCGTTTCGGTGGTTGCTTGCAAACGCAGATTGTGTATCGCCTGCGGCGGTATGATGCTACGCCTTACGGCGCAATGATGCGATGTTTGCCCTCATGTGCCGCAAGGCGCACATCATGGGCAAAGCCCGCATCTTTTACACGATCGGGCAAACA
This sequence comes from uncultured Clostridia bacterium, assembly GCA_947625805.1. Classification (GTDB taxonomy): domain Bacteria; phylum Bacillota; class Clostridia; order Oscillospirales; family CAG-272; genus CAKSEI01. The sequence continues at coordinate 10,931 of CANQPT010000032.1, forward strand.
GTTTTTATTTTACCATTCACTGTTTGGTATGTCCACTTTTATTATACAACCTTCCACCTTTTCATTCTTCACTATTACCTATTACTTTCAAAAATCGGCAAGACATGGGGCCCCACAAAGTCGCAGACTTTGTGGGGAAAAGGAGGCGCAACCAAGCGTGCGGACGGTGTTTTTCCGCAGGAAAAATCGCCGGAGCAAAGCGGAGTTTGCGCCGACGCAGTGAAGAGTGAAAAGTGAAGAGTGAAGAGGTAAAAATCGACAGAACTGGCGCTCTGCCGATTTTTGGTGGAGATGAGGGGAGTCGAACCCCTGTCCGCAAAACTATCCTCAGAATTTTCTCCCGGTACAGTCAATCATCAATTTTCCTTTGCGCCGCAGATTGACAAGCCGCACGCATCAGTAGTCCGCTTGTGTGTGACGGAGGCGCGGACGACCGTCCGTTCACAGTTACCGCGTATCTGACACCTGCGATCCCGCCCGCGGTGAACGGGGCAGATGCGCCGCAACTTAGGCAGCGAGAGCTACTTTATTCGAGTTAGCGTTTAATTTTAATGTTGGGATTTTGAAGAGTTTCCCGACTCTACCGGCTTATATTCTGGCTCAACTTCTACGTCGAAACCATTACACCCCCATACGGTGGTATTATTGTACCACAAAGCAAATGCAAAATCAAGACGTATTTTCCGGTAACAAAAACAGAAATTTGGCGAAGAGGGTAGAAAAGTTTATATTTGTGTGATATACTAAAATGCAGTATCTTTTTCATGCTTGTCCTTCAGCCGGTCTTCTGCATTTCACCGCTTTCCTGCCGACGTTATATATGATATCGTCGGCCAGAGAAACGCAGAAAAATACAGGCCTTTCAAAATCAGGATACTGCGAAAGACTCTAAGGGAACACGGCGCCATGTACCGAAAGAACTGCAAGCAACTGATCGGAAAGCCTGACATAGCCATCACGCGAAAATTGAATATGGCGCGGGACAGAGAGGCCACGGAGACTTTGCAAAATGAAGGATTTGGGAGCGGCAGATTCGGAAGCGTCTTGACAAGCGTATTACGACTGTTCTTCAAGCCATAGAAACAAAGAAGATTTTATAAAAGGACGGTGTGCGATGATAGATGTGTTTCATATCATTTTAACGGACGCGGAACTGGACAAGTGCCGTGAGTTTTCAAAAATCAGTGCCGCGTCGCAACAGGCGATTGAATTTGGACAGCATACTACAAAAGCGCGCCCTGAGAAGGAAATCGCCCGCGACAACCTCATAGGAAAAATTGCAGAGGTTGCTTTCAGTAAAATGATGAAAGAAAACTATGGCGTAGATGTGCCGCTGGACTTCAACTATTATCCACGCGGCAAATGGGATGACAAGGATGCTGAGATTAACAGGTGGCGCATCGATGTTAAGGGCACCCGTTCCGGCGGGCGCTGGATGCTCATCGAGTGGAACAAGCTGAACTTCCGGCAGAGGGATAACAATCTTTCTCACCTGTTCGTTATGTTCACGGTTGATTGGGATAGAAATTCCGACCAGCCCACAGGAAGAGCGAGCTATCGCGGGGCGGTTTCACTCGCAAAACTGAAAGAGGACGTACCAACTACCGTTGTCCTTAAAAAAGGATCCCTTTTGCCAGGAACCAAAACTCATCTGCAGGCTGACAATTATGGAATTCAGTTCAAAAATTTGTATAAGGACTTAAATCGTCTGGTGGAGTATTTGCGTGCGGCTCCGCCTCCACCATCGTTGACCGATCATTATAGAAATCCATATACAGGTGAGACTACTCTTGAGATACTTGGATCCACTGCGGTAAAAGAGAAAAGTATCACAACCGAGGTGGATTTGGAAAAACAAGAAAGCCATGCAACAAAACTATTCGCACGGATTAAGTCTCTGTTCCAGTAGTGAACAGAACTATAAATCGGGATTTAGCGAAATGAGTTGAGAGGCAAAAATGTTTATTAACTATCTAATTATTATGATATTCCTTTAGCTCAGTTGCTTTATGTAGGCGATGATGTAAGTGGTGAAAAATGGGGCACGTGAAATTGGAATCATCAAGAGAACGTCCGTTCAAATATGATTATTGCCTAAACTAACGGAAGAATTATAAGCCGTACTTAATTGAAAAATAGGGGCAACAAGCACAAAGAATGCTATACATTGCAATAAAAACGCCAAGATGGATTGTGGACCACCTTGGCGTTTCTGTTATTCTTCAATGTTTGCGTCCATAGACTCATAGGGAATGCCGGCGAAAGTTTTAAGGATTGCTTCAAAAATAATTTTTGCCCCTTGACACGGAACTGCCATGCCGATCTGCTTGCGGACGCTTTCCTTGCTACCCTCGAATACAAACTCATCCGGGAATGTCTGCAGTCTTGCCCTTTCACGATTTGTCAATGCCCGCGGATCGCTCCAGTGATAGATATGCGTACCGCCCCCGCCGCTGCCTGTTACTGTATATGCCGGCTTATCGGGATCAAGACGTTTGTAAATCTGGCTGATTCGTGCGCCTTTTACATGGAGCATCAGTTCCTCGGGAAGATCGGCGGTAAAGGCATTCTGCCCGGGGTTGATATGCTTTAGACGCTCGACGACGGCTGGAGATTGAGCCGTTCGTTCGTTGTTGGGCGCATCTGCCGGGATTGGAGGATCTTCAATAGCGGTTCGGCAGGAATTGTCGACTCCTGCATATGGAGCATTGGAAGGAATCTTAAATTCAAGGTCGATGTCATCGCGTATGCCAACAATGATAATACGGTGCCTCGCCTGCGGAATACCATAGGTTTCAAATTTATAAAGATTGGGATATAGGCGGTATCCGGCATCTCTCATGGCATTGAGTATTATTGTGAATGCCTTTCCTTCGTTGGCGTTTCGTAGCCCGCCCACATTTTCTGCCAGAAACCACCGCGGCCTATACTGTTTCAGCACCTTTACCCCGTAGGTGTAAAGCGGGCCGTATGTTCCGTCAATCCCTTTTTGCTCTCCAACTACGCTGAAATCGTTACACGGAAACCCAAAGGCAAAGGCATCGATTGGGGCAAGTGACGTAAGGTCAAATTCTCTTACGTCTGCGTGGTAGACCGATCCCGGATTTTCTGGGCAGATATTCCGTGCATAGGTTCTGCACGTGTTTTCATCGTAGTCATTTGCCCAAGTGTGTACGATTTTGTAATCGGGAAGTCCGATATCCGCGTGAGTAGCGCCCCAGGCCAATCCGCCTGGACCGCAGAAAAGTTCACCGAGTTTATATACCATTGTTGTTTACCTGCCTTCCTTTTGTGAGTAAGTCGATTTGCGTTTGAACGCTTTGCTTCTCTTCGTCATTCAGAAGGTCGGCGTTTTTGAAAACAAGCCGGTATTCCGAAAGATCGGTTTCGTCCAGATAACCCGCCATAATGTATAATGAAATTATAACACCCGCGCTGTAAAAATACAAGTGCTTTTCAAAAATGCCGCGCGATCGCAGCGATATTTTTGCGTTGAAATGCCGTTTGATGCGCATACCGGCCGGGACGCGAGATGGCCTTGACCATGGTTTTATTTTGAGGATTTGTACCTTTTTATAAACTGCGTTGGCGTAATCCCCATATAATCCTTAAACTGTCGGCTGAAAAAGTACACGTCGGAAAAATTGCAAAGCTCGGCGATCTGTGTGATGGTATAGCATTCCAGTTGAAGCAGGTCGCAGGCATGGTTGATCTTTAGTTGAATGATATATTTTTTAGGTGAAATACCGTGTATTTCCTTGAAAAGCTTTTGAAAATAAGACTCTCCCATTTTGCATATAGCGGCAAGCTCATTCAATGAAAAATCCCGTGTTAGAAAAGCGCTGTGTATCATATCCATTGCCGGTGCAATTTTTGACTTGTGCCGGTTCGGTATAGAGGTTTCCTTCTGCATTTCGGCAAAAATGAGGTAAAGTAAGGAAACCGATTCAAAATAATATCCTTCCCTTTTGCTTACCCAAGTTGAAAACAATTTTTTGAAAAGTGCACCGAGCTTTTCGTTATGCGCAACGTCGATTACAAAGGCTTTAGGTGAAAGCGAACGATCCGCGCTAAAACAAACGTCGATACATTGCCCTCGCTCGTGGCGAAGCACGTCATACCGTCTCGTTTCTCCTTGCGGCAAAAAGCGAATCGTATTCGGTTTTGTTTCTAAGACTAAATCATCAAAAAACACCGTTGTGTGTCCTGAAAAGTGAAAAATCAATTCATTGGAATGTACTGTGCGACCAAAAGAAAGCATTGGCGCGGAATATTCGTTTTTGCCCACCATCACAATGCGTTTTATTTCTGTGATTACAAATTTTTCTTCCATTCCGCACTCCATTTTCTGATTGTATTATATTTATATCATATAAGTCATCTACTGTCAATGAATACAGATGAGTTTGTCCGGGAAAGTACAAATAGTCGCTTTTTCTTTATTGTATTTTTTTGCTTTTATGATATACTTATATAAAATCTCTATCATTTCAGGAGACGCGCCATGACAGAAAGAATCAAAAAGCTGACCGAGCTTACCTTGTCGGGACAGATGTATGCGGAACCGACACAAACCGTATTCGATCAAGCGGACTTGCTCCTGCCAAAACAGCAAATGGAATCCAAGCGCATTTGCGAATATATTTTGAATCAAGAACCCAAGCTGACCGAATATTCCTGTCTGACGGGATTTTTCAACTTTGACGGAAGCGTCGTGGGCGACGCATTTCGCCGTGGTGGACATAAAGCGACACAGGAGGCAATCAATCGCTTTTATTTGAAACCTGTTGATAATCTTTCTACCATGGAATGGCAGCACGCCACCGCCGACTACGCCAAAATATTGAATAAAGGTATAAGCGGAATCATCGGTGATATCGACGAGTCGTTCAAGATTCACGACGATGCTGAGCAAGTAGAATTTTTGCTCGCCTTGAAGCGTGTGGCTAACGCCTTGATCGCATGGGCGCACAAATGCTCTGAGCGTGCGTTGAAGTTATCCTCAACAGTCGAAAATGCAGAGCATAAAAGCAATTTGAAAAAACTTTCCGAGGCACTTCTCCGTGTTCCCGAAAATGCTCCCGGGAATTTCTATGAGGCGGTTCTCTGCATCTATCTTTGCTTCTCCGCCGATCCCGACAGTGTGGGAACGCTCGACCGATATTTGTATCCTTTTTATAAAAAGGATATGGAAAAAGGAACGCTGACAAAAAACCAAGCCGCAGAATATTTGCAGGAACTCTTCCTGATGCTTCAGGCGGCAACCAAGGTTACCTCTGCATATTTCACACGCGGCGGCGAATCGCATTTCTGCATCGGCGGATATCTGCCAAACGGGGAGGACGGCTTTACCGAGCTTTCCCGCTTGATTGTCGAAAGTATGCTCGAACTTCCAACGTATATTCCTCAAGTAACTTTGCGTTGGACAAAGAAAACGCCTCGCGAGGTTTTTCGCTTTATGCTCGACCGCGAGAGAAAAGACCCGCACAAGAGAATCGCTTTCCAAAACGATGAAAAGCGAATCAAGTGCTACACTGAGATCTGCCATATTCCCTTTGAGAAGGCGGTCGGCTACACCACCGTTGGCTGCAACGAGCCTGCTTTTCTCGGAGCGATTATCGGAAGCAACTCCAAAATAAACTTTCTTCGCTCTATTGAAACGGTGTTTCACAAGAAAGCGGGACTGATTGAAAACGCACAAACGTATGATGCGTTTTTCGATGTGTTCAAAAAAGAGCTTTTCGACGATCTGATGCTTGCTTATCAGTACGATGATTTTTATAACAAGCAACGAGCACAGGACGTCAACTATATTTCCAGTCTTGTATTCAACGACTGCATCGAAAATGCAAAATCCTTGACACAGGGCGGCGGCAACACCGTGGTCGCATCTCCGATGTGCCTTGGAATTACCAACGTCATCGACTCTCTTTGCGTTGTAAAGCAATTCGTATTTGATGAAGGCCTCTTTACAATGAAAGAACTGATTTCTGCACTTCACGCGAACTGGCATGGCTACGAGGATATGCGCACCCTTATTCTCAAAAAAGGTAAATTTTTCGGAAACGATGACGACACATCCAATTATGTGGCGCAAAGGCTCTACGCCGAGATGTACGATTTTTTGAAAGATAAGACCAATCTTTACGGCTATCATTGGCTGATTGGCGACCTGCTCGGCTATAACGTTCACCACAAATGGTTTGGCGAACATACAAAAGCTACCCCCGACGGAAGATACAGTGGAAATATGCTGAAATTCGGCCTCGGACAGAGCGAGGGGCGTGACCGGGAAGGTTTGTCCGCACTGCTGAATTCGATTGCCAAAGTCGATCCAAACGGCATCGGCTGCGGTTCTACCGTAACCAACATTACGCTTGATGAACAGCTGGTCAAAAACGACGACAATTTTGAAAAGACGGTCGATCTGTTCCTGACCTATTTTCAAAACGGCGGTGTTCATTTTCAGCTCACCTACGTGTCCAAGGACGATCTTGTAGCGGCAAAATGTACCCCCGATGAATACAAGCATCTGCGTGTGCGCGTGACGGGCTTTTCGGATTATTTTGTAAAGCTGAACCAAGCAATACAGGACGATATTATCGCAAGAACGGAGCAAACATGATGATCAAAACGGTTTTAGGAGAGATGAAAGCGGAACACCTTGGCGTCACTCTGCCTCACGAGCATATTTGCTGTTACAGTGAATATGCTTATCGAATGGCAGGGACGGCATATCTTGATAAGTCGGCGCTTACACAGACGGCTATCGGATACTTGAAAGAACTAAACAAGCAATACGGTCTTACAACCTTTGTTGACTGCACTCCCATCAATATCGGAAGAGACGTGGAACTTTTGAAAAGAATATCGGAGCAAAGCGGAATCAATATAATCTGTTCCGCGGGATTTTACTATACGGATGAACCTGTATTGTATCATATAACCGAAGATCGGCTTTTCCGATATATCGTTTTCGACGCACAAGCGGTGAACGCCGGAATCATAAAATGCGCCGTGGAACAGGAAACGATAAGCCGTTTTCAAGAAAAGCTTTTACGGGCGTGCGCAAAGGCGCATCTTCATTTGGGGCTTCCCATCGTGATGCATAGCAACGCCCTTAATCGTAACGCGCTGAATGCTCTTGAAATACTGTTTTCGGAGGGTGTAAAACCCAATGCCGTAACCGTAGGGCATTTAAGCGACACGGACGATTTGGAATATGTAAAAAGCATCGCATCGTACGGTTGCTATATTGGGCTCGATCGTCTCTTGGCAAACCAATCAGAAGAATACATATCCAAAAAAGCAAAGAGCATTATGGAGCTTTGTCGGGCAGGGTACCAAGACCAGATTCTTTTGTCGCACGACGCTCTGTTCTTTAACGGATTTGAAGTTGAACCGAAAATTTGCGAACGGCCGAGATATTCCTATTGCTTTGACCACATTTTGCCAAAAGTACCAAAGGCATTATCAAACAAATTGATGGTTCAGAATCCCATGCGAATGTTAGCCTGTCAATAAGGAGGGCTCTATGGAATTTGGGGAACAAATTCACAATTACATACGGCAACACCAAGAAGAAATCACGCATATGCTTAAAGAATTGGTGAAAATTCCTTCCGTAAGAGGCCAAGCGGAAGAAAACGCTCCCTTTGGCAAGGAATGCGCAAGAGCGCTCGAATTTGCACAAAAGTTGTACCAAAGGAACGGCTTTGCCACAGAACTGGACATGGACGGCGGTTATCTTCTCTCCTTTTTCGGCGAGGGTAAGAAAAGTCTTGGCTTGTTTGCACATACCGACGTTGTGCCTGTCAGCGATGATTGGATTCTGACAGCCCCCTTTGAGCCAATCGAAAAAGACGGCTTTATCATAGGCAGAGGAGTCATTGACGACAAATCCGCCGTGGTCGCGTCACTTTTCTGCGCAAGAATGATCAAAGAATTGAATTTGCCCTTTGAGAGCCGCCTCGTATGCTTCACAGGCGTAAACGAGGAATCGGGTATGCAAGACATTCAAAACTATGTTCGCGCACACAAAGCCCCCGACTTTTCTCTCGTTTGTGACACCGCCTTTCCTCTGTACCGGGGGGACAAAGGCGTATTGCGTTTTACAGCGACGCAAGACGTTCCTATGAAAGACGTTACCGACTTTTCGGGAGGTGTGGCGTTCAATGTCATTTTGGGCGAGGCACACGCCGAGATCGGAAAACAAAGCTTTACCGAAAAAGGCGTTTCACGGCACGGCGCGTTGCCCGAAGGGTCCTTGAATGCGGCATACGTTTTGGCAAAAAAACTCTCACAAAGCAATATTTTGAGTGAGTATGACCGTAAGCAGATGGCCTTTATTGCAACCGTTCTTGAAAAATATTACGGCGAGGTGTTCGGGATAGAGCAAACGGACGGGGATTTTGGCCGACTTACCGTTACGAACGGAATCGTAAACATGAGTGAAGGCAGGATCACTCTTTGCTTTGATATGCGATACGGTACGTCATTGAATATTGAGAAAGCAAAAGCCAAGATCGGCAGTTTTTTTGACAAAAACGGATGGAACGTTGCTTATGTTCTCGAATCCGCCCCGTTTATCCTTCCCGATGACGATCCGTATATTGTGGCTTGTATGAACACTTACAAAAAATTTACGGGCAAAGGAGATGCAAAATCTTTTGTCAATGCGGGAGGCACCTATGCGAGGTATTTACCCCGTGCCGCAGAGATCGGAACTTCATACGATTGCGGAAAGGGCACGTTGGAGTTGCCGCAGGGTCACGGAAGCGTTCACCAACCCGATGAATGTATCAGCATAGACGGACTGCTGAATGCAATCGAGTTGACCATGCTTATGTTGCTTGAATGTGATCGACAACAAAAGAAATGAGCCGTGAAAATTTTATTTACAGAAGATATGAAACTTTGACGGTAAAGGAATCATCATGTTTACTGCCGCTATTTTTGATATTCAACGCAATTCCTACGCGGACGGTCCGGGCATTCGCACGACAGTCTTTTTCAAGGGCTGCAATCTGCGCTGCGCTTGGTGTCACAACCCCGAAAGTCAATCTCCCGAGCCCCAGTTGATGTTTTACAAAAACAAATGTACCGGCTGCGGAAAATGCAAAGAAAAATGTCCGTATGCTCTTGAAAGCTGTACGCTTTGCGGCAAATGTACGCTCTACTGTCCGCACGATGCCAGAGAAATTTGCGGAAAGGAATATACGGTTGACCAACTACTCAGAGAAGTTCTCAAGGATAAGACGTTCTACGAAACCTCGGGCGGAGGCGTGACCTTCTCGGGCGGAGAATGTATGCTTCAGATTGACTTTTTAGAAGAAATTCTGAAAGTATGTAAAGAAAACGGGATCCATACCGCCGTTGACACCGCAGGACACGTGCCATACGAATATTTTGAACGGATTCTTCCTTACACCGACCTGTTTCTTTACGACGTCAAATGCTATGACAGAGATAAGCATAGGCAATATACAGGCGTCGGGAACCAATTGATTTTTGAAAATCTCAAAAGACTGCTCGCAGCAGGCAAATCCGTGTGGGTGCGGATTCCGATTATTCCTACTGTGAATGATACGGCGGAAGAAATTCAAAAAATCAAAGAATTGCTTGACCTCTACGGTACGCCCGAAAAGATAGAACTTCTCCCTTATCACGCGATGGGAGAAGATAAATATATGGCCATAAATCGTGAAGCCTGCATATTTTCCGTACCGAGCGCGCAAACAATGGAGAATTTGAATCAAATTTTATGATGCCTACAAAATGGGCGGGCCTTGTTTGAAAGGCCCGCCTCAGCCTGAATACAAAGCGGCTTTGTGATCAAATACACAGAGTCGATTTATTGTAATTTGTAAGAAGAACCACAAAAATCCGTAAAGAATTGCGAAAGCGGTTCAAAACGTTCCGAAAAGAGTGAAAGGTCGAACTGTCCTTGCCTTTTTCCCACAGGATTGTGACTGATTTTTTAAGATTCAGGCACGCGAAAGTGAGCCCGACCTTCATATCCATCCGTGCTTTTCCGATCATGTTCGTATATCTGAAACCGTGAAACTCTTTGGCTGTGCCGAAAA
>CANQPT010000033.1 GCA_947625805.1 uncultured Clostridia bacterium
CCGAGTTTACCACCACCAGAACCCTCAACGATCCCCTGCTCTACTCTTACAACGGCATCTCTCAGTTTTCCTCGAGCGCAAACTACGGCGTCTCGCAATTTTTTGCGGATATGGGCGCGGGCGGTTATGTGGCGGGCAACCGGTATGCATGGTATCACACCTCGCCGTTTCTTGCATCCACCCTTGCGCTCAGGTACTATATCTCCAGAGCCGGATCGGACGCAGGGGACACAACGCTGCATGAGCTGGCCCGTCAGGGATCGGCGGCGCTCTACCGATACGATCATGCGCTGCCCGCCGCCTTTATGGTACGAGGCGACAGCGAGCGGGGGAGCAGCGCCAACCCCTTCCGCAATCAAAACCAACTCTTTTGCGCCATGACCGGGCTTTCCGGCAGTTTGTTTGAGGAGCAGCGTATGCCCATCCGCGCCGAGGCAAACGGCGGAACGGTCATCGGCACCGCAGGCAATTACCACTACCGCGCCGAAGAGGAGCAGATCACGTTGGACTTTGTGCTGGACTGTCCCAAAGACGGCTTGTATTATTTCTATCCGCGCATTTACGGCGCGGATCAATTGACCGTAACCTATGCGGACCCCCAGAGTGTAAATTTCCCCGTGAAATACACGCAGGCAAGCATTCTGCCGGCAGGATACCATCAGGCGGGGGACACGGTCAGGATCCGCTGTACCGTGAACTCGGACGGAGCGGAGCATTTCGCCTATCTGCAATACGCTCTCATGGACAGCGCTCTGTTTGAAGCGGGCTATGCACGTCTGTCGGAAGGGGCGCTGTATGAGGACAACTACACCGACACCTCCCTGTCCGGCAAGATAAATGCCTCCGATGACGGCATTCTGTATACCTCCATTCCCTATGAGGCCGGATGGAGCGCATATGTAGACGGAGAAAAGGTGCAAACCGAGGCCTATCATGGAGCGTTCGTTTCGGTCGCTTTAAGCGCGGGCGAACACACGGTGGAGTTCCGTTATCTGCCGGGGGGTCTCGTGCCGGGCGCCGTACTCACGCTGATCGGAATCCTCGCAGGGGCACTCAGCATTCTCTGCCACAGAAAAAGACGTGCAAAAAAAGGGTGAACCTCCGTTGAGGCTCACCTTAATTTATTCGATCGGTTTGTCCCGCAAGCCGTACATAAATTCCACAATACGATTGTAAGCAGGATCTGTGGGCGGGATGAGTTCGGGCTTATAATTGTTGCGCGGGGTAGTGTACAAATAACAGGGAATGACCTCGCAGTTGACCGAGTCGAACACGCCGTCGATAAAGGTCGCCGTTGCGGAAAAGATCATGCCCGCGTTTTCCGGCCGGGTGCTGCCGCCGTAGCAGAAGTTGCCTAAACAGTACACGATGATCCCGTCGTTATAATATTCCAGCGGCTGAAGCACGTGGGGATGATCTCCGATCACCAAGTCTGCGCCCGCGTCGATAAAATCACGATAGGAGCCCACCCGCCAGGCATCCGGCACATAATCGTTCATGGATCCGCCGTGAGGGAAAATGACCACAAGATCGGCCTGCTCCCGCATTTCCCCAATGATCGGAATAATTTTTGAGGAATGATAAGTGCTCCAGCAGTTGCAGCAGAGAACGCCGACCGTAAGGCCTTTGACCTCTTTGTAGATAGGCTGTAAGTCAATCCCCGGTGTGACCCCTACTGCCTCTAAGGCCGCGATCGTATCCAAATAACCGGGTTGACCGTAATCTCCGGTGTGATTGTTTGCAACCGAGGCGATGTCAATGCCGCCCAGGGCAAAGGCCTGCGCGTTTTCGGTAGGCCCGTAATACCAATAGCCGGGATCCTCTTCTTTGTATATGGGCGCAAGCTGTTGATCGGTCAGCGCGCTCTCACAGTCTACCACCGTGATGTCATCGGCCTTAAAGACCGATTCGACCCCGGAGAAGAAATAGGACTGGGGATTGTTGTCTGCATACCAGTTATAACTGCCCTCCTTGTGGGTACCGAAATCACTGCCCAACAGGCAATCCCCCACGAAAGACATTACGATCTCAGTCACCTCCGGCCCCGGCTCGGTCGGCTCTGTCGGTGGTTCGGTTTCGGTTGTCCCGGTTTCGGCGGGTACGGTTGGTTCTGTCGGCGGTTCGGTTTCGGCAGGCGTCTGCGAACAAGCACAGAATAGCGCCGCCAAAAGGATCAGCATCAAAGCGCGGATCTTTTTCATGTCTTGGTCTTCCTGTCAGTTTGTTTCTTATTTTTTCTGTTTTTTGCGAACCGAATATCCAAAGGATCCGATCTTTTTGCCCAGGGCAAAATATTGTCCGTGGGCATAGGCGGCAAGGGCGCATTTTTCAATGTGGAATTTGCCCTTTTCATCAATATAACGCTCATCCACATTCACCGCGACGATATCCGCCAAAAACATATCGTGACTGCCCAGCGGCAGGACGTCGGTCACCCGGCACTCGATGCTGACCGGGCTTTCGGCAACCATAGGACAGCCTACCTGAGAGGCCCTCTCGCGGGTCAGCGAACAGACCTCGAACTTGTCAACGTCCCTTCCGCTGCGCACACCGCAAAAATCGATCGACCGAATGATATGGGCGCTGGGCAGATTGATGACAAATTCTCTGCTCTTTTCGATCAGGTCGTAAGAATACCGCTCGCGGCGAATGGATATGTAGGTCTTGGGCGGATCGGAATTCAGCGTACCCGTCCACGCCACAGTGATCAGATTGTCCCGCTCTCCGTCGGCGCAGGAAATCAGCACGGGCGGAACGGGCGCAAGCAACGCACTTGCTTTCCATGTTGTTTTTGCCATAAATAACACCTCATCTTTATTTTATGCAAAAAGGCAAAAAACTTTCTGTTCTTTGTTTTATTATACATTATTTTCCACCCGTGCGCAAGAGTATTTTACGATTGCGAAAAACAGAAAAATGTGATATACTATAAAAAACAGGAGGAAGTCATGGATTCAAATATTACCCGTAAGCGTAGAATTTCTCTGCACACCCTGATCCCGGTAATCACCGCGATCATCACGATTGCCTTTTTTGCCGCCGCTGTGGCCATTGCCTATCCTTATTTTCATCACGACACACCCGACGCCGAAGAGGTCGCTACCGACTCAGCACAATAAAGTCGGCCGTTCTTCCGCACGCTCTGCGTGCGGTTTTTTATTTTGCGAACTGCGCCTTGTAAAGTTCGTAATAAAAACCGCGGGCGGCAAGCAGTTCTTTATGTGTGCCCAACTCGATGACCGTTCCGTTTTTCATGACCAAAATCAGATCGGCGTGCTTAATCGTGGAGAGCCGATGGGCAACGATAAACGAAGTCCTGCCCTCGGTCATGGCTGCAAAGGCCTGTTGAATTTTCAGTTCGGTACGGGTATCGATAGACGAGGTGGCCTCGTCCAGAATCAGCATGGGCGGCAGACAAAGCATCACCCGCGCAATGCACAAAAGTTGTTTTTCCCCTTGGGACAGTGTGCCGCCCTCCTCGCCGATCACCGTATCGTAGCCCCGGGGCAGACGGCGAATGAATGCGTGCGCGTGAGCGGATTTTGCAGCGCAGATGATCTCCTCCTCGGTCGCATCGGGGCGGCCCATGGCGATATTCTCCCGCACGGTCGCTTTCGCAAGCCATGTTTCCTGTAACACCATACCGTAGGAAGTGCGCAGGCTCTTTCGGGTCAGATCCCTCAAATCATGGCCGTCCACGCGGATGGCGCCTGCGTCCACGTCGTAAAAACGCATGAGAAGATTGATCAGCGTGGTTTTGCCGCAACCGGTAGGTCCGACGATGGCCACGTGCATACCCGGCCGCACCGCAAGGGACAGGCGCTCGATGAGCGGCTTTCCTCCGGGATAGGAAAAGGAAATATCCTCTAACTCCACCTCTCCCCGCGCCTGCTCTAACACCAGCGTACCGTCCGCGCTCCGGGACTGCTCATCGCACAGGGCAAAAATATGATCTGCGCAGACCAGCGCATTCTGCAACTCGGTCACAACGCCGGAGATTTCATTGAATGGCTTGGTATATTGGGTAGCGTAAGCCAGCATGGCCGACAGCCCGCCCACCGTCAGCGCTCCGCCGGGTACGGCCAGCGCTCCGGACAGGCAGGCAAGGGCGTACACGACGTTATTGACAAACCGGGTGGACGGATTGGTCAGCGAGGAATAAAAGGTCGCAAGCAGCGACGCGCGGGACAAACGTTGGTTGGAACGTTCAAAGGCCGCCTCTGCCGTGCGCTCCATGCCCATGGCGATCACAGTCTTGCGCTCGCCGATCATCTCGTCCACCACTGCGGTTTGCGTGCTTCGTGCTTCGGTCTGTGCGATGAAATACCGATGGGTCCTGCGGGTGATAAACCAAGCGGCAAACAGCGACAGCGGTGTAACCAGCACGACTGCAAGAGCGGCGGTGACACTGCGGCTGAATAGAATGATCAGTGTGCCGGCAATGGTCAAAAGACCTGTAAACAACTGGGTAAAGCCCATGAGCAAACCGTCGGAAAACTGCTCGGCGTCGGCAATGACCCGATTGATGATCTCCCCGGCAGGATGAGCATCGAGATAGGAAAGCGGCAGGTCGGTAATCTTGGAAAAGGCACGGGAGCGCAGATCCCGCACACAGCAAAAGGCAAGGCGGTTGTTGCACACGCCAAGCAACCAGCCGACAAGCGCCAAAGCCGCCGCACTAAAAGCAATGCGCAAAAGAGATCCGCCCAAAGCGGAAAAATCCACCTGTCCCGGCCCGACCAGCAGGTCGATGGCCTGCCCTGCCAGCACGGGAATGGCGAGCGTGAAAACCACCGAAAGGGCGGCGAAGATAAGCGAGAGGACGGCAAGCGGCGTATAAGGAGCCAGCAGTCTGAGCACCTGTTTCATCGTTTTCATGCCTGTACCTCCTCAAACTGCGATGCGTAGATCTCGGCATAAGTCGGGCAGTGTTCAAGCAACTGCTGATGTGAGCCGAGGCCGACCACTGCACCGTTCTCCAACACGATGATCTGATCTGCGTGCATAACCGAGCAAGCGCGCTGAGAAACGACAAAGGTCGTGGGGCGAAAAGGACACGCCCGGATCTGACGGCGCAGAGCCGCGTCTGTGGCATAATCGAGGGCGGACGAGGAATCGTCGAGAATGAGGATCTCCGGCTCTCTCACAAGCGCGCGGGCAATGGTCAGACGCTGACGCTGACCGCCCGAAAAATTCTTTCCCCCCTGCTCTACCGGCTCATCAAGGCCGCGCTCTTTGCCTTTCACGATATCAACCGCCTGTGCGCGCTCTATGGCCGCCATGACCCGGGTATCATCCGCCGGAATGCCCGCGCATACGTTCTCGCGGATGCTCCCGCGAAAGAGCACCGCCCGCTGGGGCACAACGGCGATCTTCTTCCGCAAAAACGCGAAATCGTATTCCCGGATATCCCGTCCGCCCAGCGTGACCCGCCCCTCTGTGGCGTCATAAAAGCGGGAGATCAACTGTACCAGCGTACTTTTGCCCGATCCGGTTGCGCCGATAATGCCGATAGTCTGCCCCTTGCAGGCTGTGAACGATACCCCCTCAAGAGCCGGGGCCGCCGCATCGCGGTAGGTAAAGGATACGTTTTCAAAGCGGATATCGTAATCGTCCGTCCCGCGCAGACTGCCGCCCTGCATGGAGGGTTCCACCGCCAGCACCTCCGCGATGCGTCCGGCGCTGGCCGTGGCACGGGTCATGGTGATGATCAGGTTGGCCATCTTGATCAATTCGGTCAGGATCTGCATCATGTAGTTATAAAGGGCCACCACCTGTCCCTGAGAAAGCGCACCCATACCCACCCGCACGGCGCCTCTGCCGATCAGTGCCGCGATGGACAGGTTGACGATCAGCACGGTCAAGGGGTTAAGCAAAGCCGAGATCCGCCCGGTAAAGCGCTGTACCGCACACAGCGCATCATTCTCACGGTCGAACCGTTCCCGTTCCGCATCTTCTCTTGCAAATGCGCGCAGTACCCGCGCTCCCACCAGATTTTCCCGCACGCGCAGACTGACCTGCTCAAGGTGTGTCTGCACCCTGCGGTAGAGCGGCACACAGCCCAGCATAATGGCAAAGACCGTGACGGTCAGCAGCGGCACGCACACGCAAAAGATCAGTGCACAGCGCGCATCCACGGTAAAGGCCATGATTACGGCGCCGAACACCACGAAGGGCGCCCGCATGATCAGGCGCAGGGTAAGATTGACCCCGGTCTGCGCCTGGGTCACGTCCGAGGTGATGCGGGTGATCAACTGAGAAATACCGATCCGGTCAAGATCCGGAGCGGGCAGGGACTGCACGTGGGAAAAGAGCGCCGAGCGCACGCGCGCCGAAAAGCCGACGGCCGCCCGTGCGGAAAAATACTGCGCCGTGACCGCGCACACAAAGCCCACCGCTCCGAGCGCCAATAACAGCGCAAACATCCGGTAAATATGCCCGGTATCGTGTGCCAGAATGCCGCGGTCGATGACCGAGGCAACCACCAGCGGCACGCTCAGTTCAAAGCAGGCCTCAAGCAGTTTGAACAGGGGCGCCGCCACACACTCTTTGCGATAGTCTTTCAAATAGCGGAACAGTCGTTTCATAATATCTTTTTGTTGAACTTTTTCGTTTTTAACATATAATTTGTAACTAAACACATTTTTTTACCATTTTCACTTTATATTTCATCTTCATCAATTTTGATCATATGCTTGTGTTCCGTCGACATAGAATTTAGCCTGTTTGTTAAACATATCTGCATATGTACCATTTTTTTCATAAAGTTGTTGATGTGTACCGTATTCTTTCAGACTCCCATTTTCAAAAACAGCGACCTTGTCGGCTAACTGTACTGCAGACAATCGATGTGTGATTAACACGGCACATTTGTCAGTTATCATTTCATTGAATTGCGTATATATTTGATACTCAGCGACCGGATCAATCGCCGCCGTGGGTTCATCAAGCAAAAATATCGATGAATTATGATATACAGCTCGCGCTATTGCGATTCTTTGTCCTTCTCCTCCCGACGGAGAGAAAGAATTTTCTTCGTCCCACTGATTGTATGAATAGAGATGGGCGTTATATCCGGCCGGCAACTTATTCAAAAGCGGAGTAAGACCACTTCTGTCCATAACAGATAACAATTTCTTTTCATCAAATTCTTTTTCGAGAACAATGTTTTCGCTCAATGTCATCCAATAAAGTGCAAAATCCTGAAACACCGGGGAAAACAGACTCTGATATTTAACTATATCATATTCGTTAATATTAACACCGTTTAACAGGATTTCTCCTTCTGTCGGGCGATAAAGCCGTGTAAGCAGTTTAATAAAGGTAGATTTACCCGAACCATTCACGCCTACAATACACAACTTTTCGTTTGCCCGTAAAACAAGATTCATGTTTCGTAATGCATACACATCGCTATTAGGGTACTTAAAGGATACATTTTTGAATTCAATCGTCGAGTTCTTATCAAAAACAGGGATCATATCCCCTGATATTTGGTAACTTAAGGGGATTTCCATAAACTTTTTGAAATCTTGAATACCCAGACTTGTTTTCGCTAACTCAAGAAATGATTGCATAACATTATTTAGTGAATTTGTAAATTGTTCTATAGTTGAAAGATAAATCGTAAAACTACCGATTGCAAGCCCCTTTACAATTACAAGATGTACTAAATAAACATATAATAGAGATTGCTGTATAAACCCAATTATTGTATTCAGTAAACCGGCATAACTCCAATTTGCATTAGATTTTAAGGTCAACTTATTTACTGTTCTTTTTTTATCTACAACGATATCAATAAACATTTCTTTAATGTTTAATAATCTTATTTCCAAACATCCGGCAACACCTTCACGAAGCCAGTTGGCTAACCCATAAATAAAACGATCATATTTCCCCTTTTCTTTATTCAAAAGATATTCTTGAAAATTTGCCCATTTAGTGATTAAAGAATTAATATAAACGACGAGAAATATCATCAAAATTATGATTGGATTCAATGTAAAAATGATTGCGGATAATGCGACAATACGAAATATAGCCGTAAAGAGTGTACCCAAACGGTCAACAATCGAAAGGGTATTCGTATATATGTCCATAGCACGATATTTCATCTGAGTAACTTCCGGGGTTTCAAGGTATTCTAAATCCATTCCCAAAGTATGATGAAAATATTCTGCTTCAAATTTTAGGTTTAATTCCATAGCAAGCTTGTCTACATACCTGTTTATAATCAAATTAATAAAATGATTCAAAATCGGTACAACAAGCAATACTGCAATATATGCAAAAACAACTTCTACTCTTTGCAATCCGCTCAGTTCATTGATAATGAATCCGGGCATTGTAATATATGATAGCGGAAGGATCGCATTCAAAAGAACCATTATCCCTTTCAAAAATATATATTTTTTATCACCTCTCCAGATAAAACCTAACATATATTTGGTTGCATTAAATGTGTTGCGCAAGTTCTGCTTTTTTTTGTTTTTTTCCATGATAAATACTTCTTTCTATTTTGGTGAATGATAAATTGGTCATTCATTATATAATTAAGATAAAAATGACTGCTTTTCTTTCTTTTCTTTTTGCTCTTTGGGAGCTTTTTTCATTGTTTTCCTCCATGATTGTTATTTTATTCTAACATGCCGGCGGGAATGTTGTCAATATAAGAAACCTCTCTATATTTGAGAATCGCTCTCCCGGAAAAAAGGATACGAAAAGCAGATACGCGCCAAATTTTAGCTTTAAGGCAACACCGCATAATTCAGGGTTGCAAAAGCAAAACGCAGAACATTCAAAGTGGCAGCAGGAAGCCTCCGCAAAGATCGCTCTCAAAGGCACAAAACGCAAGCCTCCACCCGAGAGGGTTTGCGGATAGAATCAAAGTCGCAGAGTGAACATCGCGCTTGTCTGCGCCGATGCGGCCGCCATCTCCGTTGAAAGGTTTCTCCTCGCCGTGCAGGAGATTAAGGCTACAATTCTTATATAGTATATCACATTTTCCCGTATTTTCCCATGGCTTGCACAACAAAAGAATTCGGCTCATAAAATAAAATGACCGTGATTAAAATCATCGGTACGGGACAACACTAAATGCAAGGAGATGCAAGGAGATGGAAAAAGAGTGAACATCAAACGAGGGGACATTTATTATGCAGACCTCAGTCCCGTGGTCGGAAGCGAACAGGGCGGGATCCGACCCGTTCTGATTATCCAGAACGATATCGGCAACCGCTACAGCCCGACCGTGATCGCCGCGGCGATCACCAGCAAACTGTCAAAAAACCGGCTCCCCACCCACATCGATCTGATCGGCTGTGCCAAGGAGTTCGGACTTTCGCGTGATTCGGTCATTCTGCTCGAGCAGATCCGGACCATAGACAAACGCCGCCTGAAAGAAAAAATGGGACATATCGACCGCGCCACCATGGCGCAGGTCGACGGCGCGATCGGAGTTTCGTTCGGGCTTGCCGGCGAGCAAAATGACGACGCGGGAACAGCATAAAATACGGTGCGTTAGCGACGCTAACGCACCGTTTCTTTATTTATTCACCCGTCAGTTCCTGCGCACAGGCACGCAGATTGCTCACATCCCCCAAAAAGACGAACACGCCGGGCTCTTTGGCGTTCTGCCGGATTACCATCCAGCCCTGCCGATTTTCATCGGTATAAAAGCAGATCCGGTCGGCATAATAGGTGACGTGCGACACACCTCCATTCCCTTCCTCAAAAGGCAACATACAGTCGACCGTCACGGCTTTGGGCTCGGAATACAGATATGCCACGTAGGTTCCGCCGGACAGCGCATCGTCAGCCATAGATCCGATCCGATATAAGCACGCCGGCAGGCGTTGCTCGTTCAGATAGAGAATGCGGTCATACCCGTCTTCTCCCGCACTCAGCGTGCGCTCTGCTTTCTCGGTCTTTACCAGAATCTGGTCAGGATCCGGGAAGATCCCGTGAATCAAAGCAGTCTGTGTCGGTTGCTGATCCGTGCCCGAATGTTGTGCGTCCACCGCCATCCAGATCAAGATCCCGATACACAGCAGAATAAGCAGAGCAAGCAAAGCGCGGATGACCCATAGCCAAATCTGTTTACGGGATCTCATAGTACACTGACTCATATCCTGCTACGCCAAGTGAATAGCCGTCATACGGCAACGGTCCGTCCACTGCGTCAAATCCCTGTTCAGGATCAATCGTATAGGAAAGCCAGATATAATACTTTCCGTTTTGGCAAACGATTACGGTAGAGTTCTCCTGGAGTTCGGCAGTAATCCTGTCCATGGGATACTCGCTTGCAAGTTCCGCTTGTGCGAACGCAAGCACGTCATCCCAGCAAACCGCTTGCACACGGGCAGGATCCAGACCTGAGAGATCACTCAGATAATGGCTCAGGATCATGGGATAACCGCCCTTATCAATGCGGGCGTAGCAAACTTCTTGCGTATTATATCCGGCGATCTTCTTGGTAAAGGTGAAATAATATAAGCGCACGTCGGGAAGATACCGCAGATCGGTCAGTTCATACTCCTCTACCTCCCGGCCGAATGCGGCGACCAGGTACTGCATGGAAATATCAGCCAGTTCTTGCTCGGTATATTCCTTCTCGGCCTGATCCCCCCAATCCTCCGAACCGGATATATACCCGGTCAACCGTCCGGTCACTGCATCATATTTATATTGATTGCCTTGCTCGTCTGTAAACACGTGGATAAGGCCATCCTCCGTGCTTCCGGTGGTTTCAAGGAAGGTAAGCGTCTTTTCCCCCGCCTCGATATTTTTTACCGTAAATTCAGGGACGACCACAGTCTGCGGCGCGGTTTCCCCGGGCTCAATCCAATAGCCGGTCTGCACTCGCTCGGAAACCGCCCGGTCATAGACCACTTGTACCGCCTCGTCCGGCTCCTGCCGGGCGTTTACGCCTACCGCCACGATCCCCGCGATCAAAGCCGTCAGGCAAATCAACATAATCATAATTGACTTTGCACCCTTCATCTCAAATTCCTCCTTAAATTCAATCATAATAAATTTTCAGGCGCCCCTACTTTATATCTCGTAAAAAAATCCAATTTCTTTCACAAAAACGAAATTTTTTCAAAAAATTTTTTGTATTTCAAATGGCAATCTGTTTTTATGTAAAAAATCATGGCAAATTTTTCCGTTTTGCATTGACTTTTGTGAATAAGTTGTGATTTGCGTTGACTTATTTTTACCAAAAGAGTATAATATATAGATGAATTCTCTCAAAGGGAGGCAAAAATGCTCAAACTGATTGATATAAAGAAAGTATATACCTTTGCGGACAATTCCCAGACCGCCCTCGACGGGGTCAGCGTGGAATTCCGCAAAAACGAATTTGTTTCTGTCCTCGGTCCGTCCGGCTGCGGCAAGACCACCCTGCTCAACATCATCGGAGGACTTGACCGCTACACGTCCGGCGATCTGGTCATCAAAGGCAAGCACACGGCCGACTACCGCGACGGCGACTGGGACGTCTATCGCAACCGGTCCATCGGATTTGTGTTTCAAAGTTATAACCTGATCCCCCACCAGTCGATCCTATCCAACGTGGAACTGGCCATGACCCTGTCCGGCATCGGGCGCTCCGAGCGCAGAGAGCACGCAAGACAGGCGCTCGAACGTGTAGGTTTAGGCGACTACCTG
Organism: uncultured Clostridia bacterium; assembly: GCA_947625805.1. Classification (GTDB taxonomy): domain Bacteria; phylum Bacillota; class Clostridia; order Oscillospirales; family CAG-272; genus CAKSEI01. Next base: position 11,674 of record CANQPT010000033.1, read on the forward strand.
CACAAGCGCCCCAATCAACTCTCAGGCGGTCAGATGCAGCGGGTGGCCATCGCAAGAGCTTTGGTCAACAACCCGGAGATCCTGCTGGCAGACGAGCCAACCGGAGCGCTGGACTCGGAAACCAGCGAACAGATCATGCAGCTGCTTTCCGAGATTGCATCCGACCGGCTGGTCATCATGGTCACTCACAACCCCGACCTTGCAGAGCGGTACTCCACCCGTATTATCCGACTGCTCGACGGTAAGATCATCGGCGATACCGATCCCTATACCGCCCCGGAGGCCCCCGTCCCGGAAAAGAAAAAGGTAAAGAAAAAGCCTATGACCTTCTTTACGGCGACCTCTCTCTCCCTCAACAACCTGATGACCAAAAAGGCCCGCACCTTTTTGACCAGTTTTGCAGGAAGCATCGGCATTATCGGCATCGCCCTCATTCTTTCCCTGTCCAATGGGATCACGCTGTACATTGACCGCGTGCAGGAGGACACTCTTTCTACTTATCCTCTGACCATTGAAAATGAAACCATGGATTATTCCAGTATGTTCTTACAGGCGGGCGATGACGCACCCGAGCCTCACGAAAAAGACGCAGTCTACTCCAACAGCAATATGCAGCGTATGCTCAATGCCATGATGAGCGGGCTTGTGCGCAACGACTTGGGTGCGCTCAAAACCTACTTTGAAGATCCCGAAACCGGCATCGATCAGTACGTGACCGACGTCAAATACACCTACGCCTCGGAATTTGAGTTATATATGACAGACACACAAACGCCCGTCAAGGTAGACGCGGCCGAGATCATGGACGAGATGTACATGGCCATGTACGGCATCAAGTATACCGATGCGGTTGCCGACATGGGCAGCGTATCCTCGCTTGCCGGGAACATGATGAGTTTTGAAATGGCAAGCGAGATGATCGACAATCAGGATCTTCTTGACTCCCAGTACGAGTTGGTAGATGGCGTCTGGCCCACCGATTACAATCAGATGGTACTGGTGGTCGACCGGAACAATGAGATCATGGATATGGCCCTTTACGCGCTGGGTCTGCGTGACCGTACGGAAATCGCGGATAACGTAGAACAACTCAAAAAAGACGGCTCGGTTCCCATCGATCAGAAGGTCTGGTCCTATGCCGATCTTTTGGACACCTCTTTCCGCCTGATCCTGCCGGCCGAGCGCTATGCCGACCCGGACGGCGACGGAATTTATACGGATATGACGGCGGACCCGGAGGGTCTTTCTGCTTTGCTCGAACAGGGCATTGAAATAAAGATCAGCGGCATCGTGCGCCCGAGGGAAAGCGCGTCGGCCACCTCGATCGCAGGCGTGCTGGGCTATACCAAGGCGCTGACCGACAAGGTCATTGCTCTGACCGACCAAACCGATGCGGTCAAGGCACAGATCGCCCGGCCGGATACCGATATTTTCACCGGAATTGCATTTCCCACCGAGGAACAAGAAGACCTCACCATGGACGACGTGAACGCCTATCTTGCCACTCTGCCCCCCGAGGAGCAGCAGCAATACGCGGCCATGCTTTCGACTATGGACGAGACGACCATTCTCGAAATGTTCACCGCTATGATGCGCACCACCGCCTCTTATGAGGGAAATCTCAAACTGCTTGGCGTGTCCGATCCCGATCAGCCGGTCAGCATCTCGATCTACCCCAAGGATTTTGCCTCCAAGGAAGAGATCGTCGCGCTCATCGACGCATATAACGAGGGCAAAGAGGAGGACGATCAGATTTCCTATACCGATATGTTCGGAATCATGATGTCCTCGATCACCACAATCATTGACGTAATCTCCTACGTGCTGATTGCGTTCGTGTCTATTTCGCTGGTGGTCTCCAGCATTATGATCGGCATCATCACCTATATTTCAGTGCTGGAGCGCACCAAGGAGATCGGCATTCTGCGCTCGATCGGCGCGTCCAAGAAGGATATATCCCGCGTGTTCAACGCGGAGACACTGATCGTCGGTCTGGCAGCGGGTGTGATCGGAATTCTGGTAACCATTCTGCTCTGTATCCCGATCAACGCGATCATTCACGCGCTGTCGAATATCAACGACGTAAACGCGGTTCTGCCATGGCAAGGCGGGTTGATCTTAGTACTGATCAGTATGTTCCTTACCTTTATCGCGGGCCTGATCCCGTCAAAGATCGCCGCAAAAAAAGACCCGGTCGTCGCCCTGCGCACCGAGTAAATCATCTGAAAATACTATGGGGTACCCCCAACTGCGGGAGCGCAGATCGAAAGATCATGCACTCCCGCGGTTTTGGCCTTCACGTTATAATTTTATCAAGCGAGAAACAAATCACCCGCCCCTTGCGCTTAAACCACCATACACGCAATTTGGTAAAACACGCCGGCCGCGGCATAGGCGACCGCACACTGCATGAGCGCCACGCCCAGGGCTTTGGAAAGGGAGCCGAGTTCCCGCCGCAGGGCAGCAAATGCCGCAACGCAGGGTGTATAAAGCAGGGTAAAAATCAGAAAGGAAAAGACTGCGATCCGGTCGGCAAACAGAGCGGTCAGCGCCGCACCGCCCGACAACACCGATAGGGTGGAGAGCACCGCCTCCTTGGCGGTCAGGCCGGTGATCAGCGCACAGCATATCTCCCAGCGCTCAAAGCCCAGCGGAGCGAACAGAGGCAAAGCCTGCTTGCCGATCAGGGCGAGCATACTCTGCTCGCCGTCGGCGGTCAGATGAAAGCGCGGGTCAAAGGAGCGCAATACCCATATGACCACCGATGCAAGAAAGATCACGGTAAAAGCCTTTTGCAAAAATTCCTTTGCCTTGCGCAGCATCAGGCGGAACACGCTGCCGGGCGAGGGCAGACGATAGTCGGGCAGTTCCAAGAGAAACGGCGCGGACTTCCCCCGAAAAGCAGTCTTACTGAATACGGCCGATGCGAGAATCGCGAAAACGATCCCGAGAAGATACAGTTCCACAATCAATAAGCCCGGCGCGGAAGCGAAAAAGGCCCCGGCGAACATAGCGTAGATGGGCAGTTTGGCAGAACAACTCATATAGGGCACCAGCAGCAGCGTCATTTTGCGGTCCCGATCGCAGGAAAGGGTACGGGAGGCCATGATGGCCGGGACCGAGCAGCCAAAGCCCAAAAGCAGCGGCACAATGCTTTTGCCTGACAAGCCGATCAAACGCAAAGGGCGATCCATAATAAAGGCCACCCGCGCCATATACCCGCTGTCCTCCAAGACCGACAAAAAGAAGAACAGCACGACAATGACCGGCAGAAAAGACAGAACGCTGCCCACTCCGGCAAAAATTCCGTCGGAGATCAGTGAGCGCAGGGCCGGGTGAACGCCCAGATCAAGCAGCAGGCGATCCGCCGCGTCGGTCACAGCCTGCACTCCCCGCTCGGCAAGATCCTGTCCCCAGGGGCCCAGCACCGAAAATGTAAGATAAAAGACCAGTCCCATGATCAAAAGAAAGAGCGGATAGGCAAGGATTTTGCCGGTGAGGACCCGGTCTATTGCGGCGGAGCGCGCCCGTGCGGGCCGCTTGGGAACAGTAAGCACATCCGCGCAAACGCGGTCGATGAAGGCGTAGCGCGTTCCCGCCGAGGCCACGGCGCGATCCGCCCCGACCTGCTCCTCAAGCCTGACAACACACCTCTCAACGCTCTCTCGCTCCCGGGTGCTCAGTGCCAGACGATCGGCGATCGGGCGCTCTCCCTCGATCAAACGGGAGGCCGCAAAGGCAAGAGGCAGTCCGGCGCTCTTTGCCCGATCGGCGATCAAAGCATTGACCTGCCCGATACACTGACCGAGCGCTCCGTCCGAGAGAACCTGCTTTTTCGGCCGTTTGTCTGTCCGCACCACCCGCAGAATACTGTCGGCGAGGGCTTGGATCCCCTGATTTTTTGCAGCGGAGACCGGAATCACCGGAATGCCCAGCGCCTCGGACAGAGCCTGTGTATCTACGCTCCCGCCGCCTGCGTGCAGATCGTCCATCATATTGAGTGCCAACACAGCGGGAATTCCCAGTTCGATCACCTGTAAGGTGAGATACAGTCCGCGTCCGAGGCAGGTTACGTCCACCAGGTTGATCACTCCGTCCGGTGCGCCGTCCAGCAGAAAATCACGGCTGATGCGCTCCTCTGCCGAGTAGGTCCGCAGGGAATACACCCCCGGAAGATCCACCACCCGGCAGTCCGCATGGGCCCGCAGGCCGCCCTCCTTTGCCTCAACCGTAACGCCCGGGTAATTCCCGACGTGCTGATTTGCCCCCGTCAGGCGGTTGAACAGCGCGGTCTTGCCGCAGTTGGGATTTCCGATCAATGCGATCCGCATACCCTATCTCACCCGGATCCCGGCCGCGTCCGCGCGCCGAAGGCTGAGTTGATACCCCCGCAGGCCGACCACGATGGGGTCGCCGGCAGGGGCGAGAGACAGCACGGTAATCACAGTATCCGGGGTCAGCCCCAAATCCAGCAAGCGAAAACGGAGTGGGTCATCACCGTATACGGCGGTAATGACAGCACTCCGTCCTGATCGTAATTTGTCAAGGGTCATTCGGTTTCCTCTTTGTGATGATCCTTCCGCAGCAGTTCCAACTCGTGCATAAAGGTCTGCGCGTCCTTGAACTCGCGGTAGACCGATGCAAACCGCACATAGGACACTTCGTCTAAAGACCGCAGACGCGCCATGACCATCTCGCCGATCTCCCCGGTGGTGATCCCATCGGTCAGACGGCCCCGCACTTCCTGCTCCACGTCCGAAACCAGTGCGTCCATCTGCTCCTTGGTAACCGGACGTTTATAACAACTTTTGACCACGCCGGAATAGATCTTATTTTTGTCGAAGATCTCCTGACTGCCGTCTTTTTTGGTCACCATGACCGGTACGGTATCAAAAATCTCATAGGTGGTAAATCTCCGTTTACACCCTAAACATTCTCTGCGTCTGCGAATCGACCCCTCCTCGGTGGGGCGAGAATCAATCACTTTACTGTCGGGATAACCGCAAGTCGGACACTTCATTGTAGATCTCCTGTTCCATATATATCGTTCCGGCCGGCATTTTATCACAACCGGTCGATGTTTTTTAGTTTTCTTGTTGACGGAAGGTGAAAAACCGCTGTCCCAGATAATTGAGCACGACAAACAACACCTGCCCCGATATCATCGCACCGTAGTCCTGCGCCCTCTCTCCCGCTCCCGCCAAAAGCCAGACGGTAAGCGGCTTGGCAATGCCGAAAGCGATCGTACAACAGAGCGCGATATTCAGTGTAAAACGAAGCGCCATGCGGACGTCACGCCCCCTGCGGCCAAAGGTAAAGCGCTTGTTGAGAAAGTAACTCAAAATACTGGTAAAGAAATAGTTTGCGCCAAAGGACAGCCAGTCGGGTGCGTGCAGCAGATGATAAGCCGTGAACATGATCACGTTGCCCACCACCGTATTGAGGGTTCCCACCGCCAGATACTTCAAAAAGGTCTTATCAAAGAGTGTTTTCAGAAACTTCTTCATCTTCGCACCCGGATCGCTCCGCGATCAAAAACCGCGGACGATTTACCGCCTGACGGTAAAGTTTGTATACATATCCGCCCAGCACGCCAAGCGCGGCCAAAATCCAAGCACAGGCAAGCAAAAGCATAATACCGATCCATTCGCCGCTGACCTCCCCGGAAAAGGCATATGTCAAAGCGCTCACAAGAGCCGCGCTTGAAAAGAGCGCAGCGCCCCACCACGCGCCCGCCAAAGGCGCTCCGGAGAAAGCCGTAATCCCCTGCATGGCGTAGCGCAAGAGCGAAACGAACGACCACTTGGAGTTTCCGGCGGCACGTGGGGCTACCGAAAAAGAGATCCGGGTGCGGCGAAAGCCCACAAGGGAGGCGATCACACGGAAAAATGCGTCCTGCTCCCGATAGGAAAGAACAGCCTCCAAGGGGGCGCGGTCCAACAAAATAAAGTCCGACGTGCCCTGCATATCGACCCCCGCGGCGCGGCCCAGCGCGGCATTAAAAGCCCGTGCCAGAGCGCGGTGCAAACCGCTTTCCCGGGTGCGCTCCTGCTTGATACCGCTCACTACCTGCCATCCCTGCTCCCAAAGGCGATACATGGCAGCCAGTGTTTCGGGCGGATGCTGCAGGTCGCAGTCCATCACGGCCACGCAGGCGCCCCGTGCCTCGCAAAGACCTGCAAAAATAGAAGGATCTTTGCCGAAATGACGGGAAAGTCTGAGGCCGCGTACGCGGGCGTCCTGCCCGCCGCCGGAGAGTGCGCGAATGCACTCCCAAGTGCCGTCCTGTGAGCCGTCATCCACAAAGATCATCTCAAAGGGGATCCGCTCGCGGGAAAGAGTCTCGCACACTGCCTTTACCGTGTGCGGGAGTACCGATTGCTCATTATACGCGGGTATGACCACAGAGAGGAATCGATCCATATTCATTCCGGGCTTGTCCCCGTCCTTTCCACTGTACGAAAGCGACAGTAATAATCATATTATAACAGAAATATCCCAAAATGTCTATACTTCCGAGGAGATCTTGCCCCTTTCCTCGGCGGAAAAACTGCCGCCGGTCACCGACGTGTGCGCGCAAGCCACCGCACGTCCGTCCGCTGTCACACGGCAGACGCCGCCCTCGGCCGACAACTCATAGGCGGCAATGCCGTACTCGCCCGCAGACAGTTCAAGGTTGCCGTCGTAAATCAGCACGCTGCCTTTTGCCGTATCTGCGCTCAGTGCCCGACCGATGGAATCCACGCTCAGAAAGCCGCCGCCGAACACCAGATGGGTGTCCGAATACATTCCAGTGAGGGCCGAGATACTCAGGTTTCCGTCCATCATTAACAGCGTGTCACCCGCCTGCAATCCGGCTCCCGCCGGAGCCGAAAGCTCCAGCGTTCCGCTTCCGTTGACGGTCAGCGCACCGTCCGTGCATATCGCGTCGGCGGCATCGGTATGCAGGCTGCTGCTCGTACCCGGAGCAAGGGTCAAAATCAGTTTTCCCGTGCCCGTGAGGGATATGCACGGCTCGGTCATACAGGATAAATTCAATTCGGAGAGAACCAGATGCACGCTCTGTCCCCCGGAAAGAGCAATCTTTACCGTTCCCTGCGAGCACCGGCCCGAGAGAAAATACATCCCGCTCTGATCGATTCGGACGGTCGTATCCTCGGCAGACGCCCCCTCGCCCGCAATGGCCACGCTGTCATCTAAAAAAGTGATCATGGTCATATCCGGATTGCTTTCCGAGGCATCGGTATCCTCCGGCTGCGCATACAAAAGCACCCCTGAAAACTCTTCCGTTTGGATCGTGTTATCCGGCGCGCCGCAGGAAAAAAGGAATAGTGCACACAAAAGACATAGCAAAGAAAATAGATTCTTTTTCATGCTTCATCACCTCTTCTTTTGTGATTTTACCCCGTTATTGTGAAAACTGGGTGATTTCTTACAAAAAAATCAAAGAAAAATGCAAAATCATCTTGTACTCCCCCTCAATTTATGCTAAAATATACGCGATAAACCACGGGCACCGTTCCCGGGAAAACCATATGCACCTCAGAAGAGAAAGGATTTCCGGCGCATGGACGCGGCGGAAAACATGGTGACTTTGATGAAGTATTCAGCGGTAATTTTCAATCTTGACGGCACTCTGCTCGACACACTCGGCGATCTGACCGCGGCTGTCAACCACGCCTTAAAAGGCGCGAACTATCCGGAAAAGACCGAAGAGGAAGTCCGCAAGGCGATCGGAAACAGCATGGGCGAGACCATCCGCCACTCGGTACCGAGAGGCACGACATGGGAAGAGTCATGGGAGTTGATCGAGCCATGCGACAAATATTTTGCCGAAAACTGCACCGAGCAGACCAAGGCATATAAGGGCGTGCTTAAACTGCTGGACGCGCTGAAAAAAGAAGGCATTAAGGTTGCGGTCATCGCAAACCGTACCGACGAACAGGCAAAGGCGATCTGCAAGAAGTTCTTCGGCCGTCGCGTAGCGCTGACAGTTGGTGAAAAAGAGGGCGTCAAGAAGAGCCCGGCCCCCGATATGCTGATCGAGATCATGAAAGAGTTCGACGTTTCCATGAATGAAGTTGCATATGTCGGCAACATCGCTACCGACGTTCAACTTGCAAAGAACGCAGGCGTCAAGGGCTTTGCAGTCAGTTGGGGCTTTAAGGATCGCAATTCGATCGAGAACCACGGCGGCAGAGGAACCACCATCGTGGACACTCCGGAAGAGTTGCTGGCACTGCTGGTCAAGGCACCCGCTTCCGCCGATAACCACTCGAATGACATCGTCGGTCTTGACGGCAAAATCGCGCAAGTCTGATGGAAAAAACACCCGCCGGGCGGGTGTCAGCTTGAAGACAAAGCGGCTTTGTGATCAAACACACAGAGTCGCTTTGTTGTAATTTGTAAGAAGAACCACAAAAATCCGT
>CANQPT010000034.1 GCA_947625805.1 uncultured Clostridia bacterium
CTGCCGACATATTCGGAAAGGCGTTTTTTATCGATCGTCCGTATCTGTTCCAGCAGGACCGTGGATTTGGTCTTGAGTCCCGCCGCCGTAATATCCACATGGGTGGGAAGCGCCGCTTTTTTCTCTCGGCTGGTGATTGCCGCCACGATGGTGGTGGGGCTGTGCCTATTGCCGGTATCGTTTTGTAAAATGAGAACGGGGCGGATGCCGCCCTGTTCGCTGCCGACTGCCGGGGATAGGTCGGCGTAGTAAATTTCGCCTCGTTTGATTTTATCGTTCATTTCAAATTCCTTTCGTAAGTAAAAGGGCGGCCGCATATCCTTTCGGGCATACAGCCGCCCGGTTGCCTTTTCAATCGTTTTGTTCTGTTACCGATATTTGTCCACGACGCCCTCGATAAACGGGAACGCAGCCACCGGCCATGCTTTTGGCCTCATGGGAATCTCACCCCTCCGAGGATCTCTCCGAGGCGCCCTCCTTTGTTGCGACGGTTTTATCACGCTCGACTTTAGGACTGGACGCAAGTATCTTTAATGCCTCTGCCTGTCATCGCCTTCGTTACGGGTCGCCCGTACCGTCAGAGTCATAAAGGCATCAGACGCGCTTTTATTTGACCGTCTGTGCGTTCGCTCTTGTGGCTTGCCGGTTTTGCCGACAGCAGAGGGAAAGTAATGGCTGCGCTGTGCTATTCAGTTGTCAAAGAACACTCCGCCGCCATGCAGCTTCGGCGTCGGGTGAGAGCATTTATCCTCTCACCCTGTATTCCACACTTTTTCTGAATTTCACAACCGAAAAGTCAGAAGAATTTTTTGAGCTTTTGGAGGACAGCCCGCTTTTTCTTGCTCACCGCCTGTTGGGATATGCCGTTTGCCCTTGCATATTCGGTTTCCGTTATTTGGCGGCCGCAATAAAACAGGGCTGAAACCAGCCGTCTTTCTTCCTCGGTCAACGCCTTTAATGCTTTACGGAGCGTTTCGAGTTCCATTGAGCGGAAGGCATTTTCCTCCACATCGGCGCTCTCGTCGGCTATACATTCCTCGCCGTTCACAAGTTCAAGCGTTTCTTTGTCCGCCATCGCATAAAGCGATACGGTGACTATGCCGGATTCCTCGATGCAGTCCGACACATACTGCACCCTCCGCTCATCCTTTCGGTGCTTGCGCATATAGGTCGAAGGCACTTCGACATATTCGTCCTCGCCGCCGTCCTCGTGGGCGCCTGTTTTCATAAATCGCTTTTTCTTTCCCTCGGCAGAACACAGATACTCGTAAGCCTCTCTGCCGCACAGCCTCATAAATTTCCGTTTCCCGTCCTCGGACAGAAATGTTCCTTTTTCACTTTCAATGTAGTAAATTGCCATTTTCGTAAACTCCTTTGAATTTGAATTTTTTGGGTTGAATTCAAATTCGGAGTTCACGGATACTCGGCTATATATGGGAGCCACGCATTTCGGGGCATAAAAAAGTCCTTTCCCGCGCGGGTCGGGAAAGGACTTCAAACGCATCGCACAAGTCGGAGAACAAAAAAAGCACCGTAAAAGCGAAATCTTGGGGATAGGGTCATCCCGTCAGATTCCGACCTTGTACGGTGCATGGCAGCCTGATCTTTCGATCTTCTCCGCTCGCGCGATTTTCAGTCAGTTACAATATTCAGTTTTCGTATCAGCTATTGGGCAGAGCCGCCGGCCTTCCGTTTCCCGATTCCTTTTTGCCGCCGGAAGTAGGCAAAGTTCAGAACGACCTGTCGTTTGCACTTCTGGCATTTGGCAAGGTAGTGACCGCCCGCGTCGGAAAACACACGGGTAATGATAAAGTTACAGTAGGGGCAGTGGATATCCCGAAGCGTCAGCCCTTCGGATTCCTTTCGACTGAGTTCCAGCCTTCTTCGTTTTTCTTCCGCCGTCAGCACGACTGTGTTCTTCATCCGTTGCTGCCTCCTGTCTTTTTGAAATATTCGCTCATATCACGTCGGATGAGCAGTCCATATTTTCGAAGTTGAATAAGCATAGCTGTGTAAGATACGCCGATCTCATCTGCCATTTTCTGCATTGGAAGTTTATCTTCCGGTAGGAATACACAGTTGCCATATACGGAAATGAATTTGCGCTTAAAATACCGGCGCACGGAACTTTCAAGCAGTTTCCGCGGCATCAGCAGTTCCGCCGCCATTGCGTTTGCCTGTGTTTCACCGAGGGAGAGCCGTTCTTGAAATTCACGGATACTGTACATACGCTCCAAATCGCAGACTCGGTTATAACATGCGGCGGCATGAAGCGGGTCGGCACGGTTCAGCAGGACATGACCGATTTCATGCGCCAGCGTGAATCTCCTGCGCCCTTCTTCCTCTTTTCGCAGCAAAAAACCGTCAAGCACGATCGTGTTCTTCGGATAGACCTGTTTGCGACATTCTCCGTTTCGCCGGATGGTCAAAGGCGTTTTTCCGTCCGACAGAAAACCGATTTTATCTATATCCGTCTCTGCAATAGCTTCATATATGACATTAAGTCCAAGATATCTTGCTATCCCGTCAATGTCGATTCGGTTCGGCAGAGTTGCTCCATATAGGACATTCACCAGTCCTTCGGCAATTTCTTCTACTTCACGGTTGGAGATATATACGGTCACTTTCGTACCTCCCGTAATCGTTTAATCACAACACGGCGGTGGGGAGCGCAACGATCTCCTCGAAGTTTTCTTCTTCCATCTGCGGTTCTCCGCAGATCACGTTGCCGAGAATGGGCGACATGACTGCATTTATATCCGTTTTCCGTATGAGCGGTGTGGTAATGTTTTCCCCGTCGTAAGACAGCATTTCCTTTTCGTCCATCTCACGCAGATATCCGTGTGCCGTGCTTCTCGCACAGCCGACAGCATCCGCCAGTTCCGTGATGGACGGAGAGCGGCGGTATGTAAAATAGAACCGTTCGGTTTCTTTTATAATTTTTCTCATCGTTGCTTCGCTCTTATGCCTCATATCTCTGCCAGCTCCTTTTCCATAAACAGAACGATTTGTTCGGGATAGATATAGTATAAGCACGAACAGGCACTCTTTTCAATGGATTTGGAAAAGTTGAAGCCATGATGGGGCGATTTCACCCCATCATGGCTTCGAATGGTTTAATGGCAATATTCCATTTTCTATTTATTCATGGGCTTTTTCGAGCATTTCGCGGTACTGCTCCAAAACCTGACGAGGCGCGAGGATTTGAATATCCCCGCCAAACTGAAATACCCAGCCGAAGAAGGTTTGGCTGACAGATACCTCCGCTTCCGCTTGAAAATGTGCGAAATCCAGCGGCTTTGTAACGACACTGTCCCCGAAGCGGTCAAGGATGACCTTCATCATTTCATTCTTGCATTTGAGCGTGACGGTCTGCGTCTGCCCGTCGTACATATCGAATACCTCGCGGGCAAATTCCGGCAGACTGAAATCCTGCGGAGGGGGAACAGCGTCACTTTCGAGGATTTCCAATTCTACGATGCGGTCTGCCCGGAAGGTGATGATCTTTCCATGCTTTTCGCTGTAACCCACCGCATAATAGTGATCTTCATTCCACATCAGCCCGTAGGGGGTGAAGCGGTAACGCTTGCCGTCGTTGCGGTAGACCCGTTTGCGTTCGACATTGTATTCAAAGTAGCGGAAGGAGATTTGTTTCTTTCGATTGATCGCTGTGTTGATGCCATCCACGGTATAGTAGATTTTTTCGTTGAGAGGTTTTACCCGGTCGGCAATGTAAAGGTGGCGGTTCAGTTCCTCCGCCTGATATTTGCCTGCCAGCGCCATCAGTTTTTCGGCAAGTTCCTTGCTCTTTTTGGCGGTGATGAATTTGGAGGCTTCCACCGCGTCGATGAGCAGCTTCAGTTCCGGCAGTTCAAACAGCCTGCCTCCGAGGAAATAACTGTTTTGTGTGCTGCGGCGGGATACAATGTCAAAGCCGAAATCCTGCAATGCGGCAATGTCTGCCGAAACGGTCTTGCGGTCTACGACAGCGCCAAGTTCTGAAAAATGCCGTTCTTTATCGTTGGTTGTGACTTGGTGATCTTCATCGGTCTGTTCATACAGATATTTCAGCAGATGCAGAAGTCTTGTTTTGCTGTTGACGGACATAGGAAATTCCTCCGAAAAAGACGAGCTTACTATTATGATAGGCAAAATATCTGTCGCTGTCAATGCTCTCGTCGTATTTGATACAGAAAAGTCACGAATCGTGAATCCTGTGGGAACTTCCACGCCCGTTTTTATGCAGAGACGAAGCCTCGCCGTTATCCCGCCGATTTCTCGTCTCCGTTAGTAACGACTTGAAACTTGTTTCCAATACGATGGACTTTGTAATAAAACGGATTTTCTTCCGCCCATACCGGATCGTCCTCGGCGTGTTTTAAGTAGCTGTCGTAGGCGCTTATGTATCCGTCGTGCATGATGGACTCCGCGTCCAGCCTTGCTTGAACAGCATCCGCCATATTGGAAAAATATCCAAGATGATAATGAACCCCTTGAAACGTGATGTTTACCCTATATGATCCGCTTTTGGTGAGAAATAGCCCGCGAAAGCCGCTTCTGTTTTCCCGCCGGTCGCTGTGAATCCGGTTGAGCCGCTCAATGCAGGTGTTGTCCTGATAGTGCATGTGATCGTGCATTTTTGCGCTCTGCTCCTGATTTTTGCATCCGCAGCTTTGCGTAAGTCCTCGTACAAGACTCATGGTGTTGACGTCCAGCTCCGTACCGCAGTCACAACGACAATGCCAAGCTGTCTTGCCGGTACCTTTGCTGTCTGCCGGATACAATGCGACGAGCCGGCCAAACCGCCTTCCGGTAATATCTTTTTTGTTGACCGAGCTGGCATATCGTTTGCACCCACAACTGCGGGTATGGCCGCTTTTCAGATGCAGCGCGGAGACTGTACATTCTTTTCCGCAACTGCACCGGCACACCCAGCAGGCACGGCCCTGCTTATTATTTTCCGCCGGGCGCAGAACTGTAAGTTCCCCGAACTGCCGACCGGACAGATCTTCCCTCGGCTTTTTGGGGGCGTACTGTCTGGGTACACATCCGCAACTCTGCTGGTTCCCGCTAATCAGTTCAACGCGTTTGCACAAAATCTCTTTCCCGCAGTCGCATTGGCAAGTCCATAAGATACAGCCGTTCTTTCTCTCGCCGGAATCGCCGATCACGGTCAGCTTGCCGAAACGCCTCCCAATCAAATCCGTCACCTGCGGTTTACCTGGTTTGGTTTCACAGCCGCAATTCGTCACGATCCCGCTTTTGAGTTGAGAACGAAATGCTAAAATCTCGCCGCCGCAGTCGCACCGGCAGCGCCAAAGAATATTGCTGCCGTAACGTTTTCCGGAATCCTCTATCACGGTCAGCTTTCCATAGCGATTGCCGACCAAATCTTTTTTCTTATATACCTTGGCCATTTTCACCACCGGTTTGGTTTAAGATCGAATCTGATTGCATCGTACCGTCACCCGCGCACGTCCGCCGATGGTGCAGGAAAACAGGGTCAAATCCCAATCATCACTTTTCATTTTCTCCACGGCAGTCGGTGCGAGTGTTTCTACAACCATCACCTCATACGAGAACTCGTTTCCAGCCACATCGGTAAAAATCACGCTGTCGCCGGGAGAGAGATTTTTGAGTCTCCCGAAATGGGAGGTATAGTTGTGCGCACAAATGACAAAGCCGGGGCGATAGGCCGTCCCGACATAGCGGCAAGGGGCGATTTTCATCCGTTTATAATCCCAAGTATCCATTACCGGCAGTTCCAATTCCAATGCCGGAATTGATACCTTCCCGATATACAAATACCCGTCGATTTCCTCGGTGGGCATTTCCATATCCGGATTCAAAATATAGTCGGGCGTTGTATCCGATGCAGGCGGCTTCCGAATTGGCAGTTGGGCTAAAATGCCGTTTATGGATTGCTCTGCCCGATGATTGTCCCAAAGGTTATAGCCGCCCAAGGTAAGGGCGGCTAAAATAAAGAGACAACCAATGCTGATGAGCGCCGCCGCGCCTCTGCGCCTACGCATCTGATCCGTCCTTTTTGCGAAGCAGCAGGAAGATACCAAAGAAGAGCGTGACTACGCCGATTCCGGCCATTACCGGCACCGGCCACCAAAGCATTCCCGTCTGCGGCAGGGTAGGCTCGTCCGGCGGCGGTGGCGGCGGATTGTCGTTGGTATTGGTTACGGTAAAGGTGATACCTTGCTGTGTAACAGAAACCATGTAATCGTTCGGCACCGCTTTTTCGGTGAGCTGCCAGTCATGCGAGGCGTCCAAGCCTTCCCAAGTGTAAGACCAGTTATTTGCCGTGTTCAGCGCCTGTTCGTCATAGATTTTTCCGTCGCAAAGCAGCTGTACCGTGACCTCCTGCGGGCGTTTCTCCTCGTTGCCCTCGTCCTTCCAGATTTTCAAGGCGCGGCGGGTGACGGTCTGTGTCTCCGGCGTGCGGACTTCATATTTTGGCTCGGTCACAATCTCGTAATCGAGTGTCCCGTCCGTCTTAGAAAAGGGGACATTCACCAACATCGGCTGGGGGAAGATCAGCAGATCGCCTTGCTCCGCGCGGGAACCAATCACCAGATACAGCCCGTCGGCAAGTCCGTCAAAACGCAACTTCCCGTCCTCGCCCGTTTCGCCGGATACAAGCGGTGTGATTTCATCCCGCGCCGCATACGACGCGAGAGTGGAAGCAATCGCTTTCCATTCTTCACTGTTCGGATCGTCTGCCATCTTCACGGAATAGCCGGAAAACGAGTCGGTAAGCGCATAACCGTCTCCGGTCCACTCCGCCGCCTTGTAAATTTCAAAATCCGCGCCGGCCACCGGCTGATTTTCACGCTGAAATAAAACGGTGATCGATCCCGTCTCGGCAGCAAAGACCGGCAGCGCGGATATCGCTAAGAGCAATATGCAAAATAAAATCGGTAAAATGCGTTTTTTCATCATCGGGTTTCCTCCTCGCGGCGTTCCGCGCTCGGTTGTTTTTTCTTTTTCTTGTGGTTACGAATCAAAATGACGGCGATCACGATCCCTGCAAACAAAATCACCGGCAGGAACACGAACCATCGGTTCCACTTTGAAGTCACAGCTTGTATAACGGGCTTACTTTCCTGCGGCGCTTCGACCGGCGTTTCAATTCGGTGGCTGGTAATGACCAAACGGTGCGTATTGATGCCGTAGGGCGTGCAGGTCATTAAGGTGCAAAGTTCCTGTCCTTCTTCGATCCGCAGATTATTGATTTCATCGGGAGATACCCGTTCCATACGATCCACTTGGTAGGTAAGGGTTTCCCGCAGGATATGTAGGGTAAAGGTATCGCCGATTTTCAGCTGATCGAGATCAGTGAACAACCTTGCCGATGGCAGTCCGCTGTGGCCTGAGAGGACGATGTGGGTGCTTTCTCCGGGGACCGGCAAACTGGAGGATTCCAGATGCCCTGCGCCGGTTTGCAGCACCGCTTCCTCGGTGCCGTGATAAATCGCCAAATAAATTTTCGATTGGGGGATCTCGATGTATCCCATCATGCCGGAGCTGTCGAGATTCAACAGGCTTTCATATTCTTCACGTCCCTCGGCAGTCAAAGCGCCGATATATGGGTCGGAGCGGAACAGGCGGTCATTGTATTCCTGCGCTGATTTCAACATGGCTTCATAAGTGCTGTTGTCCAGCGTCAGCAGTTGTTCTTGGTAATTCTCGATTGCTTGTTGGTTAACGGCGTCGTTGATCTTGTCTGCCACTGTCGGGTATAACACCAATGCAATTCCCGTCAGCAGAATAAAAATGGTTGCAATACCGGAGAGAATCTCCGAAGCTTTCTTTTTCTCCTTTTGTTTTCTCATAGCGTTTTCCTATTCCGACGCTTTTTCCGCACAACGACCACAACAACTACGATGAGCAATACGGGCAGGGCGATGATAACTACCCAAAGGATCGGCGGCATGGGTGCCGGAATCGTTTCGATTGGTTCGGTCGTATCCGGCAGGCGTTCCTGCGGCGTTTCGATGCGCGCGCCTGTCACCAGCAGGCGATGGGTATTGATCCCATAGGGCGTGCAGGTCATCAGGGTGCAAAGATCCCGCTGCGGGTCGATCTCCTGCTTTTCGGCGTCCTCCGGCAGCATCACGGCGGTCGACTCCACTTGATAGGTCAGCACCTCGCCTAAGATATGCAGCTCGAAGGTATCACCCTTTTTCAGTTGGTCGATGTTGCTGAACAGCTTGGAGGAGGGAAGCCCGGTATGCCCAGACAAAATTGCATGGGTTCCTACGCCGCCGACCGGCAAAGAGGAACCTTCGATATGTCCGATCCCAGCCTGCAATACGCTTTCCTCAGTGCCGTGGTAGATCGGCAGATAAATGCCGGCCTTTTTAATCTCGATATACCCCATCATGCCGGTGCCGGAAGGGTCGAGCAGACGGTCATATTCTTTTTTCTGTGTCGGATTCAGCTCTCCGATGCGAGTGGAGCGTTCCAGCAGTGCGGCGTTATATTCGTGTGCCGCCGTAAGCATTTCCTGCCGCGTGGTATCGTCGAGCTTTTGCACCTCTTGCTGGTAATCTTCAATGTCCTTTTTGTAGTCCAGTGAGTTGATATAATCCGCTACTGTCGGATACAGCAGCAGGGAAAGTCCTATGAGCAGAACGAGCGTCACGAGAATGGCGGAAACCAGACTGTGACTTTTTTGTTGTGACTTTTTCACCTGCTTCATAAGGCGCTCCCTGCCGCCGTATCCGGGAGAGGGAAATCCCCCTCCCGGAACGGACGGACCGTGTTACTTGTTTTGTTTAGGCATTTTCTTCGGCTTTTTTACGCTTTTTGGAGGCGATCACCAGATAGGTGACGGCGCCGCCGATCAGCGCGATACCGAGAATGTAGAAGATCAGCGTACCGATGCCGCCGGTAAAGGGCAGGAACGGGGCTTTCTGGTTTTCGATGGTATCCTTCAAAAGGCCGCTGTGGAAGCGGGCAACCATATCTTCGCTGTCATCATACTCAGGGTCTCCCTCCGTGTATGCGGCCTTATAGGTCACGCTTTCCGTACCGTGAGTATATGTGACGCTTTCCAACTTGTCTGTGGATTCGTTGATTTCAGCCTCGATTTTGATATCGAAATCCTCTTCCGGCGTGTTGTAGCCGTCGGGCACGATGACCTCTTCGAGGAAATAGCTGCCTTCGTCAAGGCCGTAGACGTCGGGAATCTCACCCTTCTCGCCCTTGGATTCGAGGAGGTATCTTTCCAGCGCGTTCTTTTTGCTCTGCAATTCAACATAAGCAGCTCCCGACGGGCTGGCCTGATCTTCCTTCGTGGCCTTGTCAAAATTTGCTTTCGCGGTGTGGTAGTCTGCAATGGCAGCCTTGACATCTGCGGAAGTTTCCGCGTCAGTCCAGCCGGTCAGACGGCGGACGGGGCCTTGCATTGTGCCGCCATCGGCAGCCGCCGCTTCCGCCTCTTCCTGCGTATCATAGAAGGTTTGTGTCTTCACGCCGTCCGTTTCGGTGGTCACGATCCACTGATCCTCGAAAATTGCGTACTGCACGCTTTCCCCTTCGCCCTTTTTCAGCACGAAGCCGGCGCCTTCCAGACCGGTTGAATGTGCGGTGTCGCTGCCGACCTTGGTCAGATCGAGGCCGAACGCGTAGACGTAAACGGTCTTTTCCTTGGTCTTGCCGGTACCGTCATGGTTCGGGTCGTTGGAATATTCAAGATCGACCGTGTTGGGGTTGCCATCATCCAAAATCACGGCGTCCTCGTTGACCTGTGCATAGTAGGTGACGACAATGTAGGAGTCCGCAGTAACTTCAATCGCTTTGGAGTCTGTATCTTGCAATGCTTTCAGATCGTCAAAAGAAACTTCAAGGCTGCAATCCTCCGGTTTGGGGTCCGAAATGGGATCTTTCACGGTGTAGTTGGTGCCGGACGGGCCTTCGCCGTAGGTCGCCGGAATGACAACGCCGTCTCTGTCATTGTCTGCATCATCCTGTGACGCATAAACTTTGACGGTCAGCGGATGCGTTGCATCGTTCACATAGGTCAGACCCTTACTGAGGGTATCGTGGAAGATGTATTTATAAAAGTCGAAATCCTCAAAGTTCTGGGGCAGGGTACCGGTCAGCTTAAACTGGACGTAATCGCTGACGCCCGCAACGTCGCCTTTGGAGGTGTTGCCGCTTTCCACGATCTCCTTATCCACCGTCGGGACGGAGGCTTTCAAATTGATCTCCTGATCGCCCAGCACGGCGATAATGTATTCGGAACGAGCGTCCGCATCGGTATCGGAAAGCTCATGCGTATCGGCAAACATATAATAGCCGGGCTCGGTAAAGGTATAGGTCAGATAATCTTTCGAGTTGTCATCTTGTTCATCTGTTCTTCCTTCAGTCAGCGTAGGTGTGACTTTGACCGGAACCAGCTCTTCAATGTCGGCAATAATGGCGGCAAAATGCTGCATGAAATCGTTTGTCTTGTTTTCCAACACTTTGGCCAGGTCGGCGGCGGTTGTTACGCTTGCGAAGACGTTTGCTCCTTCCTCGTCATAAGCCCAAGCATCAGCATCAGAGTCTAATGCTTGGAGGGTCTCAAGCAATTTCGCACTGTGGTCGTATTTGTTACTGTCCGGATTTCCTGCATCATATCCCGGATCGCCTGCTTGCAGGGTGCCCTGGATGCTCGAACCCCACTGGACGTCGGCAAGGGTGTAGTTGTTCCAGTTATCGGCGTCGTAGTCGTTATCGGTGGTTCCCGGCGCGACCGTCTCCTTGTGAGGCGTGCCGGTAAAGAGCTGATACACCGTGAACTGGTCTGTGGACATACCGGGCAGGCCTTCATTGTTGTGGATGACCACTTCCAGGTTGTTCTGAGCCACCGAATCCGCAAAAACAGGGACGGCGGCGGTCAGCGCCAATAAGAATACCAGCGCGCAGGCCAGCAGCCTGCTGAATTTTCGATTTGCAGTTTTCATTTTCTTGTGTTCCTCCATTTGTTGATTTACTGTTTTTGTTCTACCGGCAGATTGCGGGTTCAGCGCTTCCGAAACGCCGGTTTATCCCGAACGCGGTTTTGGTTGTTTCAGCCTACGGAGGGTTGACGCATGGGGTCAAATCAACGGCGCTTTTCCCTCCTCCCGGTATCAAAGTCGAAAAATAAATTCGGTTCATTTTCCTACCCTCCGTATCGAGCGCTTCTGCGGCGTTTGTGCTTTTTCAGTACGATCCATGTTGTCGCTATTCCAATCAGCAAGGCGCCGATCAGCGTGATTTCAACGATGCCGATCCCACCGGTAAACGGGATATACGGAGCTTTTTCGTTGACAAAGAGCAGGTAAGCCTGTGACTTTTCGCTCGTGATCGTACCCTCTACACGGTTGTCCGTGAGGGGCAGGTAGTTTCCTGCCGCGTCTTCCGGGTCATCCTCCCGGTTGCTCGCCACATGCTGGAGGTTATAGCCGCCTCGTTGGGTTTCCTCCACTGTGTAGGTCGTTTCGAGCGGAATGCCGTCGATCAGCAATTCCTCGCCGTGCTTCAATGTGACCTCGGCCGTTAGGACGTTACCGTCCACCTTCCATTCGATCACAAACTCGGAAGCGTCGTATGCCGTGCCGTCCGCCTTGTATTTCGTGACTTCGAGGCCTTTACGCGCTTCCTCGTCGGGCGCGGGGGTCAGCGTGACCGTGAATCCGAAATCCTTTTTGGCGTCCGGATCGTCGCCCTCGATGCGTTTTTCCACCGTAAGGATGCCGGTTTTCAGCAGGTTCGTAAATTCCGCACGATTGTGCGTCGTCTGCGGGTCGATTTCCGTCACGTCCACGCTTGCACGGTAAATTGTGCCGGTTTGTTCGTAGCTGCCTCCCGTCGCAATGGGGTAATTTTTGTTTTCCGTTTCGGTGACGGTAAACTTCGTGCCCGCGATCAGACCATAGAACACGATGGTTTCATTCGCTTTTAACTTGACGGTGTAGGTGTGCCCTTTGCCGCCGTCCGGCTCGATGGGCTTCAAGCGATAGGTCGAATCGGTGAGGTACTGCTTGTATTCATCAAGCTCCGGCGCTTTGGACGGCATCTTATATTTCTTGCCGTCCGTATCCGTCCATTCTACGGTGCTTGTATAATCTTTATTGCCTTTCCAATAATGCAGCGTGCCGTCCGTATCGGTCATGGCGCCGTCGGTCGGATCAAAGGTTACGGTAAAGGTAAATTCCTTGTCCGGCGGGACGGGGACGCCGTTCCCGTTTCTGTCCACCATTTCCTTGACAAGCACAAACAATTCCGGGTCTATCGTGTTGGTGTAATTCGCCTGCTCCGTAAAATAACCGGTATCGCCGTAGGTGGAATACACACCGGTGTAATCGTACTTGCCGCTTGCGGGATTCGTCGCCGTATCGGTATTCGCGCTCTCCTGTGTTTCACCGTTCACGCCGAAGTGCGCCGTCGGGTTGAGGACGTAACGGGACATCCCTTCCTGTTCGTTCTCGTAGTGGGGATCGACCAGCTTGCCGCCGTAGTAGAAGTAGTGGCGCGTCGAGCCGTCCGTCTGCACAATATCGCATCCTGTAACGCCCAAATTCGCTTCGCTTCCCGCATTTTTACAGCTTGGGTTTTGCGCCGCCCCTTCAGAAGCCTGCGGCTGGTGGTGGTTGCCCAAAGCGTCCGCCGCCATGGTGGCGTAAGATTCCCATATTGTGGCGTTGGTGTGGGCGAAAGGCTCTAAATTACCATCGACCTGAATCTCCTGTACGCCAGGCATATAGACCGTATCCGAATCGCGCTGCTGGATATGGCTGATTTTTTTCAAAAGATAGCCCTGCGCAATCTGCTCATCGGTCAGCTTTTCGGTAAAGCGGTAGGTGATGCGGTTGCCAAGACCGGTCAGCAGCAGACCCTCGCCGGAGCGGAGGGTGTATGCCGCCGTGTTTTTTGCGATCTTTTCGGCAGTTTCATTGTTCTTTGGCGGCGTTTCACCGATCTGCTCATTATTGAACAGAGTGGGGCGATCCTTGGTTGGAATGATCTGGTCGTAAAGACCCCCTTCTCCCAACTCATATTTCTCCAACTCGCCGCAAGTCGCAAAGGTTTCGCCCTCGGCTTCAAGATGCTTCGCCAGATCGGCAGTATAGCCGAAATAGAGAGAGGTCGTCATGTACGTAGTGCGGCTTCTGTAAGGCGAGTAAACCGTGGAATCGGTGCCCTCCGTGTCGGGAATGACCGTGACAAGCACAAATTTCTCTAACTTCTGGTGTTTTGCGAGGCTGCCGTGGTTTTCCTCATGATCCCAACGGCTGCTGCCCTCCACTTCCGTTCCGCTGCTTTCTGCCATTTGAACTTCGTCGTATGGAATCAGTTCCGCCTCGTTCGTCCAGTATTCCCGGCTGCCGGCGGGGCGGTTGTCCAGTGCATTCGATTGGCCGGTAATCTCCTGCGCAAAGGTCTGATTGCCGTTGTCGCCCGTGGGCAGCTGGCTTGTGTCCATCCCCGCGGAATAATAGGCCGTGGTGCCCACGCCGTCAAGCTCTGTCGTGCCGTTCTCATAAGTAGAGGCGAACAGGGGATAGTTCAGTTCTCCTGCGCTGTTCGGCAGATAAAGGTAATAGAAATCCGTTGTCGGATGGGTGCAGGGCGTATCTGTCGCCGCACCGGTCGCGTCGGCGTAATAATACTTCGATGTTTCTCCCTCGTACACTTCGACGATCTGCCGCGGCACGCCGCTTTCATAGCAGAACAGGGCGCGGCTGCCGTTCGTGTCTACAAGTAACGATGCGTTGTCGGTCAGGATATCCAGCGTTTCGACACGCTTCTGCCACGACTGGGAGAACGGGTTGTATTTCAGCCTCTGCGCGAGGCGTTCGCCGGTCAGTCCCTGTACATATACCTGATAGTTGAAGGTTTCGTCTTGTTGTTCTTCGGTCAGCGTAAATCCGTCGGGCGCCACAAGGGTCTTTGTGACCATCAAAGTGGCGTTTGCGATCTCCAGCCGCCCGTTGTTGCCGAGGTAGTTATTGATAACCAGCCCGTCTCCTGCGGTGGAGGTTTCCGACAGGGTGGGAATGTAGTAGTTGTTGGCGGTCTTTGTGACGTTACCTGCATAATATCCGTCGGTCAGGGCACCGCCGCCGCCCTTTGCCTGCATATTGTTGAACATATCGCCGACCCGGATGCCGCCGGTACGCGCCGCAGCCGACCAGTCGAACAGTCTGTCAAATTCTGCCTGCCGCTCGTCTGCCGACAAAGAAGTGATCTGATCGATCAGCGCCGCCATGTGTGGGTCTGCCTGCACGCTTTCCCAGTAGGCGCAGTCAAGGTCAAGGTAGGATTGTTCGCCAACCTCCGGCTCGGTATGCAAGTGGCAGGTGTTTTGCAGATACTCCCGAAGCGGTTCGCCCGTCAGCGTCAGCTTTTCGAGGGTCGGTCTGCCACGGGTGTCATCGCCCGTGTCGGTGCGGGAATTGTATTCGATTTCGAGGCTGCAGTTGCCATTGATATCGGTCCAGCAGAGCATATCGCCGTTGTCGATATTTTCGGAATGCAGCCCCGAACCGAACGCCGAGCCTTTGCGGGCAATCATGCGGCTTACTTTGCGCACCGCCTGCGTACCGGGGGCGTCTTCTCCTTCAATATCCTTGCCCACGCCGCCCATCGGCAGATAATATTCGATGCAAAGGAAGAAATAATCGTCCGACGAGAAGGAATTGGAACCCTCCGTATATTTGTCGTCGCCGCCGGAATCCACCTTGGAAAGCTGGTCGCCCGTATAGGTAATGACCGCGTCGGTAATTTTATCCGGAATGCGGTATGTATTACCCTTGTCGTCCTTGATATAGCTGACGCCGTCTTCTACGACTTTATTTCCCAGCGCCGCTTTGAAAGCCGCTTCATCTTCATAGGTGCCGATGAACTCGCCGCCGACCCAGCTTGCGGCCGACTGGGCGACGCCGTCCACCGTTTCCCAAGTGGTTTCCCTGTTGCCAGAGCCGTCGGGTTCAAAGAACTCGCCGCTTGCGCGGTCCACCGGGGCGACGCTGCCGTCGGTATCCAGTACGCGGTAGGCGTGAGCGATGAGCGGCAGGGGCTTCTGGAAGAGGTAATAGCGGTTTTTCTCATTTGGCGAGAATGTCACCGCCGCGTCGCCGCGGGTGCGGTATTCTACCGCCGCATCGCTGGTGTAGCCGCGATAGGCCGTGTTGGAATACCAGTTGGAAATAAAGTAGATGTTGTTGTTTTCGGGGTCGCTGTGACTTTCAATGTATTCGCCCGAAATTTTGGACACGTCCACGCCGGTCTGATTCCCGTTCGCGTCCCGCTGGATAAGGTCTTCGGTCAGCCCCACGGCGTAAAACAGGCGGAAGGGGGTGGACTGGCTTTTGATAGCGAGATTGTCCTTATAGGCGATCGGACCGTCGGGGCCGAGCGTGATCTCGGCAAGCTGGGTCGGTACCGCAGATATAGGAATATTAACATACAGCGAATCGTCGTATCCGCTTTCTTCCTCCGGTGTGATGGCGCCGGTTTGGTCGACAAAGTCGCCGGTGTGCTCCGTCCAGACGCGGATGTCCGAAAGGCGGTAAACGCCGGAGTAGCCGCTGTAAAAATCCATGCCAACGGGGTAGGAGCCATTCTCATCGTAATAAGCGTTCCACTTGTCGACAAGATCCTGCGGAATTTCTTCGCCGTAAATGGAGTTGCGGCGCAATTTGTTTCGCTCCTGCTGCGAATCGGCAAAGCGGTAGCAGGTGTAAACGGTGTGCTTGATCTGCTCCGGCACATCGGCCGGCGACGTGTTTTCGTCGATGCCGGAAATCGGGACGAATTCCGCGAGGGTGGTATAATTGAGCCGCAGCACCCAGCCGTTCGCCCAAGCGTCCGCTGCCGTATCGCAGCCTGCCGGTAAACCGTTCTCATAGCTGTAAACGGCATTCAGCGCGTCGCCTTTATACCAGCCGATTTCAAGCGGGTCTTTGTCGGGGTCTGCGTTCGGCTCCGGATAGTTCGTTTTTGTGCGGTTGTTGTGCATGTAGTTGTAGTTCCACTGATAGTCGTAAACACCCGCGCGCACAAGGCCGTGCATCTCGCCGGAGAGCAGCATCGTCATGTCGAAGGTTTTCTCTTTAGAACCCGTCACCTCGCCACGTTCGACCGTGACGGCGTGGTGCTTGAGCTCCATATACTCGCCGAGGGGGTCCTGGTAGGTGATGGAGTCGCCCACCCCCGCGTCGTTGTCGCCCGAGATCGGGACAAAGATTCTGCCGGTGATTTCGGAGAGGATTCGGTCGAAGGTGGTACCCAACTGCCCGGAAGTGACGTCGGTAAATTCGTCGTTATAGGCGATGTGATCGAGAATTTCGTCCGCGGAGACTGCGATGTCATTGTAGGTGTACGGGGAGGCGGTCATGTCGAGCTTTGCGGCCGCACCACCACCAGCCGACGCCCCGCCCTCGAGAAATACATACGGTTTGGTTACATGTTGACTTTTCAGTGCGTTCCATTCTCTTTCGATCGCTTCAAAAACCGTAGCACGGACATGTTCACTATCAAGATTACCGGCAAGTGCATCTTGATAAAAATCTCCGAGAGAAGGAGCATAAGCATTGTTGCCGTACTGGCTGCCAAAATTTTTGGGTTCTGCATTTACCTTGTCATGCAAACCATCCGGCGGATAGTTTTTCGGGTCAAGGGTGGGGAACAGCCTCCAACGCGCCCACTGGGGGAGATCCTTGGTATCGACATTCATGGTATAGGTGGACAGGGTCGATTGGCTGTCCGGCGAGGCTTTTCCTGCCTCCCAACCGGCTTCATAGTGCTTCATCGCCACCTGCTTCATATAGGAAGCGGTGAGCAGCACCTCGAGGATCGTTGCCGGTGTGCCCTGCCAATCATTATCATTGGCGTATAACACACCCGGGCGATCCCAAACCGGCTGGGTTTGCAGCGTGCCGTCGTGATAGTAATCCGCGCCGAGGTTGTAGAGGGTGTGAAGTCCGTCCCATTTGCCGTCCTCGGTGGTTCTATGGGGCGTTCCCGGCAAGAGGGTGTCATCACCGGGAAGGTAAACATGGTACCATTCGTCACCGATGTTACCGGGATTTTCAGTTTCGTTACCGCCAAGCCTATGTTTATAATCCTCCTCACGAATAGTGTAGCTGACGCCGTCCTCATCAGCATTATAAGAATCATCAGTTAAATAGTACGATAAGTTCTCCGGTTTACCGGCAAAATTTTTGTTTTTAGCACCGTAACGCTTGTTCCAATCATCCACAGTCCCGCCCATATTGTTGAACGCGAAGTTCGCGCCGCCGTCGGACATGATGATCGCGGCGGGGATTCGCGCGACGGTGTTGTCTTTTCCGTCGGAGAGTCTGTCCGTGTAAGTGGTTGCTGTCGAATCGGCAAGCTGCTTGTACGCCAGATAGATGCCGCCCTGCGTGTTGGTGAAATAGCCGACATAATCGTCCGCTTTGAGCTCTTCCGTGTTCGCAACGGCTTGTTTTAAATTTTCGCTTCTCGCGGCATACGTTTCGTGGGAGGCATTTATGTTTTTGCTGTTATTTTTTATAGTATCGGAAGCATTGTTGATCTGCGCCGGGTCTGCCACGCCCGGGAACGCCTTGACGCCGGTGTTTTTGACGTTGTTGCTGATAATTTTATCGTACTGCATGTATTTGGCAGGGTCCGAAAGTTCTTTCATGGAGTTAGGCGAGACGTTATCATTTTTCATCGCGTGCGCCTCGACGGTATAGGCGGTGTCGCGGTTGTTGATCCAATACCAGCCCGCTTTCTCGACCTGTTTGCCGTTTACGGAGTCATTGGCTTCTCTCCACACCAGATCGCCGGGATGGTAAAGCGTTTCCATCCCGCCCACTTTCAGATAAGGGAGCTTTTCCCCGGTCGTTCCCGTTTGGCGCGTATAATGCGCCAGCGGCAGGAGCACCACCGCGTTCGCGCCGTAGCAACAGACGGCGACGCGGTTCTCGGGATTTTGCTGCATGAGCTTGTCGATGGTGTTATTGATCGCGTTCAGCGTGAGCTGAATACGGGAATGTTCAATTCTGTTCGACATCAAAACGCCTTCGGCGGGCCATTCTTGCGAATCGCTGTTTGCGCTGTGCGTTGTGAAATCATTCGTTCCTCCGTCAAGGCCGTAGCGCGTGTCCTGCCCCATCGACGCCGACATATCGAACACGATGACGAGGTCGATCGGGCTCGGCGGGTATTCGTTGACGACCTGCGAGCTCGATAAGGCCGAAAAAACTGTTCCAAAATCAGAATTGAATTTTACGGAGCCAACATAGCCGTCTGTGTCCATATCAAGGTTAATATTGTCACCAAAGGCAAAAACGCTCTTATCCGTCCAAATGCGCCCAGCATACCGACTGCCCCATTCAGACGACAGCAGTTTGCCTATGTAGGTATCGCTCGTATCCCCGTCAGCAATCCGATTCATCACATTCCCGGTCGCTTCTGCGGCGGCTGCGGACGATAACACCCAACCGCCGAAATTACACAGCATCCCCGCCATCATACACAAGCACAACAGCATAGAAGTAATCCTTCGCAATGGATTCCCGAAAGACACCGACCGGCGGGCTTTCACCCGACCGTAGTGTCTTCCTGTTTGTTTTGCGACCAATTCTTCCTTTGGAATCATTCTTTTCATGACGATATCCTTTCTGTGCGCAAAGGGAAATAGTAAGGTTTCGATTGCGTGTGATTTCAATTCAATTTGTAAAGCGAATCCCTTATAGGGATGAAAAAACTTTCAGTTTTGAGCAAAAGCCGGTCAATATTGTGTCAATCAATTCGATAGAAATTCATTGACTAATCCGTTTAACCGGCGGAATCCGTATTCCGAAGCGCCGGCGCCGTCCGGCCGCCATCCCACGCAGACGGGATAGATAGCGGAGGCTGTTGCTTCCAGCGCCATATAGACCAGCGTTTCGGTATCCGTGTCCGGTAAAAGCTCATGCAGACGATCTGCAATCGGCTGCCAGACCGTTTGATAGCTGTTTTTGGCGGTCTCGTCAAAGGATGCGGAATAATAGTAGCGGATCATAAAGGCGCAGGCTTCTTTATGTTGGCTCAACCAAGTCCAAACGGTATGCCATAGAAATCGCAGACGCTGTTCACGGGAAATGTTCTTTTCCCACAGAACCGGAAGCAACGATTCGACCTGCATCATAAAGGCCGTACTTTCCCGTGCAAAGGCTTTCCGCATCAGCTCCTCTTTGCTCGAAAAGAAGCGATAGATGACCGTATCTGTAAGACCATGCCCCGCTTCGGCAGCGATAGCTCTGGTGGAGGCGCCTTCCACACCCTTTTTGGCAACGGTACGAACAATGGCGTCCATGAGCAGCACATCCGCCGGAATTTTTACCGGTTCTTCCATATAGCTTTTTCTTCTTCGCTTTTTCCCGGATTTAGCAGCCATCATGTTCGCCTCGTTTC
>CANQPT010000035.1 GCA_947625805.1 uncultured Clostridia bacterium
GATCAACCCAGGCAACACCGGACAACTCCCGTGGGAAGGATAGAGCTCGTCAAACTGCCCCGCCATGCTTTCCAGCCCGTCCAGTGCGAGAATATCGTCCATGGGGATAGACTTTCTTTTGGCGTCGGTCAGCCGGGCCGCCGTTGAGCGCCTTGAAGGAGGCAAACTGCGCCGCCCGGTCGAGCATTGATATCCGTGTTTCTCCGGGTATGGAAGATTGTATTGTATTCTTTTGCGTATTTCTTCTTTAATCCCATATCAGGCTTGACTTGCCGGAGCCTGCCTCAAAATGATACTTGGCTATGCCGAGATCCATTTTGGTGAGCATACCCTTACCGGGTTCGGCTTTTACCTTATCCCCGGCAAGGGTAAAGTAAAACTTCTGCTGATTGACCGCCGTAGGCGCAAGCAGCGCCGCCTCGACTCCGTTTATAAACCAATCGGGCGCATTCTCCGCACTTGCCACCTCATCATAGGTTTTGGAGCGGTGCGGCATTCCTTGGGTCTTCCCGTACCCAAAAGCAATCACGACACAGAGCTTTTCGCCCCGCTCCACCCTATATGCGGAGCGAACCTTGGAATAGGTCAGGGCGACCCAACAGGTGTTAAGTCCGAGCTGCTGTGCCTTTAGCACCAGCCGTTCGCCGTAATAGCCGCATTTTTCTTCTAACTCGGCTGTCTTTTTCCCGATAAGCGCGAAATAATTTCTCACGCCGGAAAACTTTCCGTAATGCGCCATAAAGCCGGAGAACGCTTTGGGCTCGTCGGCCACAAGTTGAATGTGCAATCCGCTCTCCTTGTTGCAAGCGTCTATTTCAGCCTGCAATTCGGCAAGTGCCGCCATATCGACGGCTTTGTCTGTGTATTGACGGACGCTGTGCCGCATCCGCACGGCTTCCATGATTTCCATGTTAACTCCTCCTGTCCTGTTTTTTAGCTTTTCAGCCAGCATTCTGCTTCTTCCCGGCTTTTGAACACCGTGACCGTTTTATCCGGGTATTCCTCAAGCAGGCGGCAAATTTCGGGCAGTTGCTTTTCGGGAAAACCCTCAATCCACTGCCGAAACTCCTCGTCAAATTCGTCCTCCACCCACGGCAGATCTTCTCTGACCGTTCCGATACGGGAAGCCGCACCCCCGAGGCAAACCTCTTTGGGATAGTCCAGAAGAAAAACCGCGTCGCAGCGCTCCAACCTCGGCCGCAGGGTGCGCTGATAGTTCCCGTCGATGATCCAGCGCTCCCCGGCGAGGATTTCGGCGAGCCGCCGGTCAAACTCCTCCCGCGACACGGTGGTCTTGTCCGTCTTGTGCCAGATTTGATCGAGATAATACAGTGGAAGACCGGTTCTGTCCCGCAGAGCGCGAGCGAAGACGCTCTTTCCCGCTCCGGGTGAGCCGATAACGATGGCTTTCTGAAAGGGCTTCATTCCTTTTCTTTTCCGATCAGTTTGTCAACCTCTTCCACATAAATGGATACCTCGCCGCACTGCGGGCAGACCGCAACCTTCGGCTTGACGGCACGGTTCTTTTCCCCACGAATTACGATTCCATAGCCCGAGGTAATCTTAAAGCCATCCTTCATTTCCGCTCCGCAACGAATACAGTTACGCATAAATGTTCCTCCTTTTATTTACTTCAAAGAAAATCCGTTCCCCTGATAGTGAGGGATATCGCATTGGCCTTCGAAATGATTCTGATACGTGAGGTTGCGGATGATCCGGTTATCATGGGTATCTCAAAGCCTGCTGGCCTGAAATCTCCATAAATTATACCACAAGTATTACAGAAAGGCAACCCAAAAAAGGATTGCCTTTTCATTTTTCGGATTAGTTTGCCCAAGTTTCGCCGTTTCTATCCTTTAAGGTTATGTCAATATCGGGAGCGGGCTTATTGTTTTTATCGGTAACCTTTACATTATCTGTAATTTTTTATCCATCTCTTTCATTTCAAAAATATCTCTCGCTCTTTGTGATGTCGCTCGGAATAATTAAACGCATACAGACGTCCATAATCTGTTCTATAGGGTCAGCACAGTCTTTCCCGATCCATTCCTTTACAATAGCGATAAGACCGCCGATATAAAACATAATAATATAGGATTTATCTTTCTCCGCAAGATGAAATCTGTCCAGCACCGGCGAAAAGATATTGACAAATAACTGCCGAAATGTGCCCTCTGCATTCAACGTAGCAGAATGGGAAAGTGCAACTTTGAATAAGCGCTTATTCTCTCTGACGAACTCTAAATACGGCCTCAGATATTCGGGAGAAACGAAAACCAAATCTTCCGTATGTTCCGACGTCAGTCGCTTCTTTATGTCCGCAAGCTCTGAAGGATATCTCTGAAAGCATTTGTTGTTTGCGTACTCCACGCATTCGTTCAATAGGTCGGCGATTGTTTCATAATGCAGATAAAAGGTGGAACGGTTGACCCCTGCCTTTTCGCATATTTCTTTCACGGTGATATACGCAAAATCCTTTTTCTCCAAGCACGCAATAAGAGCCTCATCCATGCGTGCGGCCGTACTGAAATACTTGCTTTCCGACTTGTTCAACCGTTCCACCCCCTTTCTCTGCTAATGCGGTTTCAATTCTCGTCGCCCGCAATTTTTGTTGCAAGACGAATGATGTCGTCGGCATATTTGTTCTTGTATTTCTGTAAGATGTGCTTATAGATCGGGTAATTCACGGCCATTCCTGCAAAACCGACGATACCGACGACAATACCCAGACCGGTGAATACTGCCGTTCCCGCTCCGATAACGCCCATAGACAGACACATTCCAGTTCCGGCGATCAAAGCGCATAGAATGCCAAAGGTGTACGTGAAAATCTGAGCAGGCATCTTCGCCGCCCTGTCCAGCTTGCGGAGCGCAACCACCTTGGACGCGCTCTTTTTCGAGTATTCGTTTACAATTGCCTCGGCATAAATCTTGTCTGTGTTCATAGTTCAATTCCTCCGTTTAATTTTATAACTACATTATATCAAGCGGAATATTGAAATGAAACGACACAATTGCAAATTTCTGTCGAATTGACAGTCGATTATACGCATTTTGTATTATTTTACCATGAATTTATGACTTTTTCTACTTCCGTATGTAAAATTAGCGGCAGGGACTTCTCCCTGCCGCCGCTTGAATTCGTTATCAAATTGTTATCAAAAGGCACTTTGGAAATCCAAAAACCCGAATAAATACTGGGTTTCCGGGAGAACGGCAATCATTCCCACTCGACGGTCGCCGGTGGTTTGCCGGTGACATCGTAATAGATATTGGAAATCTTGTCGCCTACCGCAGCGCGGATCTCGGATACGGCGGCCGACAGGGCTTCAAGCGTGAAATCCTTGCCGGGAACGGCGCTTCGGGCGGTCATAAAGTCCGAGGTACAGACTGCGCGGATGGCGCAGGAATAAGGCTTGCCCGGCTCACGGGAAAGCGGGAAAAGCACGGCAAAGCATTGGGCGATTGCGGGATTCATAATATGCGAGGTCACGATACTGTCAATCTCTCGCAAAAGATCTGCATTTTCGTGATTGATATGCATTCCGTCACAGGTGATCGCCCCCTGTTGATCACCGGAAAGGCAATAGACCACCCGGTTGATAAAATCAAATTCGTTGGGGATTCGTTTGGCAAGATCCATGACGTCGCCCCAGTCGACCCGAAAAGGATCCTGCTCGCCGTAGAGAGAACTCAGGGTCTTATACGAGCGGTTGTCCCCCTGCACGCCCACCGAGCGCACCGGGCCGAGGGCGGCGGTGTACCTGCCTACTCCGTTTTCTGCGACAAAGCGGGCAAACGCCGCTTGCCTGTCGGCGGGCTGTTCCGGCTCCGGGCCGTCGCAGCAGAGCATCCGCACACCCAGTCCCGGGCCGGGAAACGGCTGGCGGGATGCAATCTCCTCATCAAGACCAAGCATACGCGCCACCTGTCTGACCTCGTCCTTGTGCCAGTCCCAGTTGGTCTCGATCACGTGCCCCCGGTCGCGCAGTTCACGAATGATCCCCACGTCATTGTGATGGGTCTTGATCTTGTGGGCATAGCCCGACACGTCGGGATTGCCGCTTTCGATCAGGTCGGGACGCAGGGTGCCCTGCGCCAGAAAGGCGGTGTCAAAGTCAAGATTCAGATTCTTGGCAGCCTCCTCGGTCACCACGAAGAACATATGACCGATGATCGCCCGCTTTTTCTCTGGCTCGACCGTTTCACACAGCGGTGCGTACTGCTCGCCGCCGATGACCAGCGGTGTATGGAAAAACGCATCCTCTGCGTCAATGCGTTGCATATTGACAAGGCCGAGCGAGGCGAGATTTGCACAGATCAAATCGGACTCGTTCTTGCGCATCAGGCCGTGATCCACGTGGATGCCGTACACCTGATCGGGGCGCAAGGCGCGACAGAGCAGTGCCGCCGTCACAGCCGAATCCACGCCGCCCGAAACCAGCACGACCACCTTGCCGTCCTCGCCCACGCGGGAGCGGATCATGTCGATGGAGGTCTGAATGCGGTCCTCAAGGGTGTATACTTCGGTCAGGGCACAAATTTTACGCAGGAAATTTTCTAACATCTTTTTGCCGTGGACGGTCGGATCGACCTCCGGGTGGAACTGCACGGCAACGATCCTCTTTTCAGGTGAATAAATACCCGCGCAGATGCCGTCGGTATCGGCAACGCGAACAAAACCGGGCGCAAGGCTGACCACGGCGTCGCCGTGGCTCATCAGCACCTCTTCCCGCATGGAAAGACCCTCGAAAAGAGGACAGGATGGATCGACCGAGATGGCGATCTGACCGTATTCGGTCTTGACCGATGGCTTGACCCGGCCGCCGAAATGTTCGTTGATCAGTTGCATCCCGTAGCAGATGCCGAGCATCGGTTTTCCCAAATCAAAAATCCCCGCGTCATATGCAGGCGCACTGTCCGCCCATACGCTGGACGGCCCTCCACTCAAAATAATCGCGTCGTGATCTTTGATCTCTTCAAGCGCAACGCCAAGCGGGAAAATGTCGGTATAAACCCCTAACTCCCGCACCTTTCTGTCGATCACCTTGGTATACTGCCCGCCGCAGTCAAGAATTGCTACCTTTTCCATAAAAACTCCGATTTTGTTGTTTTTAAGATATTATAACAAAATTTCGCCGTATTTTCAATAAAAAATACAACAATCCCGGCATCTTTTGCATATAATATTTTGGTGAGTTTTATGTTTATACAATGGAGAGCGCTCCGTACCACCCGTCGACGACCGCGCCCGGCGCGTATCGCGGTGCTTTTAGCCATCTCAGTCCTGATCACCGGGATCGCGCTCGGCTTCGGCAGCGCACAGATCGACCCGGTACTGGCCGATCTTGCGCGCCCGGCGGCGGTCAATCTAATCAACAACACGGTCAATACGTCCTACTCCAAATTCGTTTCCGGCATGAACGTTGCCTACGAAGATCTTACGAAGATCACGCGAAACGAGCAGGGGCAGATCGTGTCGCTGAACACAAACGCAGAACTGCTCAATCTAATGTGCATTCAGTTAAACGACAATATCTCGGCGGAATTAAAACGAAAAACCATCAAGGTGGAGATCCCGCTGGGATCGCTGACCGCCTCAGATATCCTGTCCGGCAAGGGCCCTGCTTTTTCCATGAATTTGTCCCAATCAAATACCGTGGATGCGTACAGCAAAAGCGAATTCCGCGACGCGGGGGTCAATCAGACCGAGCACATTATCTCGGTCACGGTGACGGTGAACATGACCGTGATCCTGCCTGACTCTACCGAAACCTATGAATACGTACAGTCGTTTATCGTCACGCAAGCGGTCATTGTGGGCACGGTGCCTTCGGTTTACGCAGAGGGTACAACCAATTAAAAAATCCGAGCAGTTGCCCGGATTTAGAGTAAGCGCTTGAAATAAGATAATAAAACGCAAAACAAGTCTCCTCCACAAAAGAGGAGACTTGCCGTTGCATTACAAGGAATAAAAGATTTTATTTTGAGTACTTGGATCAATACGCGGACCAAACTCTCCACTTGCCCTTGTATTTGACCATAGTCCATGTAACATCTTCTTTGTCATCGTCCTCAGAGCCTTTGATCTTGACCTTGAGCGTGACCTCCGAGACCGCCTTTACCTTATCCACGTCCAGATCATACTCGTCGAAACGGCTTTCGTTGTTTTCTCTAAAGTCCTTGAGCTCGCTGTTCGTATATTTGTCGACCTTCTTGATCTTTTCGATCTTGACCTTGACGTGCTTGCCGTACTCTTCTTCGAGACTGTCTTTGACGTCCTCCTGACGGTCGCTCCAAAATTCTTTCATGCTGTCGCACTTGTAATATTCGTCCAAGTATTCCTCAAGGTCCATATCGTTGTCTTTCGCGGAATCCTCAAATCTTTGCCCGGTCGAAATAAGATTATAACCGTCAGCCTTTCTGAGATTGCCGGAAAGGCTTGCCTTTGTGAACTTCTTTGCGACGCCGGCAGCGCTGCTGCCGGTAACGATGCTAGAGATTACGATGATTGCGATCAGGATGACGGCAAGCGCAGCCGCACCCAGTGCGATGAGCTTTGTTTTCGGGGAACGTGCCGCAGCATTCACCAACGGCGTCTCTTCGACCGGGGCGCCGCATACGGGACAGACTTTTTCGCCGTCCGGTATCTGATTACCACACTTACTGCAAAACATAGTTTGCCTCCTTAAGTAGATTCATGCGGGCGTTTTCACCGCACTATTTTTTAACATTATAACATAATGCAACCAATTTTTCAACAAAATTTGAATTAATTTTTAATTTTAACTACAAACGGCCTATTTTCGTTCCGGTTGGATCCCCGGTTGGACAATCAATGCCCTCCACGGCAAACGACCGTACTCTTTCAGCGTCAAAAAGTTTGCCCGGCTCTGCCCGAGGTTTCGCTAAGCGGCGCACGGCCTCCCTGCCAAAAAGATCAGCGCCTTTCCCGAAGGAAAGGCGCTGTTGTTGTTTGATTATCCGATTACCGACCCAGGTAACGGTACAGGATGGCGGCAATCTCAGCGCGGGTCGCATTGCCCTTGGGTGAGAGTTTGCTGCCGGAGCCGTTGATCAGGCCCTCTGCAACCGCCCAGTTCATCGCATCCTTTGCAAAGGCGCTTACCTCGGCACTGTCGGTAAAGTCGGACAGATGATCCTCTTCCACCGCCTCAGCCTCGGCATAACGATACAGAATGGTTGCGATCTCCTGGCGGGTGATCGAGCCGTTCGGATCAAAGGTGGTCGCGTTTTTGCCATTGACGATGCCGTTCTCTGCCGCCCAAATAACTGCGCTGTAATAGAAGCGGCCTTGCTCAACGTCGGTAAACTCGGTCGTACCCTCGACCTCGGGTTCTTTCTCCAGACGGTACAGAATGGTGACCAGCTGAGCGCGGGTCAGTCCGCCATGGGTGTCAAAGACGGTCTCGGAGACACCGTTCATCAGTCCGTTCTCGACCATAAAGTCGATTGCGTCGTGGAACCACTTGCCTGTCGGGTTGTCGGTAAACTTGGCAGTCGGGCACTCGAATGCCTCAATTGCCTGGGTCTCGACCTCGCCGCAGCGCTTGCAGGTGTGTGCCTGCTCACCTGCTTCGGTGCAAGTCGCGGCCTTGGTGACCGTCCACTCGCCGTAATCGTGTCCCAGTGCCGGGATTTCTTTTTCTTCGACCAGAACTGCGTCGCACTCAGCGCAGGTCACGCCTACGGTGTGTCCTGCTTCGGTACAAGTCGCAGCGACTGCCTCATCGACAACAAGCGTATGTCCCTTGGCCGGGATAGTATCAACGCCCTCTAAGATCGCGCCGCAGACCTCGCACTTCTTGCCGGCAGTATGTCCTGCCTCGGTGCAGGTCGGATCAAGCGCTTCAACGTCGGTCGAGGTATGACCGGTCGCGTCGATGGCTTCAACACGCTGCTCGCCGCAGGTGTTACAGGTGATGACCTTGATGCCTGCGCTCTCGCAGGTAGAATCGATCGTGATCTTGCCCTCGTCCCACTCATGGTCAAGCGCCGGAATGATCTCACCCAGTTCGAGAAGTAAGCCGCACTCGGAGCAATAGGTGTTGCCGGTATAACCCGGAGTCGTGCAGGTCGCAGGAATCTCAGGATCGGTCACCTCAGTATGCTCGTGCTCCTTGGTCAGTTCGACCTCGGCGGTGACGGTATCACCCTCGTGGCTGTGGCCGTCCTCGTCCACGGCCAGGGTCAACTCTGCGACCTGTCCCGCGTCGTTCACATCATAGTCAAATACAACGTTGACCAGATATGCGCTGATCGCGCTCTTGTCGGCGTAACCTATGCGGATTTCGCCTTCGGTGTCAGTGTTGACGCTGAGCGGAACACTGGTGTTGGCGTCGATCGATTTTACACTCAGCAGTTCAGCATTATAGGAAAGTGTAAAGTCGCCGTTGGTGCTCTTGTCCACCTTGACCGGAACGGTCACGGTGTGCTCTGTCTCATCCACTACGATCGAGGTAACGAGCGCCTTATCGGGCATATCGATGCTGTCAAGTCCGCCCTTGGCGGTCAGAGGTTCGCTCTTGACCACCTGTCTGTCAAGATCGACCGCATAGACGGATGCGACCTGATCCTTGCAGAGAACAATATCCTCGGTGCCGGTTTCTTTGACCACATCCTTCTGAAGAGTTTCCGCATCAGCGCTGGTGACTGCGCCGTCATTGTCATAGTCGTACTTGACGCCGGAAGGTTTGTTTTCTACGGTCAAGAACAGACCCGGCCATACCTGATCGCCAAAGTCACCGAGATAGGTGATCTGACGGCTAAAGCTGGTAGAACCCTCGGTGGTGATCAGTTTGATCTGATAGACCTCGTTGGTTTCACCGGTCATGATGGACGCATAGAACGCACCATCTGCACCGATCACCATGTTGGAGTAGGAAAGATCCAAATTGCCCACATACGAGGTGTCCATACCAAGCGGGAAGAAGCTCAGCGAAGCAGACATACCTCTGGAGGTTACATAAGGACGCATACGCAGCATATAGCCTCCATCGAGTAGCACCCATACTTCGTAGGTGCCGGAGGCAGTGCTACTGCTCCATGCATTGTCTTTGGCTGCGATCGCATAGGGATAACCGTATTGCGCACCATATTGTTTGCCGATATCCCAACCGCTCAGCTGGGGATTGAATGGATCTTGATCAAACATGACGTAACCGCCGTCGGTCCACCACAGAGTTCGGGTAGACTTGAGATAGGACATATCAAACGGCATGAGCTGTTCGTAGTAAGTGCCGCTTTGACTGTTCTTGACCGTGCCGTCATAATCGAGTTCGTAAATAACGCCGTCGTTGTCTACGGTAAGATAGGTGTCGTCGGTGTAGGTGGTCAGAGCAACCGGATACACGGTATCCTCTTCCTCGTTATCGTTGTACTTCAACTCGCCGGTCTCAAAATCCCAGTTAAAGAACTTAGCGTGGCCGCCCTCGTCGCCCAGCACGCCGGCAGCGGTGATGGGCAGGGAGAATACGGTGACCTTACAATTCGCAGTCAGCGGGCCGCCGCTCGCGCTGTTTGCCACGGTGGTAGCAGTGACGGTAGCCTGACCCACACCCACAGCGGTGATCACACCGGTGTCGGGATCGACCTCGATGATTTCGTTGTCCTCGGTCGACCATTTGACGCCCATAGCGTCATCGCTCAGGTTGTAAGGGCCGACCTCTGCGCTCAGCGCGTACTTGCTGCGCACAATGATCTCGATCTCGTCTTCCGAGAGAGTGATCGAGCCGACCTTGTCGGTGAACTTGACGTCGCCGACCTCAAAGCGCTTGGATGCGGTATTTCCTGCCGCGTCGGTCACTACCAGCCGGTAGATACTGTCATACAGCGGGTTATCGATCTGTACTTCGCCATCCGGCGATTTTGTATCTCCGCCGTCAAACTCAACCGTCAGCGCGGCGCCGCCCTCGAGCTCTTTGATCTCAACGGGATTGCCCGTTTCGTTTGCCGCGTAGTTTTCGTCATACAGAACGGCGAAAGCCAGATCCATGTTATCGGTCAGCTGCACGGTGATCACGCGGCCGTCGCCCTCACCCTTGTTGGTTTCTTCCGTACAGGTGATTTCGCCAATCACGGGGGCCTCGAGGTCGATGCTCAGAGCGGTGGTCAGGTATGCGCCTTTACCCAGCTCTTTGTTGTCGGCGTTCTCGATGCCGTCGGTCAGCTCATTCCAGTCGTACTTGCCGTTCTCGTCGGCATAGTACTCGGGGGCCAAAATCAGAGAGATATTGACCTGATTAATTGATTTATCCAGCTCTTTGATCGCCTTTACGACTGCAGTCCAGTCGATGTCGACGTAGTTATACAAATTGTAGTACAAGGAGCCGGAGACAGAGGCTCTCAGCCAGAAGCCCGCGCTCTCATAGTAGGTCAAGCCGTAATCCGGACCAAACTCCTCCGAACGCCACAGCTCCTCGCCGTCCCGGTCGGTGATCCGAACGATACCGTTGCCGGAGTTGCGGATCTGAGAGTACATATAATCTAAAAGACTTTCTTCCTCGCCGATGATATCGCCGTTGAAGATAAGATAGCCCTCTTCGTCGAGAAGCGTATTGGTCGCGGTCAGATTATAACCGGTGTAAGCACCCTGATAGGTGTACGGGTAGCGTCCGCCGACCTTGCCTGCGGATGCGGTTGCCCACTCCTCGCCAGTCCCGATTTCGTACATAGAAGCGTCGGTCCAGCTTCCGTAGTAACCCAGCACGGGGATAGACAGAGTCGGAGCGAGTACGCCCTCCTCGTCGCCCACAGCCTCGGCAAAGATATATGCCTCGATGTATGCGCCGGCAGGATTCTGCGCCTCTAAAGTCTCAATCTCATCGTCGGACAGAGTGATAACTGCCTCTACCTCGACCGATCTGCCCGCGGGAACCTTCAGGGTGGTCTGGTTCAGGTTCAGATTCAGGGTCAGAAGCAGGTGTGCGTCGTAGGTGTCCGTATCGCCGTCGCCGTCCACGTCGGTCGTCATGGCGTGGTATGCGGGCACGGTGCCATTGATCACGTAGTCAAGCAGAGCCTGTGCGTCGTCAGCGTCAGCGTCCACGTCGCCGTCGCCATCGTAGTCAAAGCTGACGTTCGAGAAAGTCGTGGTGGCCTGCAGATCGCGGGTTGTGAAATCGGAGAACTCACCGTAATCGGGATCAGAGAAATATGCCTGTGTGAACGCGTCAGCCGAAAGCATATATTCGACGTCCTTGTCCGTGATGTTGGTCAAAGTGAACCTGACCGGATATTTACCGGTGCGGTGATAGTCGTCACCGATCTCGGCTTTGACCTTACCGTCGGTCTGACCGTCGACCGTAACGATCACAGGGGTGGTAACGGCCGCGCCAACATTGGCAAGACCTGCGCCCTGCTGTAACAGGGACCAGTAAACCTCTGCGCCGTATTCCTCGTCGTAATGCTTTAACGGCTCGGCGGTCGCCATCAGAAGCCCTTGGGTCAACTGACGGTAGCTGGCGTCCTCATCTAAGGTGATCTCGCCTGCCTCTGCGGCCTCACGCAGATACTGCTGGACGAGCGCCGCCATACCAGTGATCTGAGGAGCCGCCATAGACGTACCGCTCATCAGTTCATAGCCGTTGGTTTCTTCCAGCGCGCCGTTGACCGACCAGATGTTTCCGCCGGGAGCGGTAATCTCGGGTTTAAGCGCCAGATCGCCGGTGGTACCCCAAGAACTGAACGAACTCATGGTCTTGTAGGTCGAATTGTAATTATGTGCGCTGACCGTACCGTTGATGTTGATCGAGCCGGTGATGTACTCATAGCCGTCGATTTCGGATTTCTCTTCAACCGAGTTCCAGATTGCAAGCGCGTCGCTTTGCAGAATGGATGCGACCGGGATATTACCGTTGTAACCAGTCAGATCCATGCTGATGGTACCGGACGTGTTGTTTGCAACGAATACGCCTGCGGCTTTGGCATTATAGCCGGCATTTGCTTTTAGATAGAAACTGGTATTACCGCCACGCCATGTGATGTAGATCTTGCCGTCCAAATCGAGCTCGGGAGCAAGAGTCTCGTCTTTGCCTGCGGCATCCGGTGAAAGCATGACAAACTGAAGTGTTGTGCCCTGACACTCCGGATCGAGAGAGGTGAACGCCGGCCCGATGCTTCCGTCCGTCCAACCGAACTCGGTCTCGCCGATCGTGGCGGTAGCGCCGATGAAACCGTCGTTGTCCGCCGAAGCAACGGTGAAAGAATCGGTATAAGAACCGGACTCACCGTCCATCTGATAACTTACGCCATCATTGTAAAGATAGCCGTTGTAAGTTTGGTCGGCCCAAGAGCCTGCGTTACCGGCGGAATAAACCACCACGGTATCGCTGTTTGTCAGGGTTTGCTGAATATCAGCGTACGGGTCGTCCGTTCCGACCGGGCTTGCAAAGCCGGGGATGGCCATACCGAGGGAAAGGTTGACAGAGTCAGCCTCTAAATAGATTGCGTCCTCGATTGCGGCGACACAGTCACCGTCAAAGGCTCCGCCGCCCTGACCGAACACCTTCATGACCATGATCTGCGCGTCGGGAGCGTTACCTGCCATATGAACCGTATCAAGGGCATCTACGTAAGTGGTTTCGCCGTCCTCGGTCACGGGGATCAGGCGGTTTGCGGCCGCGATACCTGCAACGTGCGAACCGTGTTCGCCCGCATCATCGCCGTCATGGGTGATGTCCTCTTTATGATCGATGTAGTTCCAACCGTAGGGCACCTTTTCACTGCGCCAGAGTTTGTCCACATCTGCGCCCTTAGCCGAAACGGCGTTGAGTTCCTCTGCCGCGGCCAACACCTTATCCTTAGTCAGCTTGAGGTTGTCGGTACTTTGGATGGCCTCAAGGAACGCGTCGTTATTAAAGGACTGGTGGTCGGTATCAAGACCGGTATCGATGATGGCGATCAGGCTTCCCTCACCGTAATAGTCAAGATCCCACGCGGTCGAGGTGCCGTTCATCTCGCCTGCGACGGCCATGTTTGGCTCCAGCGTATCGCCCTCCGAAACCACGTCAGGAGAATACTGCCTCTCCACGTACACGCTCTTGACGCCCTCGACGTCCTCGATGGCCTCGATGTCGCCGCGGCGTACGTTTGCGGAAATGATGTTTGCGGCCAGTGTCAGGTTCCAGACCACGTCCAGTTGCTTACCGTCCAGCACCTCCGATTCGATGCGGTCGGCGACCTTCTGCTGGTCTGCCTTCAAACCTGCACGGTAGGTCATCGCTTGCTCATTCTGCGCAATCTCCTCCGTGGAATAGCCGGCGGCGAGGGTAGACGGCGCCTCCAGCACGATCGACACACGAACCACTTGATCGGGATTGACGACCGCTTGCGCATCGTCAACCAGATCGACCCTCGGCCGATCCGAAGAAGCATCCGTGCGTCCGACGCTCTCACTGTCTGCCTGCGGCTCGGCCGCGCTCACGGTTGTGAGTGCAAAGCTGACGATCATGGCAAAGGTCAGAACGAGTGCGAGCATCCGTTTCAAGATGTTTTTGCTCATTTGCTTTTCTTCCTTTCTAAGTAATTTTCTGTGCGTTTCGGACAGACGCGGAGCGGTCATCGGTCACCTACCGCATCTGGCGGAATTGTATGTTTAAGTATTATTATACCACTTCTGTTACAATTTGTCCATATTTCACCACTTGTTAATCGAAGTTTTTTACAAAAATTTTTGTATGATTTGCATAGTAAAAGTTTACAGACACTAACAGTTGTCCTCCGAAAAACCCGATTTGAACGGCGGCGGTCATTTTTTTGCTCCGTGCCATACTGTGACAAAATTTCCATTCTTCTTCGGTTACAATGTGTACGGTGATAACTTGGAACAGATTGTGTATGCCGATGTGCTGTTTCTCATCAATTTCAGTATGGATTTTCTCTCTCTTTTCCTAACCGGAAAGATCCTGCATAAAAAAATCAACCTCATAGCGCTTGTCATTTCCGCCGCGATCGGGGCGATCTACGCGATCGCCGCGCTCATCTACCAAGGCTCGGAACTGATCGGCGCCCTCATTCACCTTGCCGTGGCGATCTTGCTCTGCTTTATTTCCTTCGGCGGACATACGGTCAGCCTGTGCAAGTCGGTCTGTCTGTTTTACAGTGTGAATTTTCTGCTCGGCGGGGGCATCTCAGCCCTCTATTACACCCTTGCCGGCCGTACACACACGGTCATGATCAACGGCAGTGCAAACACCCTGTACGCGGACATCCCGCCGGGTTATTTTGTTCTGGCGGCAAGCGCCGTCGGTCTTTTGTGCCTGTTCTGCGGCAGGATCTTTGCAAAAAAACGCGCCAGCCAGCCGGTGCAGGTCGAGATCTGGGGCAGTGGCTGTAAGGTGGAGTTTGAAAGCCTGTGCGACACGGGAAATCTCTTGTGTGATCCCTACAACGGCAAGCCGGTCATTGTTACCGGCTACATGACCGTACTGCCCATTCTGCCCTTTGACACCAAGGAACTGTTCCGCACCGGCGACCTCACGGTACTCGATCAGGTAGACACCAAAATCTCTCACCGAGTGCACGTCATTCCCTCCCGATCTGTGGGAGGAAAAGGACTTATGCTGGTCTACACGCCTGACAGAGTTCTGGTGGCGGGCGAAGAAAAAGACGCCTGCATCGGCATTCTGCCGACCAAAGAAAATAACGATTTCGGGGGGTATCCGGCCATCACGCCGTCATTACTATGTTAGGAGGACTCAAAATGGTATTCAATATCATTCGGAAATTATTCGTCGCTTGTACCTCGAACGGCGACATTTACTATATCAACGGAGCAGAAACCCTGCCAAGTCCCCTCTCGCCTGAGGAGGAGGCGGACGTTATCTCACGTCTTGAGAAAGAGCCTGCTCTGCGCTCTGTGCTGGTAGAGCACAATCTTCGGCTGGTGGTCTATATCGCAAAGAAATTTGAGAACACAGGCTCGGGCATCGAGGATCTTATCTCGATCGGTACAATCGGGTTAATTAAGGCGATCAATACCTTTCGCCCCGACAAGAACATCAAACTGGCCACCTACGCCTCCCGGTGTATTGAGAACGAGATCCTCATGCACATCCGCAAGACCGGCGCACAGCGCAGCGAACTTTCCATCGATGAGCCGCTCAACATAGACTGGGACGGAAACGAACTGCTGCTCTCGGATATCATTTCGTCGGACGAGGATCAGGTCTACCGCAATTTAGAGAGCGACGAGGACAGAAAAACCATCCGTGCGGCGGTGGCGGGTCTGTGCGACAGAGAGCGGGAGATCATCACCCTGCGCTTTGCCCTGAACGGCGGCAGAGAACTGACCCAGAAAGAAGTCGCCGACCGCCTCGGCATTTCGCAATCCTACATATCGCGCTTAGAGAAAAAGATCATCAACGAATTGAAAAACGAGATCAAGAACAAGATATAATCCGCAAAAAAAGCCTTCTCCTGAGAGAGGGCTTTTGGACGTTCGGAAAGCAAAAATTTCAGCCCGCACGGCGTGCGGGCTATGACCAAGTTTTGAAGGGTTTGGGGGACTTTTACAAAAGTCCCCCAACTCAATTAAATTCATTGCTGAAACGCGCCGGCCTTGGCCCAGCGGAGCAGGTCGTCCACGTCAAAGCGATAGGATTTGCAGCAGAAGTGGCAGCGGGTCTCGATCACGTGGCGTTCGCGGATTATGTCCATCAGCGTTTTCTTGCCCAATGTGATCAGCCCCCGCTCCATGCGCTCCCGCGAACAGTCGCAGACGTACGCGGGCGTCAACTCGTCAAAAATATCGTAGGGAATATCCGCGAAAACGATATTTGCGATCTCCCGATTGGATAGCCCGGAGTCAAACAAGCGGGAAACGTTGGCATAATTCGGAATATTGCGCTCGATCAGATCCACGGTATGCTCGTCCGCACCCGGCAGTAACTGCACCATGATCCCGCCCGCCGCACGGCAGGAATGATCGGTGTCCACAAGCACGCCCAGCGCACACACGGTGGGAATCTGCTCGCTGTCCGCAAAATAGTGGGTCACGTCCTCGGCGATCTCGCCGCTGACGATCTCGGTGATGCCCACGTACGGCTCACCCTCGCCCGTGTCGCGAATAACGCTCATACTGCCCGCGCCCACAATGCCGGAAACGTCCAGTTTACCGTTTGGCTTGTTGGGTAGGTCCGCCCGGGGCTCACCAATCAGACCGCGCACGTTGCCGTAATAGTCGGAAACCGCCATCACGCCCCGCGCGATCCCGTCCCCCTTGAAATTCAGGGTCAGGGAATTTCCCTTTTCCTTGAGCATACAGCCCATGAGCGAGGCGGCGGTCAGGGTTCTGCCCAGCGCCGCGGCGGCAGTGGGCGCACAACCGTGCAGTTGGCGGCCGCGCTCTGCCATATCGGTTGAATTCAAAATCAGAATGCGTGCGCTTCCGTCGCGCGACATTCCGCGTAATAATTTAGCCATTTGTCTGTTCCTTGTTTTTGCGTAATACAAAGTGCCAACGCTCGTCGGTATCGGCGGCCGGCGCGCCCTCGGGGCTCGCGTACACGCCCTCCACAGTAAAGCCGCACTCCTCTGCGATCCGTGTCAGCGTGTCGCGGGTATAACAGCGCTCGGTCTGTTCCTCGCACTGCCGCTCGTAGCGCCCGTCCTCTCCCTCGACGAAAAGATCCAGAACGAACGTACACAGCCCGTCCTCGTATTCGTTGCGCCATGCAAGCAAAACGCCCTCGTCCTCCAGCACATAGTCCCGGTCGCCGTAGATATGCTCGAAC
This sequence comes from uncultured Clostridia bacterium, assembly GCA_947625805.1. Taxonomy (GTDB): domain Bacteria; phylum Bacillota; class Clostridia; order Oscillospirales; family CAG-272; genus CAKSEI01. The sequence goes on from CANQPT010000035.1 coordinate 16,755, forward strand.
TTGTAAGGGGTGTTCACGTCAAAGACAAACCGCCCGCCCGGGCAAAGAAATTCCCATGCCGAGAAAAAGCAGGCGCGCAGGTCGTCCTCGCCGGTCAGGTAATTGATTCCGTCAAGACAGCAGACGATTCCGTCCACAGTTCCGTACAGGTCAAGGGCGGTCATACTCTGCTGTAAAAAGAGAATGTTTTTCCCCGCCGCCCCGGCCTTGTCACGCGCAAGGGCAAGCATATCGCAGGACAGGTCCACGCCGATCATGTCAAAGCCGCGCGCGGCAAGCGGCAGGGTCATATTGCCGGTGCCGCAGGCAAGGTCGAGCAGAGTGCCGCCCGCCGGGAAATACCGGGAGAGCGCATCCGCCCACGCCTCGTAGTCAACGCCGTCATTCAGAAGATCGTACCAGCGGGCAAGAGCCGTATACCCGTTCATCTCAGGTGTTGTCCTTAAGCAGCAGGTCGGCTACCCGATCGATATCGCCCGCTCCCATGGTCAAGATCACGTCACCCGCGTGGCCGGTCGTGCACAAATAGTCCGCGATCTTTTCAAAACTGTCAAAATACCGTGCTCCGGGTACTGCCCTCGCAAGATCCGCACTGCTTACGCCGAAAGAGTTGACCTCACGCGCCGGATAAATGTCGGCGAAGATGACCTCGTCCGCGTCGCCGAACGCGCGGGTAAAATCATCAAACAACTCGGCCGTACGGGAATAGGTGTGCGGCTGAAAGACGCACCGCACCCGCCGATAACCAAGCGCCTTTACAGCGGACAGGGTCGCACGGATCTCGGTAGGATGGTGAGCATAATCGTCGTAAACGTCCATGCCGTTTCTGTTGCCCTTTTGCTCCAAGCGCCGGTGTGCGCCGTGGAAATTCGCAAGCCCCTTTGCGATGGTACTCGGGTCGATGCCGCTGATGTGAGCGGCGGCGGCCGCCGCCAGCGCGTTCATCAGATTGTGCTCGCCCGGCACGTTCAGAAAAACCATGGACAGCGGCTCTCCCTGTGCGGTGAACAAAAACCGCGCCAGACCGCCGGTATAGATCAGGCTGAACGGGTGATAATCGCAGTCCTGTGTCATGCCGATCCGGACAATCTTACCCTTGTAATCCCGCAATGCCTGCTCGACACGTTGGTCCCCCGCCGGAACGATGACCGTGTGGGCGCTCTCGATGCTTTTTGCGAAACTTTGCACCATCTGATCCATAGTTCGGAAATAGTCCACGTGATCGTGGTCGATATTCAGAATGATGGCGATATCCGGAGAGAAGGACAAAAAAGAGTCCTTATACTCGCAGGATTCAAAGATAAAATCCTCGTCCGAACCGATCCGGTATGCGCCGCCGATCTCGGAAAGTTCGGCTCCCAGTGCCGCGCTCGGATCCCGCCCGGCGGCAAGAAAAATATGGGTCAGCATAGCGCTGGTCGTGCTCTTGCCGTGTGTGCCGGACACGCCGATACGGTTGTGATACCCCCGCATGATATAGCCCAAAAACTGCGCACGGGAAACGGTGGGAATGCCGTTTGCGACGGCGTAGGCCATCTCGGGATTGCTCTCATCTACCGCGGCGGTGTAAACGATCGCGTCCGCTCCCTCTGCGTTATGTGCGTCATGGGTAAGATACACCCGCACGCCCGCCTCCCGCAGTTTTGCGGTATGCTCGCTCTCGGCGCGATCCGATCCGGTCACCGCATATCCGCGATGCACAGCGAACATGGCGGCTCCGTACATACTGATGCCGCCGATGCCGATAAAATGTATTTTCTTTGCCTGATCCAAAAGATCAAAAATTGCTTGTGTATTCATGTTCTTCCTCACATAGATTTGTATTTATTATATGCGTATTTCTTTCGCGTATTTCTTTCTCCAATGCCCCGCCGTCATACTCGGAAACATACTTCTCCTGCCCCACAGGCAGGCTCTATGTTTCTGATATTTTTGATACAATGTTTTTTCATCAATCGCAATGCCGTTATTCGCTCAAAAATTCGAGGTGTCAGGATGGGAACGCAGTCAAAAATCCACGTCTCTTTGCCCCGTTTACTAAATGCGGTTGGATTTCAGGATACGTCCATCTCTCCGGCAGTTCACCCAGCAGCGCGATTTCCTCAATTTCACTATGTAACTCTGTTTCAAAAGACTCGATATCGGCAAAAAACAACATACCGAA
>CANQPT010000036.1 GCA_947625805.1 uncultured Clostridia bacterium
AGGAAATCTTCATGACAGCAGAACGTTTAGGCAATACAATCAGGGTACAATGCGCCCCTGACGGCGTGATTTCCCGCCTTGCTGTGTGATCGGCCTCGGAATACAGATCGTATTCCATCGGCCTGCTGTCTTGCAAAGTGAAAAAATCGCGCTCGTCAGGGGTCGGAGATTTTTCGGGAGAATGCCCGACGATGGATGCAGGGCGCACGCTTGCAGGCATACAAACGTATGGCAAAAGCGCGTAACACAGCAGGCGCGGCGGGCATTCCCTGAAAAACGCGTTGTACCCTGATTGTATTGCCTACGCATTTTTGCAACTTCATTATAGTCTAAAATATGATTTTTCTGCCGTTATACGAAAAAAGCGGAGGCATAGATCGCTCTCCGCTCCACCATCTGTTTTACAGGCCGATAAAAACAGCTCTTCCGCCTGTCGGTCGATGTCGGCAAGGAAAACTGTTCGGTTTGCGGGCTGTGAGCAAGTTGTTGCCGTTTTTCACGCTTGCATGGAGAGAACGATACGGAACTTGCAACGCCGTGTCTCCGTGTGTAACGAGCATCGGATTGTGTCCCACAATCCAAATCCCGAAGCCCGTAAGAGTTCAAATTCACCGCATAAAAAGCAAGAAGGCGTAGCCCTTAAAACTGCACCTTCCCATTACAGCGGAAATTACTTCCTTACCAGTCCGCAGTATTTGGCTGTGCCGGTTTTTCATAGACTTAGGCAATACAATCAGGGTACAATGCGCCCCTGACGGCGTGATTTCCCGCTTTGCTGTGTGATCGGCCTCGGAATACGAATAGTATTCCATCGGCCTTCTGTCTTGCAAATCGAAAAATCGCGCTCGTCAGGGGTCGGAGATTTTTCAGATGAAGACCCGTCGATGAATGCAAGGAGCGCGCTTGCAGCCCATACAAACGTATGGCAAAAGCGTGCAACATAGCAGACGCGGCGGGCATTCCCTGAAAAACGTGTTGTACCCTGATTGTATTGCCTATTCTCCCTTTAAGAAAGAGAAAAGTCCTTTTTTCTTGTCGTCAGTTTTGGGCTCTTCCTTGGACTCGGCTGCGGGCGGCTGCGGGCGGATCTCCCGTGTCTGGGAGGGAGCGGGGCGATCCTCGCTGCGGGGAGCGGGACGATCGTTTCTCGGACGTTCCCCGCAGCGGCCACCTCTGTCACCGCCGCGATCATTTCTCGGGCGGTCGCCGTTTCTGCGGGGGCGATCTCCGTCGCGGCGCTCACGCGGAGCGCGTTCCTTTGGCTCGTAGTCCGCGTATGCAAAGTCGGGGCCTTTGGCGCCTACGCCTAAATACTTGACCGTAAAGGTGTCGCCGATCTTCACTACGTCCTCGACCTTTTCTACTCTGTGGTCGGCCAGTTTGGAGATGTGACAGAGCACTTCGCGGCCGGGCGCGATCTCTACGAACGCGCCGAAGTCGGCAATGCGGGTGACCGTGCCGGTGTACTTGCAGCCTACTTCCGGCTCAAATACGATGGCGTCGATCAGTTCCTTTGCCTTGTATGCGTTGTCGCGGTTGACCGACAAAATATAGACGTTACCGTCATCCTCGATGTCGATCTTGGCCCCGGTGTCGGCCACGATCTTCTGAATGACCTTTCCGCCGGTACCAATGACGTCACGGATCTTGTCAGGATCAATCTGCATGGTGATCATCTTGGGCGCGTAAGGCGAAACCTCTGCACGGGGTGCTTCGATGGCTTTCAGCAGGATTTCGTCGATGATATAATCTCTGCCCTTGTGGGTTACTTCCAGCGCTTGCTTGATGATCTCAGGGGTCAGACCGTCGATCTTTAAGTCCATCTGAATGGAGGTAATGCCGGCGTGGGTGCCCGCAACCTTAAAGTCCATGTCGCCGTAGAAATCCTCAAGACCCTGAATGTCGATCATGGTCATAAAGTCCGGTCCGTCGGTGATCAGACCGCAGGAGATACCTGCAACCGGCGCCTTGATCGGCACACCCGCATCCATGAGTGCCAGCGTAGAGCCGCACACGGAGGCCTGCGAGGTGGAGCCGTTGGAGGAAACGACCTCCGACACCAGACGGATGGCATACGGAAATTCCTCTACCGAAGGCAGTACCGGGAGCAAAGAGCGTTCTGCCAGCGCGCCGTGACCGATCTCACGCCGTCCGGGACTGCGTGCGGGCTTTGCTTCGCCGGTGGAATAGCCGGGCATATTGTAATGGTGCATATAGCGCTTTTCTTCTTCCTCGTCGATGCCGTCTAACAACTGCGCGTCGCTGATCGGACCGAGGGTAGCAGCAGTCAGGACCTGTGTCTGACCGCGGGTGAAAAGGCCCGAGCCGTGTGCACGGGGCAGAAGTCCTACTTCTGCCGCCAGCGGACGGATTTCGTCAAGGGCTCTGCCGTCCACACGCTTGTGGTCGACAATCAGCCAGCGGCGCACGATCTTCTTCTGGATCTGATAGAGTAACTCGTCCATAATATCGGACAGATCGGGATATTCCTCCGCGAAATGAGCGATGATATCGTCGCAGATAGGGACCAACTTTTCATCGCGTACATTCTTGTCGTCGGTGTCCAGCGCTTCCATGACCGCCTGCTCGCAATAAGCAAAGACCGCTTCAAACATATCGTGATCCAGCTCACCGGAAGTGTAAGCAAACTTGGGTTTGCCCACCTCTGCAACGATGGTGTCGATAAATGCGCACAATTTTTTGATCTCCTCATGCGCCTGCATGATGGCATCGAAAACCGTGTCGTCCGGTACTTGGTTTGCACCGGCCTCGATCATGACCACCTTTTTCGCCGATCCCGCGACCGTCAGCTGCAAATCGCTGTGAGCGCGCTGCTCTGCGGTGGGATTCATGACGATCTGCCCGTCTACGAGGCCCATAAATACGCCGGCGATCGGTCCGTTCCACGGAATATCCGAAATGGAAAGGGCGATGGAAGCGCCGATCATGGCAGTAATCTCAGGAGAGCAGTCGGGATCCACCGACATGACCGTCAGGGTCAGGGAAACGTCGTTGCGCAGATCCTTGGGGAAGAGCGGACGGATCGGCCGGTCGATGACACGGCTGGTCAGAATGGCCTTTTCGCTGGGTCTGCCCTCGCGGCGCAGGTATCCGCCGGGGATCTTACCCACCGAATACATTTTTTCTTCAAAATCGACCGACAGCGGCAAAAAGTCGATGCCGTCGCGGGGCTTGGCGCTTGCGGCAGCCGCACACAGCACTGCCGTGTCGCCGTAACGCACCATAACCGATCCGTTGGCAAGGCCTGCGAGTTTTCCGTGCTCGATGACCAGCGGACGTCCTGCCAACTCATAGGAAAATGTTTTGACATTCTCAAACATTGTTCTTTCCTCCATAAATTTTATTGATTCCGCCCGCTTTTAGCACTTAAACCCACATCCGGATCCCGGGTGCGCATTTAACTGCTAAAAGACTGATCGGAAGTTCTGTCTCAATGCGCCTCGGCGTCTGAGCGGCTGATTTCCGCCCGACCGTCCGGCCGATCGATCCTTCGCTTCCTGCGGCGGTTGGTTACATTCCCGATTATGCAAGTATGGGTCGTATGTTAAATACGACCCTGCTTGTCATTTTCTGATTCCGAGCTTCTCGATGATGGCACGATAGCGCTCGATGTCCACCTTCTGCAAATAGCCGAGAAGGTTTCTTCTGTGGCCGACCATTTTGAGCATACCTCTGCGGCTGTGATGGTCTTTCTTGTTGGTTTTCAAGTGCTCGGTCAGCGTATTGATCCTGCTTGTCAGGATGGCGATCTGCACCTCAGGGGAGCCGGTATCACCGGGGTGAGTTGCATACGCTTCGATGATCGCTTGCTTTTCTTCCTTTGTCATTTGGTTTCACCTCGCAAATTATTCATGCCGGACAAAGCAGACGGCGGGTGAAGCGCACCAAAGTGTGCCGTGTAATCCGTAAACTGAGTCCGCATACGCAACATATTTTACCATATCATCGCCCAAAAGTAAAGGGAAATGGAATTGTTTACAAATAATTCACAACTTATGACTGTACGAATGCGTCGAAATAACTGAGATAGGTCTTGTAAAGGACGTCGTGCGCCCGTCCGTCGATCACGGCGGTCTGCACCGCCCAATAGGTGCAGTTTGCCACCTCGTCATAGGTCGGACCGAACACGTACGCATAGTCAAAGGTGACTGCCTCGCCGATGATACGGGCGTTTTTCACCGAAGGCTCGTCCCGCAGGCAGTAGTTCATCAGGTAGTCCGAATATGCCCGGCCGATCAGAGGCTCAGACGCGGCGTTGAGCGCCTGGTAGACGGCCTGCGCGTACTCGCCCGCGCAGGCTCCCGTCGGAATGCACAGCACCGGAAGATCGGCGCTCACATAACTGTGGGTGGGCTCTCCCGCGCTGTAAGAGGGCAGGGGAAGCAGTCCGTAGGAGTCGGACATATCCGCGAGGGATTTTGCCTCGGCCAGCGTTCCGATGTAGAATAAACACTGCCCGGACGCAAACGCTCCCGCGGCATATTCTGTGTCGGTTTTGGATCCACCGTATAAAATGGAGGAGGCGATCTCCATCGCGCCCTCCGCCCGCTCGCCGGCGTAATCGCAGATGCGCACACCGTCTGTGAGCGTGCTGTACTGCAGTCCGCAGGAGGTAAACACGCAGTTGGTGAATTCGGGATCGGAGGCACAGGCAAAGCCGCTGCCCACCCGGCCGTATAAAAGTTCGGAAAAACGAGCCCAGGTCCAGTCGCCTGATTCGACCTCGGCATAGAGATCGAAACCGGCCTCGGCGGCCAGACGCGCGTTGAAATAGACGCAATAGGCGTATTCGGCGCTCCCGCTCGCCGCTCCCGCCGTCGCCCAGAGAGCATCCCGATCGGTGAAGGCGTCTGCTCCCGTGTAATATTCGGCCGATGGGTCGACTGTAAGCGGTGCGATCAGTCCCTCGCGGGCAAAACGGCCTACTGAGGACATGGGAATGGCGATTAGATCGGAATAATACTCGTCTGCTTTGCGGGCGGCGGTCAGTTCTTTGTAGATCTGATCTGTTGTGCGTTCGGTGACGGCAAGGCTGATATGATATTTTTCCTCTACCGCCGCATTTCGCTCGGCGAGTGCGCGGTCAAACAGATTCTCTCCGCTTGATGCGAAGTCGGCCGCCCGATAGGTGGTCAGCACTACGGTCACCCCGCCCAGATCCTCGCTTGGCAGGGCATTCAGCGCGTGCCAATCGGTTTGCGCGTTCGTTTGTCCGGTGCTTGTCCCCGTGTCGGAAGGCTCCTCCGGCTGCGTGGAATCCGTGACAGTGGGGGCGTGTCCGCTTCCGTTCCAGACAATCGGCCCGCAGGATGTGCACAAAAGGCAGAGCATCAAACAAAGGATGCAAAAAAATTGTTTCATTTGGATCATTTCTCTTTTTTGTATTGTGTCCCGGCGGGCGTGTCGATCAGGATAATGCCCTGTTCTGCGAGCTGCCCGCGGATCTCGTCTGCCCGCGCGTAGTTTTTGTCCCGCTTGGCGGCGGCGCGCTCTTCGATTAACGCAAGGATCCATGCGTCGTCCCCACCCGTTTCCGGCGCTTCTTCCGGTATTGGCTCGGTCAGCGACAGAGCCAGCACCCGGTCGAAATCTTCGACCAGCGCATACTTTGTGGCGGGGGTAAGATCGCTCTTGAGCAGATCGTACAGCACGGTCAGGCCGTTTGCGGTAGCAAGATCGTTGTCCATCGCCTCCCGGAAGCGGGTGCGCCATGCGTCAAAATCCACCTGATCGATCGCGCCGTCTGCGGTCAACAGCGGTGCGATTCGGGCGCGCAGTTTGCGGTAGGAGAGGGCCGCATTGTCCAGATTGTCCCAGGAAAAGACCAATCCCTTGCGATAGTGGCTCTGTAAGCAGAAGAAACGATAGGCAAGCGGGTCGTACCCCTTTTCCTCCAACAGGGAAACGGTCAAAAACTCTCCCTTGGATTTGCTCATCTTGCCGGTTTCGGTATTGAGATGGTGCACGTGGAACCAGTGGGAGCACCACTTGTGACCGAGATAGGCTTCGCTTTGGGCGATTTCGTTGGTATGGTGGGGGAAGGCGTTGTCGATACCGCCGCAGTGGATATCCAGATATTCTCCCAGGTACTGCATGGAAATGCAGGAGCATTCGATGTGCCAACCGGGATATCCCGTGCCCCACGGGCTGTCCCATTTGAGTTCTTGACCGTCGAATTTGCTCTTGGTAAACCAGAGCACGAAGTCGGTCTGGTTGCGCTTATTGGCGTCGGCATTCACGCCCTCGCGCACGCCCACCGCCAGATCTTCCTCGTTAAAATCGTTGAATACATAGTAGTTGTCGAGTTTGCCGGTGTCAAAATAGATGTTTCCGCCTGCCTCATAGGCATAGCCCTTGTCGAGCAGCGAGGAAATCACCCGGATGAACTCGTCAATGCAGGAGGTGGCGGGCACTACCGTGTCCGGGATGACGATATTCAGTTTGCCCGCGTCGGTGAAAAAAGCGTCGGTGTAAAAGCGCGCGATATCCATGACGCTTTTGTGTTCGCGCTTTGCTCCTGCCAGCATCTTGTCCTCGCCCGTGTCGGCGTCACTCGTCAGGTGCCCCACGTCGGTGATGTTCATGGCCCGCTTGACCGCGTAGCCTGACCAGCGCAGGTAGCGTTCCAGCACGTCCTCCATGATATAACTGCGCAGATTGCCGATGTGTGCAAAATGATAGACGGTCGGCCCGCAGGTATACATACTGATTTTGCCCGCCTCGTGGGGAATCAATTCTTCTTTTTTGCGCGTTGCACTGTTGTATAAGATCATCTGTTCTCTATCTCCCGCAGTTTTTCTTCTAATGCCGTAATCTGCTCCTGCAGTCTTGCAAATTCCTGCATGACCGGATCGGAAATGTTGACTTGGTCAAGGTCTTCCACCCGCTGATTGCCGATTTTGACCACCTTTGCGGGCACGCCGACTGCGGTGGAATTGTCCGGTATCTCACTCAGCACGACGGCGCCTGCCGCGATCTTGGTGTTGTTTCCGACCCGGAAAGGACCGAGCACTTTTGCTCCCGCGCCAACCATGACGTTGTTGCCCAGGGTGGGATGGCGCTTGCCGGTATGCTTGCCGGTACCGCCCAGGGTCACCCCCTGATAGATGGTACAGTTGTCGCCGATCTCGGCCGTTTCACCAATGACCACGCCGCTGCCGTGGTCGATAAACAGACCGCTTCCGATGGTGGCGCCGGGGTGGATCTCAATCCCGGTGGCAAACCGTGCCCCCTGTGAGATCAGGCGCGCGCTCAGACAGTGCCCCCGCTCAAACAGAGTATGCGAGAGGCGGTATGCCATCATGGCGTGCAGACCGGAATAGGAGAGCAGCACCTCCGCGCCGCTTCGGGCGGCCGGATCGCGCTCTTTTATGACCTTGATATCCTTTCGCACAGCGTCCACGTATCCCCGCAGGCCGGATACCGGCGCCGAGCGGTTGAAGGCGTCCCGGGCCTTTTTCATTCTTTTTTCAAACTCTTGGTGTGTCATCTCTTACCTCGAAACAAAACGCGCCTTTAAGAAAACTTAAAGGCGCATACGCACGGTCCCACTTTAATCATAACTCGTCTTATCCTTAACGCGGACGAAACGCGCGGCGATACTCTTTTTCCCGCCGCGGACTCCCGGATGCACAGTCCGCCCGCCCCGCGCACACCCTTTCAGCCGATGAGGCGTGCTCTCTTGCCGGGACTTCCGGCGGGTTCTTTCCGTTCACAGTCTGTCATTATTCCCATTATATTACAGGATCGCGGTTTTGTCAAGGGCGGGGCGGAATCTTTTTGGAACAAAAGAGCGGCAGTAAATTCTCACATGAAATGCAACATCTGAATCGCATTGTTGCATTTACTTTGAGAATTTACTTTTTATTTTTTTCGCCGTTCGCTTGACAGTCTTTTCGGGCAGTGCTATACTAACCTTATCAAAACGGGCGAGGGGATCAAATTGAAATTCAGTATATGGATTTCACGGCAGTCGTGGCCGCCCTTAAAGAGATCGGGTTCGAGAATCTCTTTCACTACGAAATTTCCGGAGAGAGTCTCTGCCCCGCCGAGGTAAGAGAATACAAACCGCAATACATCAAAAGGTGTACGGCTGTTTAATGCAATAGGAAAGGCGAAAAAGTCATGGAATATATTTTTTCTGATCGAATGAAAGATATGCAGGGTTCGGCCATCCGCGAGATCTTCAAAGCGGCGGCTGACCCGCAGACCATATCTCTTGCGGGAGGCAATCCCGCCCCCGAAACTTTTCCGAATAAGGAACTGGCCGGTATTGCCAAACGTCTGCTCGAAGAGCAGCCGGTGCTCGCTCTGCAATACGGGGTGACCGAGGGTTATCCAAAACTGCGGGAGGCCATTCGCGCACGTCTTGCCGAAAAAGAAGGCATCGGCACTGACGCGGACGATCTGATCGTGGTATCGGGCGGGCAGCAGGGTATCGAGTTGACGGCCAAGTGCTTACTCAACGAGGGGGATACCATCATCGTGGAGGAGCCGTCCTTTATCGGTGCGCTCAACGCATTCCGTTCATTCGGCGCGCGTTTAGCAGGCGTGCCTATGCAGTCCGACGGTATGGATATGGATGCGCTGCGCCGTGTGATTGCCGGACACAAGAACGTCAAGGCCATCTACACCATTCCTACCCATCAAAACCCGTCCGGGATCACCATGTCGGCAGAGAAACGCAGGGAGCTTTACGGAATCGCAAAGCAGGCGGGCATTGTAATCTTAGAGGACAATCCGTATGGAGAACTCACGTTTCACGGAGAGAAACTGCCGACCGTCAAGAGCCTCGACGACGGCTCGACGGTGGTCTATTGCGGTTCCTTTTCCAAGGTGCTGGCTCCCGGTTTGCGCGTCGGCTTCTGCATCGGCCCGAAAGAGATCATTGCCAAGGATATCATCGCCAAGCAGATCTCGGACGTGCACACACCCATGTTGCCGCAGTTATTGGCATACGAGTACATGACCGGCTTTGATATGGACGCGAACATCCGCAAAAGCGCTGCGCTCTATGCCCACAAGTGCGATTATATGATCGAATGTATCGAGCGCTTTTTCCCGGCACAGGTCACCCATACCACGCCGAACGGCGGTCTGTTTATCTGGTGTGATATGGGCCCGGGCTACGACGCCATGGAGGTTTCCCGCATTTGTGCGGCGGAAAAGGTGGTATTCGTGCCGGGCAATACCTTTATGGTAGACATGAACGCCCCTTGCTCCGCTTTCCGGCTCAACTACTCAACCATGTCGGACCAAAAGATCAAGCAGGGTATCCGCATTTTGGGCGATACGTTAAAGAAGATTATGGGGCGATAATTCTTGATCGGGTTTGTATGCGAATGACGGACTTTGATGCCGGAGAGCCGGACCGGATCCGGCATTTTCCGCTCTGACAATGTTTGGGCTGTAAAAATCAAAGCGAGGATCATCGTATATCCTCGCTTTGTTCTATGGGATTGTGGGGCTTTTTCAAAAGTTCCCGTGTTCGTTAACTGATCGTGCCGCGCAGGCGGGCGTTGATGGCAGAAAGACGGGTGCGCAGGGCTGTGTGCCCGGAATCCAGCAGATCGGGATCGGTCTCTGCCAGGTCTTTTGCCGCCTGTGCCGCAGCGTTGAGCAACCCCATGTCGGTGCACAGGTTGGCGATCCGGAAGGAAAACGCGCCGTGCTGTTTGGCGCCGCCTTCTCCCGACGGAATAAAGTCGCCCGGCCCGCGCAGCTCTAAGTCGATCTTGGCGATCTCATAGCCGTTGTCCTTGCCCTTGAGCGCTTCCAGACGCTTGCGCGCAGGACCGGTCTTGCTGTTCGACACCAGCACGCAATAGGACTGTGCTCTGCCGCGCCCGACTCTGCCGCGCAACTGATGCAATTGGGCAAGGCCGAATCGCTCGGCGTTTTCGACGATCATCAGGGTGGCTCGCGGGACGTTGACTCCCACCTCGATCACGGTCGTGGAGATCAGTACATCGGTTTCGCCCGCGGCAAAGCGGGCCATTGCTGCTTGTTTGTCGCGTGGCTTCATGCGGCCGTACACCGTGTCGATGCGCAACTCTTTCAGGCGTGCGCGCAGTTTTGCCGTGTAGTCGATGACGTTTTTGAGCGGGGGCTTTTCGTTCATCAGGTTGACCAAGCCCTCGTCCTCTTCGCTTTCCACGGCGGGGCAGACGATGTAGACCTGTCCGCCCTGCGCGACATTCTTGCGGATAAAGGCGTCCAGCCGTGCGCGGTAACTCTCGTCCACCACGTAGGTCTGCACCCGCTGTCTGCCGGGAGGCATGGTGTCGATCTCGGAAAGATCGAGATCACCGTACAGGATCAGCGAGAGGGTGCGCGGAATGGGAGTCGCGCTCATGACGAGCAGGTGCGCGTCGCTGCCTTTTTCGGTCAGAGCCGCTCGCTGCATGACGCCGAAACGGTGCTGTTCGTCAGTAATCACCAAACCCAATCGGGCAAACTCCACCCCCTCCGAAAGCAGGGCGTGAGTGCCGACAATCAGCTGCGCTTGGCCTTTCTTTGCCTGTGCGCGTGCGGCGCGTTTTTGCGGGGCGCCCAGCGAGCCGGTCAGCAGGGTACAGCGAATGCCCATACCCTCGAACAGTTCGCTTAAATCGTGATAATGCTGCACGGCGAGAATTTCGGTGGGCGCCATGAGCGCCACCTGATAGCCGCTATGGATGCATACATAGGCGGCAAGGGCGGCGACCACGGTCTTACCGCTTCCCACATCGCCCGAAAGCAGGCGGGTCATGGGTCTGCCGCCTCCGGCGCAAAGGTCGCCGGTAATCTCGTCCACACAGCGCTGCTGCGCACTTGTGAGCGCAAAGGGCAGGGCGGCGTAAAATTCAGACAGATCGCAGGACTGCATGACAGGTGCGTTGGTGCCTTTCGCCCGATTGCGGGCAAAAGCAATCCCCGCCGAGAATACAAACAATTCCTCGAAAATAAAGCGTTCCCGCGCCGCGTCCAACTCTCTTACCGAAGCGGGAGTATGAATGCCGCGCAGTGCCTCGGCAACGCCGGGCAGACCGTATTCTGTGCGCAGACGTGCGGGCAGTACTTCCGCACCGTCCAGTGCGCACCCATCAAAGACGGCGCGTACCGTATCCCGTACGATTTTTTGGGTCAGGGGTGCCGAAAGGGGGTAGACCGGCACAAACTCCGGGAGCGGAACGCCCGGAATATACGGCTCAAAGGCAGGGGACGTCATGGTATAATGCCCATCTTTGACGCCGATCTTCCCGTAAAACCGGAAAGTTGCACCCAAACGCAGGACGTCTTTCAGATAGCTTTGATTGAAAAAGGTAATGGTACAGCGGCGGGTATCGTCAAAGGCGGTTACTTTGGTTAAAGTCATACGCCCGCGCAAGGTAACGCTTGCCGGTTCGCGTGCAATCGTGAGCAGTACGCTTACCACCTGACCGTCCTGCGCCTCTGCAAGGGTGCACATATCGCCGCGGTGCTCGTAAGCGCGGGGAAAATGGTACAGCAGATCCTGTACCGTTTCAATGCCCAGACGGGCAAAGGCTTGTGCGCGCTTTTCGCCTACACCGGGCAAAATGCGTATCGGACTGGTGAGTTCCATGCGCCGCTCCTTTCGCTGTTCTTTCTTAATTTGTATCATAGCATACCGGGCGGGTTATGTCAAGAAATTGTGCGCATTAGAGTCCGCAGGACGGATCTAGTTCTTTCTGACGGAGACGGAGGAATTTGTTTTCCTTAAGAAACATCACATACGCTTTGCATTGCTTCTTGTTTCTTCATCCTCTGTATTCTATTGACAAAATAGGATAAATCCTGTATAACATAGATGTTAGGATAACACAAAGACTTTTATAGAAGCTGCACGCTTAATTGCCTGAAGCAGAACGGGCATTTACTTACGAGTTCATCAAAAAATGGTTCTTGCTTGGGATCTCGATTTTACCAAGGTGACCCCCGAGGAAGCGAAGCGGATAGAGGAGACGGGAAATGCAAATCCGTCTTTGCGCACCTTAGTCCGTCTTGCTGAAGAAATAGGAGTGCAGTTAAGGGTAGAAGTATGTTCTGCATCCGGATGATCTCTTGTTTGACGATTGGGAATTCGATCAAAGGCAAAAGTTTTCCCTTGATAACTGAATATAAGCGAAAAGGGCGTGCAAAAATGACAACGCCGCATAAAGCAGTTATTTATGGCTGGAGAGAGCAGATTGCGACATCGCTTGGATATGTCACAAAATGAAACAGAACGATAAATTGAGGTTTGCGGGAAGGAAACTATGTGGTGCTTGCCGAATGATAAATCAAAATCCGTTATTACGGCGATTGAGCAGATCTACAGCGCACATCGGGAATGCCATTTGCATTTGCCGGAAACAGCGATCATTTTCTTTATGAGCAGGGGGACGGATTATCTCGCAGAGCGATATGATGCCGTGGAACTGTCGGAACCACTTCCGCGCTTTTTGAATCATTGCCCGGTTTGGGAGCTCGAACAATTACAGATTTGCTTTTTGGATGGAGGCCGGGGTGCTCCGCAAGCGGCTGATACGGTAGAAACGCTTGCTGCGTTGGGCGTGAAAAATATCATTGCAGTCGGAATGTTTGGCGCTTTTTGCCAAAGCGTCCGTTTAGGAGAAATCATCGCGCCCGCAAAAGCATTTGTAGAAGAAGGGACTTCTCTGCATTATTACGAGTCGATTGAAGCCTCGTTCCCTGACCGTGATTTCCTTGATATGACATCCTCGTTTTTGAATATCAAGACCTATTCAATTGTATCAACGGATGCTGTTTATCGCCAGACATTCTGTAAGGAACGGTTGTGGAGAGAAAAAGGCGCCGTCGGTGTTGATATGGAAACATCTGCCGTGTACAGCGTTTCGCGCTGTCTTGGGGTAAAGACAACAGCACTTTTGATGGCATCTGATATACATCCTCTTGATCCGGAAGCGCCTAAATGGGAATGGCATATGACGCAAGAAATGAGATGCCATTTGGCAGAACAAAGTATTGCATTGGCAAAAAGGCTGATCAAATAACGACATTCTGACAAATTTTCATTTATGGAAATCCCCAAAAGGGGGGGAAAACGGTATTGAACGTCTAATTCCCGCATAAATGCGGCATGAAATGCGGGATTTCGCATGATTTTGTCGATGTATGCTTTTACCTGCGCATCGAAGCTAAGTTCCTGCCCGTCCGAATCGGTGGACACACGGCAGTAAGGCGTACATGAGTCAGGCCAAGGCCTCGCCGGTGGACACCGGCGCTGCGGTCTGTCCGTGTTTGGCAATCGACGATAACGCCTTGCGGCAGATGAAAGTCTTTGCCTCCGGCGGCTCTCCACGCCTTCGGCTCGAACGGCACGAATTTGTATATGCGGTGTAGCTTTCCTTTGGAGGCAAACCGCGCTGTTCCGTGCCAGCCGTCACTCACTGTTTTGCCTTTGGTGCCGTTGAGGTTATATCTCGGCAATTCTGTGAGCGGCAGCTTGCACCTGTTCATCGTTGTCGAGGCTCAGATATGGATGTCGCTTGAGGGTATGAAAAAGCACCCGGTCTGCGGCCGAGCAGAGGGGCGGCGTCTTGCCTATGACAAAAGCGTCAAAGGGTATACCGGTATGGATGAACTGAGGGCGGCGCTTGCCTTATGAAGTACGAGGTCAAACTCACAAATCAATTCAAAAGAGATTAAAAACTTGCAAAGAAGCAAGGCAAGGATGCCGACAAATTGTTTTCCGTAACACGATTCGCACGACAAGAAAATTTCCCGAAAACCCTTGCATAATCTCCACAAGTGTGATATAATAAACACAATCTGTGAGAAACTCACAGGGACAACTTTAACAGTCCGTACGGACTTCGGCATGGAGAAGTACTCAAGTTGGCCGAAGAGGCGCCCCTGCTAAGGGTGTAGGCCGGGTAACCGGCGCGAGAGTTCAAATCTCTCCTTCTCCGCCACGTCGCGGCAAGCCCTTGTGGCTTGCCGCGATTTGTTTTACAAATCACGGCGTCGCTTGACGGGCTGCCGCTCCTCTTCCGCAAAAAGTCACGCTTGGCTCACCTGCTCGGTTGTAAACGCTCTCGCGACGGCTCGCTGTCGCTATCAAATTTTTGCGGTTTCGCGCCTGCGGCGCGAGGGTTCAAATCTATCGACCAAAAGTCGAAATATTCTTTTTTACAGTCTCCAGACAAAAATCGGCAAACGTAAAAAACGCTTGCCGATTTTTACTTCTTCACTCTTCACTTCCTGCTTTGCCGATTTTTGGACGGCAAAAAGAATCGCGAAGCGTGAAAAAGCGGAAGGTGTCCGCTTCGCGGACGATGGAAAAGAAACCGCTCTTAGCGATGCCATCATTCCCGATTGGTTATTTCACCGGTGTTTTCAGCTTTTCTATCAATTTCTGCATTCGCTCGTTATCACGATACCGTTGATAAAAATCTTCATTGTCTTGTACAAGGTGCCGCATCAACTGCTCGCTTTCCTTTAATGTGGTGTTCTTTACTGTACCGCCTTTGTTAAAAATCAAACCGTTTACAAGCAATGAAGTATGCGGATAATTCCCCGTAATCCTGTCGTATGTACAGGCATAATCGGCCGCTTTTTCAAGATGGTCAAATGCCTCGTTTATTTTACCGTCTTGCGACAGCAAATCCGCGATTTTTTCGTGGATATCCTCGAGCCGTACATTCGCAAATCCGAAATCCTTCTCTTCATATACGATTTGATAGAATGTGTCGGCCGCTTGTAAAAGCCGGATTTTTTCCTCATTGGAATACATGGGTTCCTCTGCAAGACGGGTGACGATCCACCAAAATCCCCAACAGAGCTTTTGAATTACCTGCCCGCAAAATTCAATTTTTTCATCGCCTTTCAAAAATTCCGGCAAGGTAAAATCTTCCGTATGATACAGGTTGGGCAGGATACGGGCGGAGTCAATCGCCTTTTTCTGTTCTCCGTTCCGCCAGAGGGTAAAGCACAGATTGCTCCGCACGTCATTCAGAAGTCTTTGGTCTTTGCAGTATTCAAGAATCATTTCCGCAAGTCGGATGGCCTCGTCCCTGTTTTTCTTCCGCTCGGCATCGGAACTGCCGAACCCGTCCAGATAAAGCGCAAGATCTCCCATAATGTCAAAGTTGTTCGGGAATACGCCAAGTCCTTCTTGCAGTGTTGCGACGGTCAGCGCAATTTCCCCTTTTGACGCAAAGTCTCCTGCCCTTGCGATGACTTTCTCGGGGCCTTCTTCGTTTTTAAGGTTTTCCATTCCCATGATATCGTCCAGCGTCACGCCGAAAAAATTGGCGAGGGCGGGAAGCAGAGTGATGTCCGGATAGCTTTCTCCACGCTCCCATTTTGAGACCGCTTGAAAGGACACTCCAAGAAAGCCTGCCAAATCTTCTTGGGTAATCTCCCGCTGTTTTCTCAGCTTTTTCAGATTGTCTGCAAAATAATTATACATACAGTTTCTCCCTTATAAAATATCTTGCGAGTTTGCTGTTTATAGTATATCAAAAAGGGCAGTAAAAGCAATAACCGCTTTGTTGAGAATCATTCTACGATACGTTGAACGCATGACGATGTAGCGGATGTGGGAACCGTTTAAGTCGAAAGAGGCTGAAAATGCAAACATCTTGTCTTTACATCGGTGGCTCTTGTTGTCGGAGACTACGGGTGTTCACTCTCATACAATAGTGGTGTCCATTTTGTCAAAAGAGAATGAAAAAGATATCCTCCCCGATCCCCCCGATGGAATCGGAGTTTTTGCCGTGATGTAAAATGGGCAAATTCCTTGCAGCAACAGTGTTGCCAGTCATACGGTAAAATCTGAACTTCAGGCAGGTGCGGGGGAAACTTTTCAGATAAAAAGTTTCCCCCGCAAAATTTCAATCGATCAAAACGGTGAAAAAGTATATCCCTGCCATCCGGCGACGAAACACATTCGTCTGTTAAGATCGGTCCGATTCGATTTCTTTGACGAACCTACAACATCCGCATCTGCGGGATATCTGCCGAGGAGCATGACATCTTCTGCGTTTGCGTATCCGTCTCCGTCTGCATCGCCGTAAAGACCTACACTGTACTATACCGCGACCGGCTCATGGCAATTCTGACTTTCGCCCGTGCTGTTTTCGAGAGCGATGCTCGTCGTCTTATACTCGCCGGACACATGGTCGGGCGCTGAACCGATATCTGTCACAGTATGTGTCGCTGTTCCGCAGACATCGCATACAGCCATCTTAGTGCCGTTATGTCTGCGGGAGGCGTTTCCGTCCGAACTATAATTTGTAAAGACATACTCTCCCGTCACAGAAACAGATTCTTCGATGCGGCAATCATCGCACTTTGTGCAAAGGTGCTCTGTATATCCCTGAACGGCGCAGGAAGGAGCAGCAGCGTTCCTTATCTCGGTATTTTCGTACAGGCATACTTCGACTGCTGCGGGCAATATGACTGTTACTGCTGCATATACAGGAGTAACAGTCATATTGCCCGTGACATACGAAGTATCTGCGCTCCATCTCTCAAAGTCATATCCGCTGACGGCGGGTGCCGCGGGTGCATCCACCGAAGCGCCGTATTTCACGGTTTCGGAGCATATGACATTGCCCGATCTGTCAAGATATGTTACATTGTAGTTCAGCTTGTTTACATCTATGCGAAAGACCTCGCCTGTTGTCGTTGTTGTCGCCGCTCTGCTGGTAGCGCCTGTTCCGGCATAGATATATCCGCCCGAATATGTGAATGACTTAACGAGCGAAGTATAATCAAAGGAACAGAGAAGCTCAAAGTTACTTAAATCGCTTGTCATATAGAACCTGTTTGTATAGGTCGAACCATTCTGTGTATATGTGGAAACGATCACCTTATCGCCTATCTTGCGTGCGCAGGTCGGTACCCCTGTCACACCGCCCACCCAAGAGAACGAGGATGGATTGTCCTGGCAAACATAAATGCTGTTGCAGACATATGCGAGCTTTCCGTTTAATTCTACAAAGAATCCCAAAGCCCAGTTATCGCTTGACATATTGGCAGGAATGGCGCTGTAATAGTCGAATAACTGTTCGTTCTTATTCCACCGGTAAAGGCCCTGATATGCAACGCTCATACTGCCGAAGTTGACCCATGTCGCATATACATTGCCCTTATACTCGAAAAGATTTATAGTGCGGCAGTAGGTCGTGCTCGGAATATCGGAATCAAGGAGCTTTCTGCCGTCTTTTCTCATATCGACATTCTTAAATGTATGTCCGCCGTCGATCGATATTGCGATGGTATTGCAGTCGCCGTAGTCTGTTCCGAGTCCTGCAAAGACCGTTCCGTCGGATGCCTCGAGCAGGTCGAAGTTATGCACTACCTTGGTAGGCAGAACATTCATCGTTTTCCATGTATTCTTTTCGCGCCTATAGTAGTTTGCATAGTAGGTATTGCTCGTTGCGTCCATACCGACAAATGCGATGCTGCCGTCGATTATTCTGAAGCGATTTACCGCCTCCTCGGGAACGGTCGCCTCGAGTACCCAGTTACCTTTTTCGATGTCATAGCACAGTACACGGCTTCCGCCGTTCCATGAGCCTGAGTTTGAGTCATAATCGCCCGAACCGATGTATACTCTGCCGTCAAATTCCATCATATCCCAGACGGAGCGTCCGTATTTGTGGTCTTTACCGCCAACGGGGGTAAGCGGGATATACTGCCCGATAGGCAAGCCGAGATCTTTTACCGTACAGTCCGTGATATTGCTTGCACCCGATACAATCGCCGGTATTACCTGACCGAGGCTGACAAGTCCTCCGCAGGAGGAGCAATATCTATCGCCTGTGTAGCCGTCCTCGGCGGTAGTTGCAGTCTTTTGTCCGCGAAGCTCGGTGTTCGCATGTGAAGAACACGTCGTCTCCGAGTATACAGCCCTGTATACCGCGCCGGCAAGGGGAGTCGCCCCGACCTCATCGACACTTCCGTCTCCGTTTCCATCCCATCCTGTGAAAGCATAGGATTTGTTACCGGAGCCTGCCCGCTTCGGATCTGCGGGTACTGTCGGAGTATCTCCGACTCTTATCTTCTGCGATGCTATGACGCTTCCGTCATAATTTACAAATTTGACGGTGCAGATGGGTCTTGTATCTAAAACAAACGATGCCGTCAGCGTCTCATCTCTCATTATCGGATAGGTCGAGAGATCGATGAGAACACCCTCTTCGGTTCTCCAACCTTCGAATATGTATGTATTTTCAAATGTGCCTTCCTTTACCGGATCTTCACATTCTGCGTATGTACCCTTATCGATCGTGATTTTCTTTATCAGATTGCCGTTCTCGTCAAGGAATTTGACTCTCACTTTGTTCACAGGTACGGGAACAAAGCTTGCATATACATTCATATTCTTATACACGGCGTCTATGGGGTTACCCTTGCCGTCTACCCACTGAAGTTCATAGTAGTAATTTTCATCGGAAGATTTTTCGGGAAGGTCTGCGCCTGTGAGAGCGAACATATCGTCGACGCTCAGACACGTCGTCTTTTTTGTCGTTTGTGAGTCATTTGTCTCCTGCGCTTTCGGATATTCCTTTGTTGCTTCTCCGATCTTATTACCGTATTCATCATAGAAATATGCAGTGAATTCCGGATTGCCTTTCGAGATGGAAAGCAAGCTGAGCTGTGC
>CANQPT010000037.1 GCA_947625805.1 uncultured Clostridia bacterium
TCAGTCAGCGGAAATTTGTCAACCGTGGTTTTCTGAACGGCCCCTATTGCCCGATTTACGGAGCGGGTGCGCTGTTGGTAATTTTTCTGTTTGGGAAGATGACAAATCCGTTTCAACTTTTCCTTTGCAGTGCCGTCGTGACCTGTGCCCTCGAATACCTGACGGCCTACGGCATGGAAAAACTGTTTCATGCCAAGTGGTGGGATTATTCGTCGCGCCGGTTTAATCTTCATGGCCGTATCTGCTTGGAAGGCGCGTTGATTTTCGGACTTCTTTCTGTGTTGATCGTTCTTTTCCTTCACCCGGTTGTCCGCGAGATGACGGCTTTGATCCCCGCGCCGATCCGATACGGACTTGCCGGGACGATTGCGGCTCTCATGCTCTTTGATTTGTGGGCAACGGTACGGGCTATGGCGGATTTCCAGAAAAAGCTGGACGCCGCCGAACAAAAGATTTCCGAAAAGAAAACCGCCGCACTGGAAAAGTTACAGGAAAGCGAAAGAATACAGTCACTTCGTACCCATTATGAGGATCTGGCAAGCAAAGTCAGCCGTCAGCAACATCGGATTCTTCTTGCTTTTCCAAAATATCGGCCGCACCGCCACGGCGAACTGCTCTTTGAACTGCGTAAGACTTTGAACGCAAAGAGAAAAAAGGGAAACGGGTAAAGAATCATCTAAAGACACTGAAAAATCGCGCAACCATACGGGTTTGCGCGATTTTTCCTGTCTTTTTGCCGGGTATGAATCGAAGATACAGTTTCGGTTTATGCCTTTACGTATCGTTTTAGCGCTTTGAGCATTTTAATTGGATCGACCATGTTTTTTCCGTCCCGCAAGCAGTGCCAGCATACTGCCGGAAGACAACGCGAGAAGCAACCAAATGTACCGGCGGCTGTCGTCGCCTGTCTGCGGACTCTTGCTGTCTTGGTCGTCTTTGCCGCCGGGGATAACCGGTGACTGCGAGGAGTCTTTTACAGTCACGGTCAAGCCTGCCTCAATGCCGCCATAGCTTATCTTTACTTGACGCTGACCCGAAACACTAAAATCATAATCGGCCGTCCAGCCTTTTGTAATCGTCTGCGTCGTGCCGTTGTCGTAATAGAGCGTAAGTTCTATTCCGACACCGTCAAACTCGGCGTTTTTCGTGTATTCCGTGTTGTCCGGCATCTTTGTGATCTCAATTCCGGTAAGGGATTTTTCCCTCACCGTCACGCTCAGAGTCGCGCTCTTTCCGCCATAGGTTACGGTGACTTGCTTGCGACCGGGGGCGCTGAAATCGTACCCGCCGATCTGCCAGCCGGAATCGACCGTTTGTTCGGTGCCGTTGTCATACCGCAGCGTAAGCTCCATGCCGGTATCGTCAAACGGAGTTCCCTCAATGTATTCCGTCTTGTCCGGGTCTTTGCTGACAGCGACGGAAACAATCGACTTGGCGGATACGTTGACCGTCAGGTGTGCGTCATGTCCCTGATAGCAAACGGTTACAATGCTGTCTCCGACTTTGTCAAAGGCGTATGCGATTTCCCAGCCCTCGGTTATGACTTCCGTCTGCGCGTTGTCGTAGTAAACGGTAACCTCCATTCCCTGCGGATCGAATCCGGTTCCCTCGACGTAGTCCATTTTGTCGGGGTTGCGGGTGATTTCAATATGATCGATGCTCTTTGCTTTGACCGTCACCTCAAAGGTCGCGGTAAATCCTCCGTAGGCAACGGACACAGTCTGCTTACCCGGCTTTGTGTTGTCAAATCCGCCCGCGATCATTTGGTCTGAAAGCGCAATTTGCTCGGTTGTGCCGTTGTTGTAATACAGCGTGAGCGTTCCGCCGCTCAGATCCAGATTATCTGAAGATTCTAAATAAATCTGTTTGTCCGGCGGCGTTGTGACCTCGATCCCGGTAAGGGATTTTTCCGTTACCGTCACGCTCAGAGTCGCGGTAAATCCTCCGTAGATTATGGTGACTTGCTTTTGACCGGGGGCGCTGAAATCGTACCCGCCGATCTGCCAGCCGGAATCGACCGTTTGCTCGGTGCCGTTGTCATACCGCAGTGTAAGCTCCATGCCGGTATCGTCAAACGGGGTTCCCTCAATGTATTCCGTCTTGTCCGGGTCTTTGCTGACAGCGACGGAAACAATCGACTTGGCGGATACGTTGACCGTCAGGTGTGCGTCATGTCCCTGATAGCAAACGGTTACAATGCTGTCTCCGACTTTGTCAAAGGCGTATGCGATTTCCCAGCCCTCGGTTATGACTTCCGTCTGCGCGTTGTCGTAGTAAACGGTAACCTCCATTCCCTGCGGATCGAATCCGGTTCCCTCGACGTAGTCCATTTTGTCGGGGTTGCGGGTGATTTCAATATGATCGATGCTCTTTGCTTTGACCGTCACCTCAAAGGTCGCGGTAAATCCTCCGTAGGCAACGGACACAGTCTGCTTACCCGGCTTTGTGTTGTCAAATCCGCCCGCGATCATTTGGTCTGAAAGCGCAATTTGCTCGGTTGTGCCGTTGTTGTAATACAGCGTGAGCGTTCCGCCGCTCAGATCCAGTTGCTCTGAAGATTCTAAATAGACCTGTTTGTCCGGCGGCGTTGTGACCTCGATCCCGGTAAGGGATTTTCCCGTTACCGTCACGCTCAGAGTTGCGGTAAATTCTCCGTAGATTACGGTGACTTGCTTTTGACCGGGGGCGCTGAAATCGTACTCGCCGATCTGCCAGCCGGAATCGACCGTTTGCTCGGTTCCGTTGTCATACCGCAGTGTAAGCTCCATGCCGGTATCGTCAAACGGGGTTCCCTCGACGTATTCCATTTTGTCCGGATTTTTGCTGACCGTAATGCCGATCATGCTCTTGGCTTTGACTGTCACCTCAAACGTTGCGCTCACGCCTTGATATTCGACCGTTACGGTGTACCTGCCGACACTTGAGAGTTCGGGAGCACGGACCGTGTAGTCGCTTTGCGCAAGCAATTCCTCCGTGCCGTCGCTGTATATGGCGGTCACCTCAAGTCCCGTTGTGTCAAGCGTTTGTCCTTCGATATATTCCGTCTTTGCGGGCAGTTTGCTGACGGAAATGGATCGCAGTGTCTTTGCGGGCAGGGTGACGGTTTGCTCCCGCTCGGTTGGCGTGGGATAATCCGACGGATTGCCTCTTTCGTTTTCGATCACGGAAAGCGTGGTCGTTTGTTCGGTTTTTTGCGGCCGGAAGGTGAATTGAATCTCTGCCGATGGGGTTTCTATCCGGTCGGCGTCGGCAAACGCGATGATCACCGTCCCGGTTTGGTTGTCCACGCGGTACGAATGATACGGCATTGAGGCCGAAAGGCTCCGGAATGTCAGCACGTTCGGGTCATATTTCACGGTTGTAAGCCCGTTTGTCGTGTTTTCGCCGGTCAACCGACAGGTCACGGTTTGCTCGCTCTCGTCCACGGCGACCCCCGGATTTTCGGCATAGGCCTTTCCCTCGCCGGACCCCTCGCCGGATACGTGTGCCGACGCGGAGGCAGAACCGGTAATATCGGAGTAATCATATTGATACAAAACTCCGACCTGCCGCACGTCGTCGTCAAAATCGCGGCTCATCACAAGAGAATGCGTTTTGGGATCGATGACCTGCACCTTGGCGGCTCCGGCGCCGATCTTGCTGACCAGCACCAGCATTTGGCTTTCCTGATCGTAGATCATGGAAGAGGTGGCGTAGTTGGTCATCTGACTCACGCCGGGCAGGCTCACGCCGTCCACGTGGCCGATCCGCTCTTCATAGACGATCTCGGTATCGGCCCATTTTCCCGGCTCGTCCAGCTTTTCGTCGTAGTACCAGCGGGGCGCCTCGTAGCAGTAAAGCGCGAACAGGTCGCCGCTCTCGTTGATGACGTAATAAAGATCGGCCGTATATGTATCGCCTTCGAGTTCGGGATTTTTATCTTTTTCTCTGAAATCAGAGAGATCCTCGGTTTCGACGACGCCTGCGTTCGCGATGCCGGCCAGTGCGCCGATGTTCACGCGGCCCGTATGCAGGCTTACCGTCACCGTATCAAAGCAATCTTTTTGGTTCTCGTGCGCCTTGTCAAGTCGGGAACCGAGCAGAAGCGTCTGTCCGCCGTTCTCCACCGTGAAATAGCCGAAATCGGTACGGAAGCCCTCCGATCTGCCGGGCGCGGCGTCGGCGTGCTTGTGGAAAGTGTCGTCGATGGCCGCATCCAGCGCTTGCGCCCGGAAGGTCTGCGGATCCACCCGGTACGCCCAGCTTCCAGAGAACAGGTACAGGCAATTCCCACTGCGGTTGAGCGTGCCGGCGGTATATGCGTTGGAGGAGGCCAACCGCTTGCGTTCGTTGGGACGGGCAGTGCTGAAATTCTCCCAGTAATAGACGCCGTTACCCTCGCAGAACACGGCGGTAACATTGATATCCGGCGCGGGCTTTACCTCGATCTCGCACGATGCGCAAAGAGGCCCGCCGTCCGTTTGGAGCATCGCGGTAACAGTCGCCGTTCCAGCTCCGGTCGCGGTAACCAGTCCGTTCCCGTCGACCGACGCGGTGCCTTGCGCCCGCCACTGCACAGACGCGACGCCCTGCGCGTTCCACGGGGAGAGCGCGGCTGTGAGCTGTAGCGTGTCGCCCGCGACCAGTCGGTCTTTCGCGCCGAGAATCCGGAGCGCGGCGGGCGCGGCGGCCTGGCCGTCCTTGACAAGGCCGAGTTTCGGCATTGCGGCGAGGTTGATTAACCCGCGTACCGCCTCGTAGAACAGCGACATATTGTTGTCAAAGCCGGAATTGGGCTTGTACGCCGTGCAATATCCGTTTTCAAAGTTAATCGAGGAGATCACGTACAAATAGTTTTTATAGTCCGACCATGCGAGGTTGTCGGCGCAGGCGGCGTAAAGATCGGAGCGGGAGGAATTTCTCCACGTCAGGCTGATATAGCGCATGGTCGAAAGCTCGCGGTGGCCGATGGTGCAGGTTTGAGCGGCCGCCGTATCGGCGCTTTCGTCGATCTTCCATCGGACGAGCGTGCTCTTTTTTGTCGATTGGTCATAGTGGGTGGCGACTGCCTCCCCCGCGCCGTTGACGGCAAGGCCGTACAGCGCGGCGCTTTGACCGTTTACCGTGAGATGCGGCATTTGCCTGACGTCGCCGCACATGGGATCGATCTGCCAGAGCGTGTCGGAGCCGTCCGTGGCGTAGAGTTTTTTGTCGGTCGGGTTGAACGAGAGGTCGCGTACCGTTTGCATTCCGGACGCGGAAAGATCGCAGATGAATTGTTTTGCATTCAAGTCCTCTAACGGCGCCGCGCAGAGACTGCCGTTCTCAAACGCCTGCCAGACGTACCCGTCCGCCGCGTCCGCGCCGGCAAGAGCCGCCGACGTGTCGCTGGAAAAGACGATTCCGTTGCCGTAGGAATAGCTGTCGGGGCTGACGGCCACCCAGTCGCCGCGCCCGAGCTGTCCGCTGCCGGAACTGCGGACGTTGGCGATGACCTTGCCGGAAATATCCTGCTTTTGACCGAACGTGAACCGGTACATACTCCGGTTGCCGGCGTAGTCGCCGACGACGATATTATAGCTTGATCCCTCCTGAAGCGAGGACGTGCCGAACTCCGCAAGCAACTCCGGCGCCGCCTCCGCTCCGTCCGGAATGTATTTTTCAAAGGCATAAGCGCCGTTATTGCTGTAAAGGCCGATAAAGGCAACGCTGTGCTCGTCCTTGGCGGTGACGCGCAGGGTTTTGCCGTCCGGCTTGACCTGCTCGACCGTGGGGGCCTTGCCGTCGAGGGTGACCGTGGTGGTCAGATACGCGCCCTCGCCGAGCGCACCCGTTTGAATCAGTTCTCTGACCCGGTCGGCGTTGATGGCCTTGCCCGGCGTTTGCTCGTAATATTCCGGTATCGCGACGGCGCCGAGTTCGATCGTATCGCCCTCCCCGACGTCGGAATCTTTCAGCATCTTATTCAAAGAGGCGCGCACGGGCAGGCTGACCGATGCGCGGCTCCAGCCGCTCACGCTGTTAGGGCTTGGGAAAGCGCAGGTCTGGTGGATATAAACGGCGTCGATATGCTCTACGTGGCGTTTTCCGCTTTGATCTTTGGTCATAATGACAAAGCACATCGCGCCCGCCGGACGGATCAGGGTGAGTTGAACACTGCGGATTGTATCGTTCGGATTGAGAGCGAGTTTGTCGAGCGGAATGCTGTTCTCGGTATCGTACAGGTTGACGGCCTGTTTTAACACGTTGCCGTCTTTGTCCTGATAGGTCATGTAATTGATCTCATAAACGCTCTTTGGAACCTGCGTATACGGGATGGTGTCGTTTTTGCCGCTGAAGCTCTCCACAAAATTGTTGCGGTCGAACATGGAGGGATCGGACCAGTTGCCGCAGAATCCGAGGATCGGAATGGTGTGGGTGACGTCCGCGTCCGCTTGGTCGCAATCGACCGGGATCACCGAGGTGAAGCCCTCCAGATAAGCGCCCTTGGGATAGTGTTCTTTCAAATCCTCCGTGACGCACAGCTCCACGTCGACGGTAACCTGCTCGCCCGCCGCGACCGTAACGGCGAAAGGCCGTAACCCTTTCAGGATCAGATGCGCGTCGTAGGTCGTAATCTTTTGATCCCCGTCCAGATCGGCGACCTCAGGGCGCAGGTCGAGGTCGCTTCCGTCGTTTTTGCCGGAGAGGGAATCGAGCAGGGCCTGCGCGTCATCGGCGTCGGTTTTACCGTCCCGGTTGACGTCGGCGCTAAGGCGCGAATCGAAGTCAAGCATTTTGTCGCCGATTTTATAGGTTGCTCTTCCCGCAAGGGGACGGGTCTTGTCGGCAAGATAGTCGACGCCGTCCCGGTTGACGGTATCCTCGGTAAACAGGTTGGTCTTGAAAACGTAGCTTCTTTCCGTATCGCTCACGTTGTACAGCGTGAATTGATACCGGAACGTGTTGTCGCCGCCGGGGCAGTCGCCGACTTCCGCCTTGACCCGTCCGCGGCTCTGTCCCGCGACTTGTATAAACGACTTGGCCTCGGTCGCACGCTTTGTGTTGAGAAGCCCGGCGCCCTGCCGCAACAGCGAATAATAGTTGCCCTCCGGGTCAAACATGGGATCGGCCGTAGACATCAGAAGCCCGCCGATGATCATACCCTGATTGATTTCGCCGTTCTGCTCCTGCGCACGGCTGAGGAAGGAACTTTCCCCGAACTGCTTTGTGCGAAGATACTGCGCGACGACCGCCGCCGCGCCCGCCACGTCCGGCGACGCCATGGACGTGCCCGAGAGTGCGGTATAGCCGCTGTCCGTGTTTCCGTTGACCGAGTTTACCTGCGTTCCGTAAGCCGTGATCTCGGGCTGGAGCATCAGACTGCTCGGAATACCGTAAGCGCTGTACTTGTTTATGGTCGAGGGAACGGCCGCGCCGTCCGCCCACGCAACGCCCATCAGGTCGGCGTAGGACGAGGGAGGCGTGCAAAGCGACAAATTCACGTCGTCCGAGTAGAGCTTGTTGGGTCTTCCTTTTGTGTTTTCGCTCACCCATGAGCCGTCGTTGCCGATCGCGCCCATGATGAGAATGCCCTGCGAGGTCAGTTGCCGGAAAACGCCGCCGAAAATGCTGTCGGCACAGGAAAATCCTACCTCAGAGGTGCCCAGAGAAAGGTTGAGCACGTCCGCGCCGAGAACCAGCGCGTCCTCAATGGCCGTGGCGATCACGGAATCCGTGCACAACGCAGAGCCCATCACTTTCAGGTTCAGAATCTGCGCGTCGGGCGCCGTGCCGGACATAGCGCCGGCGTCCTCGGCCTTGACAAAGGTTTTTTCCGTGCCTTGGCCTTGAACGGGAACGTATGCGTTTGCCGCGGCGATACCCGAAACGTGCGAGCCGTGAATGCCCGCCTCCTCATTTCGCGTGCGCAAATTGAAGTCGGCGTAGTTGTAGGCAAACGGGATCTTGTCGCTTAAATAAAGCCCCTCGCTCTGATGCTCCGGCAAAACGTGGAGACACTTTGCGTTGACGGCGGCAAGAACGTCGTCCTTGGTCATAAAATGAAGGGATTCTTTATATTCCGCAAGTTCTCTGTCGTCAACCGTGCCGTTGTGGTCGGCGTCCGGCGCGGACTTTCTTAACGAATAGTTGAGCGCGTCGGCGTCAAAGGATTGGTGCTTGTCATTCACACCGGAGTCGATGATCGCAATGCGCGATCCTGCGCCCGTGTATTCGGTCGCCGCCTTTTCGACAGCGTCGATTTTTTCGGCCGTGGTCTGTTCCTCTTCCAAAGGCTGGTATATATGCTCGATCACGACCTCTTTCACGCCTTCGACGGTTTCGATTTGCTCGATTTGCGAATATTTCACGTCGGCACAGACAAGGTTGGCAACCAGCGTCAGGTTGGTGA
Organism: uncultured Clostridia bacterium; assembly: GCA_947625805.1. Lineage (GTDB taxonomy): Bacteria > Bacillota > Clostridia > Oscillospirales > CAG-272 > CAKSEI01. Next base: position 8,372 of record CANQPT010000037.1, read on the forward strand.
TAATCTCCAACGCATCTCCGTCCAAAACCGTTTGCTCGATCCTGTCAACCACCTTTTCCTGCTCAAGACACAATTTGTCCCGATAATTCGCCGCGGCTTTGTCGCTTGCGATTGTCGCAGCGGGATAACCTTTTTCAATCGCGGACTCGTCGTCCAGAATGATCGACACGCGCACAATATCGTCCGGCGCGTATTCCGTCTGGGGCGCACCGTCTTCCCGCTCAAACAGCTCCGGCAAGCGCGGATCAATGGTCGGCTCGACCTCGGTAAGCGCAAAACCGTCGCTTTCGGGCAAAGCAAAAGCGATGGTCGGAACGCTTCCGATCAGCAGAGCAACCACTAAGAGAACGGACAAAATCAACCTGATATGTTTCATACGAGCCCTCCTGTTATGCGTGATTCACGGCGCCGTTTTTCGGCAATCACGGTTTGTTTTGTTTGTGACAAACCGACCCTCACGGCGGTTGGTCTTTACTTAATATGATAATATAATATCACAATTATTTCGACCTGTCAATAGAAGTGTTGCGCCCTGCGGCTTTGCCGCAGGCACATATCATGGGCGGAGCCGGGGGGTATTTTTTTCGGGAATTTGCAAATAGGGGTTGACAAATACGCATAAAAGGCGTGTAATAAGAAACGTGAGGAGGTGAGGAAAACGAAAAGAGCAGACCTCGTAAAGCTACTCGAGAAAAACGGCTGGTACTTAAAAAGAAACGGAGGCGGGCACGACATATACACAAACGGAATAGAAACAGAAACGATACCACGGCACAAAGAAGTAAAGGAAAACCTTGCAAGGGCAATCATAAAAAAGGAGGGGACGGAAATAAGCCTCGCTCCTCCCTCGCATGAACATATAATTTATGGAGGTAACTGTATGAAAAATTCATATCCTAATTGTTTTAACACCTGAGAAAAAAGGCTTTACCGTTTATATACCCGATTTTGATATTAATACAGAGGGCGACGATATGACGGAGGCTATCGAAATGGCGCGGGACGCGATCGGTTTAATGGGTATTGATATGGAGGACGACGGAAAAGCCTTGCCTAATCCGCGGACGCTTAAAAGCATATTGACAGCAGAGGGCGCTATTGTTTCTCTCGTTGACGTTGACTTTGCGGAGTACCGCCGCAAAAACGAAATGAGGGCAGTTAAGAAAAATTGTACTCTCCCGAGTTGGCTTTGCTATGAGGCGGAAAAAGCAAATATTAACTTTTCCCAGGCCTTGCAAGCTGAACTAAAACGCGAGCTCCATATTACAGACCGGTAAAAAAACAAGCTCTTGCCCGCTCCTCATAATGTCGGGAGCGGGCTTTGTTTTCGGGAAATTTGCAAAAAATGGGTTGTCATATAGGGCGTATACGGAAATCAAAAAAGTTTGTCGCTTGGTGTTGCGAGTCGGAGAACGGCGGAAACCCAGACCGGAGCGCGGCAAAGCAAAAACCTCGCGGGTGACGCCCCGCGAGGTTTTTGGGAGTGTGTGCCGTTCTTTACCCTACGACAGATAAGGGCAGGAGCAAAACAAAGGCCGTGCCGCATACATACAGCCGTGCGTGTTCGTTTACTCCTCCAATGGTGGAGCATAGGGGACTTGAACCCCTGACCCCCACACTGCCAGTGTGATGCGCTCCCAACTGCGCTAATGCCCCGTATTTTCATTATACAGGAAAGCGGGAAGATTGTCAAGAAATTTTTGGCGGGAATTTCCGGCGGGCGAAACATTAGTTATCTTTACAAATCGAACGAAGTGTGATAAAATTATGAAAGAAACTCAAAATAAGGTAGGACAAATTTATGAAAAAACTGATTTGTGTTTTTCTTTCGATGGTCTTTTGCGGAGCGCTCTTCTGCCCGGCGGTGGGCGCGGATGCGCCGTCAGCAAGCGATTTTTCCGACCTTGACAGCGGTCGGTACTACTATTCCGGTGTAGACTATTGCGTGCGCCACGAATTGATGAAAGGCGTGAGCGGAGATACGTTCGCACCGGACGCCTCCATGACCCGCGCCATGTTCGTGACCGTGCTCTATCGTATGTCAGGCGAGAGTGCACCCGTGTCGGGGGACGTGTTTGTCGATCTGAACCCCGGTGCTTATTACATGGACGCGGTGCGCTGGGGACTTGCAAACAACATCTTCCGGGATATCCGAGAGCAGTTTTTCGCCGGACGCCCCCGTCACCCGCGAGATGATGTGCACGTTCATGATGCGCTATGCGCGTCACAAGGGCTATTCCATGCCGCAGGGCACCCCGAACAAGGACTGTACCCCCATATGGATGAACGTGTACTTGTTCGAGTCCGAACTTACTCCGGTCACGCCGCTCGAAGATCCGATCGACCTGACCATCTTTGACGACAACCTTAAGATCCACCCATACGCGCTGGACGCGGTCTATTCCTGCTACAAAGCGGGGATTGTCAACGGCATTGGAGCATACTCGAACGTCTTCTCGCCGCGCACCGCCGCTACCAGAGGACAGGTCGCAACCGTACTGCGCCGGTTTTTGCACTATGCGACCGTGACCGAGAAGACCGAGGAGCAGGAAAACAAGCGGATCACGACCTATTCCGATCAGTACGAGGCCTTTGCCACCCGCACCGAAACCTATGACGGGGACGGCAATCTCCTTTCGGAGGTCTATACCGACGACGAGGGGAATACGCGCACCGAAACGTACACCTACGATGAGAATGGACTGCCGACCGCCTGGACGGTCACTAAAACGGACGAGGAGCCCCTTGCCGTAAAGATCGAAGTCGACGAGCAGGCCATGACCGCCGTTCTCACGGCCAACGGAAGCCCGGTCACCCTCACCTTTGACGAGCAGGGCAGAGTAGTGCGGGTCGCCTATGAAGAGTATGAACAGGGCGGACTTGGGTTTAGCGAAATAGCCGAATTGTCCTGGCATTACAACGACGCGGGGCAGGTCGATTCTTTTAAGAGCAACGTTTCGATCAGTTACCAAGGGAAAGAATTCAGCGCTGTTTCGACCGAGACCCATTATCGCTATGACGAGCAGGGGATCGTCATAGAGGCGAATCAGCGCATTGATAACGCCGACGGCGCGTACATTTCGACCATTACGGCAGACGCCGAGCGCATCTGGTACAAAGTATCCGGTTCGTATCGCGGTATGCAGTGGGAAACGCTGTACGACATGAAGACCGAAAGCAGAACGGTCACCGAAAACGGACAGAGCGAGACACAATCCCTTTACGACTGGATTCAGACGTCCATACCATTGGATTAGCTTGAAGAATTGAAAAAAGGCCTGCCGCACGGCAGGTCTTTTTTCGAGCGCCGCAAATTTTTCCGGCAGGGGAGGAAAGTCATTTACAAATGTGCGAAAATGTGGTAAAATGTAAAAAATCAAAGAGAAAAGAGAACAACCATGCCGTTTCCGTCAGACATTGAGATCGCGCAGAGCGCACACATGAAACCGATCACCGAAATCGCCGCTTCCATGGATATTCCGGAAGAGGAACTCGAACTATACGGCCGCTATAAGGCCAAACTGAGCGACAACCTTGTCCGCCGTGTGGCAGACCGGCCAAACGGCAAGCTGGTGCTGGTGACAGCGGTCAACCCGACCCCCGCCGGAGAGGGAAAGACCACCACTACCGTCGGCTTGGGACAGGCGATGAAGAAGATCGGCAAGCGTGCGGTCATCGCACTGCGGGAGCCGTCCCTCGGGCCTGTGTTCGGCGTCAAAGGGGGCGCCGCAGGCGGCGGATATGCCCAGGTAGTGCCCATGGAGGATATCAACCTGCATTTTACCGGCGACTTTCACGCCATCACCAGCGCCAACAATCTCCTGTGCGCCGCCATCGATAACCATTTGCAGCAGGGCAACCCGCTCTCCATCGACCCGCGTCGGATCCTGTTCCCACGGGTCATGGATATGAACGATCGGGCCTTGCGCAATATCACCGTGGGTCTGGGGGGAAAGGTCAACGGCGTGCCACGTGAGGATCACTTTCAGATTACCGTGGCAAGCGAGATCATGGCCATTCTCTGCCTTGCCGAGGACATCACCGATCTCAAAGCGCGCCTTGAGGAAATTCTGGTGGCCTATCGCTACGACGGAAGTCCGGTCTACTGCCGGGATCTGCAAGTGGCAGGCGCCATGGCGGCCCTGCTGAAAGACGCCGTCAAGCCCAATCTGGTACAGACCCTCGAACACACGCCAGCTATCATTCACGGCGGTCCGTTTGCCAATATCGCGCACGGGTGCAGTTCGGTACGCGCCACGCGCCTGTCTCTGAAACTGGCAGACTATACCATTACCGAGGCCGGCTTCGGTGCGGATCTCGGCGCACAAAAGTTTTTGGACATCAAATGCCGCGTGACCGGGCTTTCCCCCGACTGTGTAGTGCTGGTGGCCACAGTCCGCGCTCTCAAATACAACGGTGGACAACCTCGTGCGTCCCTGAAAGAAGAAAACACAGCGGCGCTTTCAAAAGGATTATGCAATCTGGAAAAGCACGTGGAAAATATGTTGGGCTACGGCCTGCCGGTCGTGGTGGCGATCAACCGCTTTGACACAGACACAGACGCGGAACTGGATCTGATTCGCGGCCTTTGCCGCGAGAAGGGTGTGGAATTCGCCCTGTCGGACGTGTTCGCCCGGGGCGGGGACGGCGGCGTCGCGCTTGCCGAGGCAGTGGTACGCGCCTGCGAGAAGCCGGCGGATTTCCGCCTGACCTATGAAAACCAAACTTCCATCGAGGATAAGATCCGCGCGGTGGCACAGAAGATCTACGGTGCGGCCGACGTTTCAATCTGCGCCGCGGCACGCAAACAGATGGCCGAGATTTGCGCGCTGGATCCAAAATATGCAACCTATCCCATTTGCGTGGCCAAGACCCAGTATTCTCTGTCGGACGATCCGACGGCCTTAGGCCGGCCCGAGGGCTTTACGCTCAACGTGCGGGAGGTACGCCTATCGGCAGGCGCGCGCTTTATCGTAGTGCTGACCGGAGATATCATGACCATGCCCGGCCTTCCGAAAGAGCCGGCCGCCCACCGCATTGACGTGGACGCTCAGGGCAATATCACGGGACTGTTCTGATGACCGTACTCGACGTCCTTTCCTCCTGCGAGCAAGAGACTGCCGCCTGCGCGCAGACCTTTGCCCGTACGCTGACCGGTGGGGAATTTCTCGCCCTCAAGGGCGATTTGGGGGCAGGCAAGACCGTGTTCGTGCGGGGACTTGCTTCGGTACTTGCGCCCGAGGCGGCGGTGTCCAGTCCCAGTTATGCAGTGGTACACGAGTACGGCGGCCCGCTTTCCCTCTGCCATGTTGATCTTTATCGGGTGGAGAGCGAAGATGATCTTTATTCGGTGGGATTTTTCGATTACGAGGACTGTATCATGGCGGTGGAATGGAGCGAACGTTTGGGCGATTTGATTCCGCCCGCGCGGTACGAGATCACCATCACCAAAGAGGGTGACAGTCGCCGCAGAATACGAATAGAGAAATTGGAATGATTGTTTTAGCTTTTGACGGCTCGTGTGCCGTGGGCACGGTAGCGCTGACCAACGGTGACCGTCCTCTGTATGAGGCCTGCACCCGGGGGGCGTGCACCCACAGTGAAACCATGCTTCCGCTTGCAGAGCAAGTGCTTTCGCAAGCGGGTCTTGGCATCGGCCACGTGGATCTGTTCGCCTGTGCGGTGGGACCGGGATCGTTTACCGGCGTGCGCATCGCGGTTTCGCTGGTCAAGGGTCTGGCGCTGGCCGCAGGAAAACCCTGCGTGGGCGTATCCAGCCTTGCCGCCCGCGCCTATGCCCTCCGGGATTTGCCGGGCGTCGTCTGTCCGGTGATCGACGCCCGCAGAGGAAACGTATACAACGCCCTGTTTGAGGGCGGAAAACGGCTGTGTGCCGACCGGCTGATCTCGCTGGAGGCGCTGAGGGCGGACCTTGCAGGCAAGCGGGTCTATCCGGTAGGTGACGCCTATACGGCGATAAGCGCTTTGCTGCCCGATGCGCACACCCCAGAACCGCTGCGCCGGCCGAACGGTTATGCGGTGGCATACGCCGCCCTTGCACGCCGGCAGCAGGGCGGGGACTTCAGCGCACAGGCGCTGCGGCCGGAATATTTGCGTCCGTCACAGGCGGAACGGGAAAGAAAGGAACGGGAACATGAGTAAGATGATTGTTGCGATCGGAAGCGACCACGGAGGATTCGAACTCAAAGAGCAGATCAAGGCATATCTAATCGAACGGGAGATCCGGTTTGTGGACGTGGGCACTTACTCCACCACGTCGGTGGACTATCCGGACTATGCACACAAGTTGTGTGAGAAAATCCAGTCGGGCGAGTGTGAGCGCGGGATTTTGTGCTGCGGTACCGGCATTGGCATGAGCATTGCCGCCAACAAGCACAAGGGCATTCGTGCCGCGTGCTGTTCGGACACCTACAGCGCTCGCCTGACCCGTATGCACAACGATGCAAACGTGCTCTGCATGGGCGGCAGAGTCGTGGGCACGGGTCCGGCGCTGGATATGGTGGAACTCTTTCTTACCACTGGGTACGAGGGCGGCCGTCACGCCCGCCGGGTGGATATGCTGAACGCATTGGATTGAATTTCATACTTCAAAGCACAATCGCGGGAGGATAACTATCCTCCCGCAAATTTTTTGCAAAAAATTTTCCATTCGTATTTGTCCGCCTTTGCGGGAATACTGACACTGAGGTGTTGGGAATGAATCTATCAAAAGAAGAATACAAAAAATACGCAAAACAACGGGCGCGAAAATCCCCCGTCTTAAAGGACTGCATCAAGGCCTTTCTGATCGGCGGACTGATCTGCGCCGTCGCACAGGGATTTTTCTTCCTTTATAAAAAACTGGGTGTGGGCGAAGAAGAGGTCAGGATCTTAGTCCCGTGCACCATCATTTTTATCACGGCAATCTTAACCGGCGTCGGGATCTTTGATAAAATCGCAAAGCACGCGGGCGCGGGCACGCTGGTACCCATCAGCGGCTTTGCAAACGCGGTGGTTTCCGAGGCCATCGACTCACGGGCCGAGGGCTGGGTGCTGGGCTTGGGCGCAAAAGTCTTTACCATCGCCGGCCCCGTTATTCTGTACGGAACGGCCAGCGGCGTGCTCTACGGGATCATTTATTTCATCTGTCAAACGGTACGCGGAGGTTGAAATGCAAAAGGGAATTATTTCATTGAAAACGCCGGTGCACGTCACCGCATGGGCGGCTCTCGGAGGCAAAAAAGAAGGCGAGGGGCCGCTGGGCGGGAGGTTTGACCTGACCGATCCGACCGACCGATTCGGCGAAGATACTTGGGAAAAATCAGAGGCGCAAATGCAAAAGCAGGCGTTGACTTTGGCTCTGCGCAAAAAGGGATATGATCCACACGACATTGACGCGCTGTTTGCAGGGGACCTGATGAATCAGTGTACCAGTTCGGCTTACGGACTGCTCGGGTTTGATATTCCGTTTTTCGGGCTTTACGGAGCCTGCTCCACAGCCGCCGAGGGACTGATCTTAGCATCTCTTTTGCTGGAAAGCGGGCAGTTTGAGCGCACCGCCGCAGTCAGTTCTTCTCATTATTATTCCTCCGAGCGGCAGTTCCGATTCCCGGTGGAATACGGCGGCCAGCGGGCGCCTACCGCCCAGTGGACGGTGACCGGCGCGGGTGCGTTCGTTTTGGAAAATGCCGGATCAGGCGTACGGGTAAGCGAGGTGCTGCCCGGCCGCACCTGCGACAAGGGCATTACGGATCTCAACAACATGGGTGCGGCCATGGCGCCCGCCGCGATAGACACGCTGACCCGGTATTTTTCCGAGTCGCGCTATAAACCGCAGGATTTTGACCTGATTGCCACCGGCGACCTTGGATACGAAGGCGCTAAAATCGTGCGGGATTTTATGGGCGAGCATGGCTTTGACCACAATACCAAATACGACGACTGCGGCCTGATGATCTTCAACCGGGAGCAACAGGATATGCACGCGGGCGGATCGGGCTGTGGCTGTTCGGCAAGCGTGCTTGCCACCTATATTCTGCCCGAACTGCAAACGGGAAGCCTCCGTCATGCGCTGCTCGTCGGAACGGGGGCGTTGATGAGTCCCGCGTCGGTTCAGCAGGGGCAGAGCATTCCCGGCATCGGACATCTCGTCCATTTGGAAAGGGAGGCAGAGTAATGCTTATGAATTTTCTCTGGGCGTTTGTCGTCGGCGGAGCACTCTGCGTGATCGCTCAGATCTTTATTGACAAAACCGCGCTCACACCGGCACGTATTTTGACGGCGTACGTCTGCTTGGGCGTGCTGTTGACTGCCATCGGCGTGTATCAGCCGCTGGTGGATCTGGCAGGGTGCGGCGCCACTACGCCGCTGACCGGCTTTGGATATTCCATCGCGCGAGGGGTGGAAAAGGCTGTGGGCGAACGCGGCCCGATCGGCATTCTCACAGGAGGCCTTTCCGCCACGTCCGGCGGAATCACCATGTCGCTTGTAATGGCCCTTACCATGGCCCTGCTCTTCAAAGGCAAGCAAAAATAAAAACAGGGGCTTTCGGCGGAAACGCTGAAAGCCCCTGTTTGGGTTATATGTCCGCACGTTCCTTCTGCCGGTCGAGAATATCCTGCAGGGTGATGCCGTCTAAATACTCGTTGATCACGCGCTCAAGTCCTTTCCATACCGGCAGCGTCATGCAGTCCCCGCTCCGCTCACACAGCACAGGGTCGTGTTCAAGACAGGCCACCGGAGCAAGACTGCCCTCGGTCAGGCGCAGGATCTCTCCCACCGTATACTGCCCCGGATCCCGCGCAAGTTGATACCCGCCCCGAAAGCCCCGGTTGGTCAGCAGAAAATTGCCGCCGTGAAAGGCGGGGACGATCTGATCCAGATATTTTTTGGATATATTTTGACGGGCCGCAATATCTTTGAGTGCAATAAAACCCTCGCCGCGGTGCTCGGCAAGATCCAACAGCATACGCAGCGCGTATCTGCCTTTGGTTGATATTTTCATCTCTGTTACCTCTTGGCTTTTATTCTATAATACCATATATTTTATCGGTTTTCAAGAAAAATCTGAAAAATGGCCGCCGGACACCCCCCTGCCTTTCCTTGATGGGAAGGTGTCGGCGCAGCAAACTTCGAGGGAAATTTGCCCCAAAACTCATTCTTTGATTTGTGCAAATTTACGATTTTACCAAAACAGGCCCCGAAAAATCAAAGACCCCCTTGAACTTGACCGCGTTCGGTTTTTCTCTTGTCCTCGCGCTCTTGCTTTCCCATTCCAGGGGAAGGCAAGACGCATAGAGGCTACTCCTTGGGCAGTAGCGCACCGTGTTGCTCTTTTTGAATTTGTTCATTATACACAAAAATTGAAATGTTTTTTATTTGATTTAACGAAATTTTCCGCGAGAATAAAAACATTATTTACATTGCAATCAATTTGTGATAGAATTAGTTGTACCATTGGAACATCCTGCGTGAGCAGGATACAGCCTGAAGACAAAGCGACTTTGTGATCAAACACACAGAGTCGCTTTGTTGTAATTTGTAAGAAGAACCACAAAAA
>CANQPT010000038.1 GCA_947625805.1 uncultured Clostridia bacterium
GAAAAGATAAATAATTATTTTTTTCTTCCATTGCGGCGACCTCTCTATTTCCTTTTCAAATTCTCCGGCCTTCGTCGATAAAATACTATACAATACAAGGCCGCTTGCGGGCGAAAAAGCCCGCTATTCTATTGACTTTTCGCCGCCGACGTGCTATAATATAAACGTTCAGAGCAGGGCGGCGAAAAGCTGTTTTGCAGGGGCTTCCCGAAAGCACGCGGGAAGCCTTTATTTTTTGTTTTCCTCGATCTCTGCTTTGTATTCCTCGGCGGTTTCAAGAACCCTGCGCGTGAACGAAGTTTCTTGCACGCCTTGTTCCCATAATGTAGAAGCGCCGTATTCGCCCATATTGTAGGCCATAAGCACACGCGCGGGATCGTCGTACTTTTCAAACAGTCTTCGCAATATGTAAAGCCCCGCCCGGATATTTTGATACGGGTCGTTCATATCCGTTACGCCGATCTGTTCCTTCAGCCATTCGTTGTTTACGTCGCGTATTTGGAATAGGCCGTGATCGCGGCCGTCCGCGCTTGTTGCGGATACGTTGAAACTGCTTTCGCGGAACATAACTGCCATTGCAAACAGGAAGTCGATATAATACCCCTTGCAAAGATAGAACGTAAATTCTTGCACGTCTTCGGAGAGAGGGCAGGCGATCGGAACAAATTCGTCTTCGTAATCTCCGCCCCAGTCCATAGATATTTCCCCGCCATTGAAGACGCGGCCGTCGCGCGTGCCGTACGGTGGAAGCGTTTCTTGCTCCGTTGTGCTTGCTTCTTGCCCGCTCTTTTGGGCTTGTCCTGCTGCCACGAATGCGGTAATTGTCCCGCCGATCACCGCGCCAATGATAAACAGGCACGCCCACGAAATAAACAAGGCTTTTTGCCGCTCTGTGAAGCGGCGCTTTTTGTGGATTCCCGCTTTTTTCTGATCTCTCATTTTTTATTCCTCCTTGAAATGTATTGATTTCGGGTCTGTGATAGATACCGAATGCAGACATTTGTCTGTCACTTCCGCTTGAACAAATACTTTTCCTCCCGGCGTCGCTCTGTATATGATCCCCGACACAAAAGCGTATTCTATTTCGCCGTACATTGCAGCGCGAACGATCACCGGCCGCCGCGAAACAAGGGCTTCTTTTAATTCTTCATTGTTCATTTGTCTGCTTCCTTCCGTTATATACAACAACCATTGACGGAAACGGCGCGGGCATACTGCGTCCGTTTGCGTCTGTTTGTTCTTTCCCGTCTTCGTCTGTGAATTTTAGGCGACCGCGGATAAAGCGTATTTCTGCTTTCCCGTATATAAAATCGTGAAAGTATGATGTATCCGTTCGGGCCGGAATAAGCAGAACGATCGTTGTCCCGGTTTTTGATTCGTTGTATGCCTTTTCGACCCACGCGCCCAGCGCTCGGCCGTACGGTGGATTGCAGAAAACAGCCCCCCGCGATTCCACGATTGTTTTAATCCGTCTGTTTCCGGCGTGAAATACTGTTTGCATTTTGCCGATTTTGCCATTGCCGCTGCGTCAAGCGTAAATAAAAATTCGTCGTTCAGCCTGTCGAAGAAATCTTGCGGCGTACACCAATTCATATTTTTGCTACTTAATAATGCGTTGTTCATACTTCGTTCCCCCGGCAGTCCCAGCCCGCCCGCTCGCGGCGGGCATAAAGTTCTATCTTTTTTTCTGCCGGATAAAGCCGTTCTATGATTTCAAAAGATATTTCCGGCTTTTGGCTGTGCCGCTTGACCCTCTCCGTGAATACTGTATGTATTTTCCCGCGCTCTGCCAGCGCGACCGGACGCAATTTCCCTTTATACATATATAGAAGGTATTCGTGACCGTACCGCACCGTGAACGCCGCGGGAATGCCCGTAACTTTGTTCCATATCATGCGGGCGTGTAGTTTGTATCCCAGCCGCTCCGCGATCTCTTGTGCCGAAAACAAATATTTGTCGATCGTCCACAAAAACAAAATCGCGTTGTCATCTGTCAATTCCGTTGCCGCTTTCAAATGCCTTTCGATTTCGTCAAGCGTACAAGTCCCATAATCAAGCGGCTTGCCCGAAGAATTTTCCCGTACGGATTTCTTTCCGCCCTTGCTTTGCTTCCACGGCGGATCGGCAAGAATAAGATCGTACCGGCTGGAAGCGTTGAATATGTCAACCGTCATTCTCCGCCACCGCCTTTGTACAGTTTTTCGTTTTCTCCGCTCCTAAATGCTTTGATCGCGGCGTTTTTTGCTTTGAATGTATCCGTCGTTTCTATTTCGCATATCGGGCAACAAACGAAGTATTCCTTTGTGTGTTCGATAAACCAAACAACGGCGTTTTTGTTTTCTCCGCCGCAAAACGGGCATTGAATTTCTTCTGTTACGACGCCCCGCTTTTCTTTTTCTTGTTTTTGCCCCTTCTGTTCCGTTTCTTTATGTTCGGGAAATGCGTATTGTTTTATAAGATTGTCCGCAAATCTCACGTCTTCCGGCTTTACCCGCTCGACGTGTCCGTCCTCGTATTCGATAATAGCAAGCGTATATTTCACCACGCCACCATCGTGACCCCCGACCATAAGCGACGGCGCATATATTTCGGAATTGTCTTCCCATCTGTGAAATAATGCGCGTCGATCCTTTACGAAGCACGGTCTGTATTCTGATGTTTTAACGGTGATTGTACTTTCCATTTGTGCCATTACGCTTTACCGCCTTCCGGTGCTTCACACTTTTTTCCGCTTTTGCCGCCCCGTTTCCCGCGCGCTTTGAATCGCTCTTGTAAAACACGTTGCCCGATTTCCGCACTATATCCGGGACGGAAGTTTTCGTCTTCCTGCCCCGTGTATCCGCGCCGTAATTCGTTATAGATTGTTGCGGTGTTAGCACCGACAGCCTTCGCAATGTCTTCCGGCCTTTCGCCCTTTTTGTACTTCTTTTCGATAATCTTTCGCGCGTCATACGAAAGATACCTATACTTTTTCATTTTGTTTCCTCCTTTGCTTCAAGTGAAAGCCACCATTCCGGATTGTTTCTTTTGTTTGCGTCCGGGCAACCGTCTTCGCAACTTTCCAACCCGCTCGCTCGGCAGTTTCGGCAGAAGCGCTTTTGAAACTCTTTGTCCCACGGGCCTTCCAAAATAGGAAGTCCGCGGAGAAATTCGCCCAGCGCTTGCGGCGTCGCCGTGATCTTCTCGAAATTTGTTTCTTTGCTTCCCGCTTTTTTCATAAGCAAAGCCTCCCGTTTGCATAAAAAATAATGCGATCGGCGCGCCCGCTGTGGGGCGATTACCTTTCGCATTCCATAATACAATGAATTAAATCAAGAAAATTTTCAAAAAGGACTTGACAAATCCGGTGCGTGTTGCTATAATGGAGAAAATCGATCAAACCGATGAGGCGAAAGTAAAACCGTAAGATACACCTACAGAGAGCGGACGGTGGTGGAAGTTCCGCGGCAGTGGTACGGCAGAATGGTTCGCCGAGGGAAAGGGGAAAGGCTTTCGCCGAGTATCCGGACCGTAGGCCTGCGTTAAAGGCAGAGGTGTGTCAGCACTTCGTAAGAGATGCCCCGCAAGGGGTAATAAAGGTGGTACCGCGGACTTGTCTGCCCTTTGAGTGATACTCAAGGGGATTTTTTTATTGCCATGGCGAATAGGCGGATCATTTCCGCCGGAAATCCGTAAAAGATGCCTGCGACGTCACGCCTTTTCCCGACAAAGATTCTCTTGCCCATCCATCCGGGCGATTGAATGATCGTTTGTTTGCGCAAAATAGAACAGGAGAGAAAAATGCAATCGTTTGAAGATCATTTTCCGACTTATACGGTCGGCGAGGCGGCATATGACCAGATCGACCGGGTGTGCGCCTCCTACGGAAAGCGTGCCGTGATCATCGGCGGGCACAAGGCGCTGGCGGCGGCAGAGGCGGCCATCCGTCGGTGTTCGCTTACCATTACCGGTACGCTCTACTACGGCGGCGAGGCCACTTACGAAAACGTAGACGCACTGATCGCCCGCCCCGAGAGCGCAGAGGCCGATATGATCTTTGCGGTCGGCGGGGGCAAGGCCTTGGACACGGCCAAATGTCTGGCGGTCAAAACCGGCAAGCCGGTGTTCACTTTCCCGACCATCGCTTCCACCTGCGCCGCCGCCACAAGCGTGTCGATCATGTATCACCCGGACGGAAGATTCCGCGAGCCGTTTTTCTTCGAGCATCCTCCCGCGCATATTTTTATTTGTCCGTCGATTCTCGTTTCCGCCCCGGTTCGGTATCTTTGGGCCGGCATGGGAGACAGCATCGCCAAGTATCTCGAGAGCGAGATGTCCTCCCGCGGCGAGGCGGTGCCGGACTATATCGAGGCGGGTGTGCGCTATGCAAAAGACGCATACGAAACCATTCTTGACTCGGGCGTCCGGGCACTGGCCGCCAACCGTACGGGACGGGTCGAAGAGGATTTTGCGGAAACGGTAAAGGCTGTGATCGTCACTGTGGGCAAAGCGTCTATCCTCTTGTGCCACGATCGGGTGATCGATTACAATACCGGGCTTGCCCACGCGGTCTATTATGCCATGACCGCCTATCCCCACGTTGAGGCAGAGCATCTGCACGGCGAGGTAGTCGCTTTTGGGTGCTTGGTATTGGCTTTGGTCGACCAAAGCGATGCGTTTGAGCGGTTATACAACTTCAACCGATGGTGTGACCTGCCCACCAACCTCGACGCTTTTGATCTCACGCCGGAAATGCGTGCGGAGCTATCCGGGCGCGTGCTGGAAATGAAAGACATTGAGCACGGCCCCTACCAAATCACGGAACGAATGCTGGAAACGGCATTTGCAAAATTAGACAGTTCAGAAAGGAACAAAAAACAATGAAAAAACTTATCGCACTTATGCTTGCCCTGATGATGGGCGTAACCGTTATGAGCGCATGCGCAAAACAGGACGCAAACGGGTCGAACGACACGGTCAAGATCGGTATCATCTCGATGATCGAGAATACCGCGTTCACCGACATGAAAGACGGTATTATCGAGGGACTGAAGGACGCAGGATATGTTGACGGCGAAACCGCAAAGATCGACTATCAATGCGCGGGCGGCGATACCGGCACGCTTGCATCCATCGCCTCCAGTATGAACGACGGCTCATACGACGCCATCTTCTGCGTCGCAACCCCGCCTACCATGCAGGTTATCTCCCTTGAGAGCGAAACTCCCTGCTTCTTCTGCGCCGTGTCCGCACCCGTGGAATCGGGCGTAGTGGAGGATCTGACCAACCATGCCGCCAACGTCACCGGAACCTCAAATGCCATCCCGATCCAGGATATCTTCGCCCTTGCAGATCAACTGACCCCCGGCTACGGCAAGGTGGGTATCATCACTTCCGGCAAGGAGCCCAATGCTACCAACACCGCCGCTATGGCAAAGGAATATCTGGAGGGCGACTACCTCAAAAACAGTGGCGTGGATTCGGATATCCAAGTGGTTGAAGTGACCGCTGAAACCTCCGCAGACGTGGAGACTGCCGCAAACGCCATCGTAGACGCGGACTGCGACATCGTCTTTATTCCCAACGATTCCGTGGTGCAGGCAGGCGTGACCAAGCTCGCCGAGATCTGCAATGAGAACGGGATCGGCACGTACGGCGCGTCCATGGCGATGGTTGCCTCCGGTTGCCTTGCCACCGTGGCCATCAACGACGTCGACATCGGCAAATTGACCGCAAAAATGTACGCAGACTACAAGAAGGGCACGGCGATTGCCGACCAGCCGGTCATCGTGTGCGACGCTGACTACTGCACGGTCACCATCAACAATACCGCAAAGGACGCGCTGTCCATTGAGGTACCGGCAGAGGTTACGGCCGACTATATCGACTGAAAGGAACGGAACGGCAAAGGGATAACTCCCTTTGCCGTGTTGTTCGGGGGATAAAACATGAATTATTTTATCGGAGAACTTCCGATGGGACTGGTGTACGCCATTCTCGCCATGGGCATTTTTATCAGCCTGCGTGTGCTGAACATACCGGATCTGACTACCGAGGGCAGTTTCGGCGTCGGCGCCATTTTCGGCGGGATTGTCGGGGTGAGCGTCCATCCGTTCGTTTCCATACCGATAGCCCTCCTTTCCGGCGCTTGCGCGGGCTTTATCACAGGCTTTTTGCAGACCAAACTGCGCGTGCATCCTGTGCTTGCCGGCATTATCACCATGAATATGCTGTACAGCGTCAATCTATTGCTGATCCATGTGGCTACCGAGCGCTTGAAGGGTCTCAAAAACACCAATCTTCCTTTCGGCAAATCGGCCATCTTCCGCATGGCGCTTGATAAACTCGGATTGTCCTCTTCCTCGATGAGCGCCGTTTACGTAAAAAGCGCGATCCTGCTTGCTTTTGTCGCGATCATTCTGCTCTTGCTGGTTTTGTTTTTCAGTACCAATACCGGCCTTGCCATCCGTGCCACCGGAAACAACGCGGATATGGTGCGGGCTTTCAGCATCAACGTAGACCGTACCAAGATCCTTGGCCTGTGTATTTCCAACGCTTTGGTGGCCTTGTCCGGTACCATGTGCGCCCAACTCAGCGGTTATACCGATCTGAATCTGAACAACGGTACGTTGATCCGCGGTCTTGCCGCAGTCATTCTCGGCTGTGCGATTATCCGGGGGGGCGGAATTCTGCGCGGGCTTATCGCCTCGGTATTCGGGGCGCTGATCTATCAGTTGTTGGTCGCTGTCGTGGTGCGCTATCAGATCTTCGGGGCAAACAGTTCGGATATGAAATCCATCACCCTTGCCACCGTCATGGCGCTGGTGCTGGCGGCCCCTGCCATAAGAGAGTCGTTTATACGGAAAAAAGGAGGCAAAGATCATGCTGGAAATTAACGGGATCTGCAAGACCTTTGCCCCCGGCACGGTCAATCAAAAGGTCGCCCTGCAAAACCTTTCCTTAACCGTAAAAGACGACGATTTTATTACCGTCATCGGCTCCAATGGAGCGGGGAAATCCACCCTGTTCAACGCCATCTGCGGCACTTTTTTCCCGGACAGCGGCAGTGTCGTTCTGGACGGTAAGGACATTACCTATGAAAAAGAGCATCGCCGTGCCCGCAAGATCGGCCGTGTGTTTCAGGATCCCATGCGCGGCACGGCGCCGGATATGACCATCGAGGAAAATCTGGCCCTTGCCTATACACGCTCCCGGGTCAACCCCTTTGCGCCTGCTCTCAATACAAAAAACCGCGCGCTTTTCCGCGAGTACGCCGCTCGCTTTGATATGGGTCTTGAGGATCGCATGAAAACCAGGGTGGGTTTGCTGTCCGGCGGACAGCGGCAGGTGGTGACTCTGCTCATGTGTACCATGGTTACCCCGCGCCTCTTGCTGCTTGACGAGCATACGGCCGCCCTCGACCCCGCCACCGCGCAAAAGATCATGGAGATTACAAAGCAGGTGGTGGCCGAGAACAGTATTCCCACACTCATGATCACCCATAATATCTCTCAGGCGCTGACCACCGGCACCCGCACGGTCATGATGGATTCAGGATCGATCATGTTCGAGACCGGGGGCGAGGATCGTGCGCGTATGAGCGTGGAGGACCTGCTTGCCAAATATAAGGAAAACAAGCGGGAAACTCTTGAGGACGACAGGATCTTGCTCTCATGAATCTGATCCTGATCGGAATGCCGGGGTGCGGCAAGAGCACTTTGGGTGTAATCTTAGCCAAAAGCCTTGCCTATGATTTTATTGATTCCGACCTGCTCATTCAGCGCAGCGCAGGCGGACAGACTTTGCAGGCGATTATCGACAGTCGGGGAATGGACGGATTTCGCGCTCTGGAAAACCGGGTCAATGTTTCTATTGACTGCGATCACACTGTGATTGCTACCGGCGGCAGCGTTATCTACTGCCCCGAGGCCATGGAACATTTAAGATCGATCGGCATGGTGCTGTATATCCGCGTTTCGTATGAGGAGATCGCCCGAAGGGTGTCCGATTTCAACACCCGCGGTCTGGTGGTTTCTCCCGGACAGGACCTGCGCGCTCTGTGGGAGGAACGGAAGCCCTATTACGAGCGGTATGCCGACCGCACGGTCGACTGGCAGGGGCAGAGCGCCGAGCAGATGGTGGCGGAGATCATGCGGGCGCTGACAGAATAAAAAATATAAAAAATCTTCTGAAAGACTATTGTCGAAAAGAAGATTTTTTTATATAATATTAAGGAGAAAACAACTGTCGAAAGGACAAAAAATGAAAAAAAGAATTTTAATGATCAGCATACCTGCCCTGTGCGTTTTGCTTGCGGTGGGCGTGTTTGCCTACCAAAAATGGCTCAGCCCCCGCCTGTCGCTGGAACTCAATGGGGCCGAGGCCTGTGTAGTGGAAGTCTTTTCCGAATATCAGGACGATGGCGCAAACGCCTATTACGGCGGACGCCTGTTCGGCTTTCAGCCGGTGGACGTGTCCGAACGCGACGATCTGGATCTTTCCAAGTTGGGTACATATACCGTAGAATATACCAGCAGGTATAAGGATTTTACCCTGAGCGCCATCCGAAAGGTCAGAGTGGTGGACACCACCCCGCCCACCCTCGACTGCCCGGACGAGATTACGGTTTACGAGGGCAAACAGCCGCAGATCGAATATACCGCCATCGACGAATATGACGGCGATCTGACCGGGCAGGTGCAATCAGAGCGGGAGGGGGACGTGCTCATCCTGCGTGTGTCCGATTCTTCCGGAAACACGGTCGAGCATCGAGTGACAATCCATATGATCCCGGATACCGAGCCGCCCGTGCTGACCCTGCTCGGCGAGGTCGAGTGTTTTGTGCGGCAGGGCGAAGAATGGAGCGAGCCGGGATATACTGCCCTCGATCAGGCGGACGGAGATATAAGCGCGCAGGTGCGCGTGGAGGGCGAGGTCACCCCTGACCTGACAGGGACGTATTTACTCACCTATACGGTGACCGACGCCGCCGGAAACAGCACACAGGCCGAGCGGACCGTGACCGTATACCCGCATCTGACCGTTTCCACCTCTACCGTCCCTGCAAACGGTGCGGTGGTCTATCTGACCTTTGACGACGGACCGGGCTCTTATACCGCGAGACTGTTGGATCTTTTAGACGAATACGAGGCCAAGGCGACCTTCTTTGTCACAGGACAGTTTACCGGATATCTTGATCTGATCGGCGACGCATTTTCGCGCGGGCATACCATCGGTGTGCATACGCTCACCCATGATTTTGCCATTTACTCCTCTGTCTCCGACTACTTTGCAGATCTGGGCGCAATGGAGGAGATCGTAAAGGAGCAGACCGGATCCTACACCGACGTCATTCGCTTTCCGGGCGGCAGTTCCAATACCGTGAGCAAGAACTATTGCGAGGGCATTATGAGTCGCCTGGTGGGTATGGTGGAGGAACAGGGATACAGTTATTTTGACTGGAACGTCAGTTCGGGCGATACCTCTACGACCGATCCGGACGAGATCTTCCGCAATGTGACCCAGGGGATCGCAGGCAAACAGGCGTCGGTCGTGCTCATGCATGACATTAAACCGGCCACCATCGAGGCCATACCGCGCATTCTCGACTGGTGCCTTGAAAACGGCTATACCCTTGCCCCTCTTTCGGCGGCCTCTCCCACCGCCCACCACGGCGTGCAAAACTGACAAAAAATGCTTGACAGCGCACTCTGCGTGTAGTATAGTAAATTGGACGACACAGGATAATAAGGAGATATGAAGATGGGAACAAAAAGAGGACTTGCCCTTGTGCTTTGTGTTTTGCTTGTGATTTCTTTGGCCGCATGCCAAAAGACCGAGCAACCGGTAGAACAAACCGAGGCGCGTGATACGCTTTTGGTAGGAAGCGCTGTCTTTTCCGGACAGTTCAGCCCCTTTTATGCTCGCACAGACGCGGACGAGAGCGTGTGCGATATGGTTGGCGTTTCACTTCTGGAAAACGACCGGGGCGGAAGTATTGTCATGCACGGCGCACAGGGCGACACTGTGGCCTATCACGGCACGGAGTATACCTATCAGGGGATCGCTGATTGCGAGATCGAAACAAAAGAGGACGGAACGGTGGTATACACCCTGCGTCTGCGCCCGGACGTCTGTTTTTCGGACGGCCGGCCGCTGGGGGTGAAGGACGTTCTCTTTTCCATGTATGTGCTTGCAGACCCTACCTATGACGGTGCGAGCGCCTTTTCCTCTCTGCCCATCGTGGGCATGGAGGAATATCGGCAGGGTATGAGCACGCTTGCCGATCTGATTGCCGCAGCAGGCGAGCAAAACGACGATTTCTCCCTTTGGAGCGAGGAACAGCAGACCCTCTACTGGCAGACTCTGAAGGACGAGGCGGGCATTGCCTTTGTACAGGAGATTATTGATTACTGCATTGCGGACGGACACGCCGAAGATGTGGAGGGCGCCATCGAGGCATGGGGCTACGGGGATCAGTTGATTGCCGGCAAGACCTATACTGCCGAGGACTTTTTTGATATCCTGTGCCAGCAATATAAAGAACAATATGCTGAATTTTCTTCCAAAGAGTCTGCGGGCACGTCGCTGTTCGATCATACCAAGCGGCTTGTGTGTGAAAAGGATCCCGCCTACGGCATCGGCGTTGTCACAGACCAAAGCGCACCGACCATTTCCGGTATTGAGAAGGTGTCGGATGACACGCTGACCGTTACCATGTCCGCCTTTGACGCGGGAGCTGTCTACACGCTGGCCATTGGCGTCGCACCCATGCACTATTACGGACAGGAAGAACTGTACGACGAGGCGCAGGGAAATTTTGGCTTTCACAAAGGGGATCTTACCCATGTCAAGAGTGTGACCGCCGCTCCTCTCGGCGCAGGGCCATACCGCTTTGTTTCCTATGACGGCATGACGCTTAACTTTGAGGCAAACGAATACTACTACAAAGGCGCGCCGAAAATCGCCAAGGTGTCCTTTTTGCAGACGTCAGGGGACGTGCATGCCGTGGACAACATCGCAAACGGCGTGTTTGATATCTGTGCGCCTTCCCTTACAAACGCTATGTTAGATCAGGTGAGAGAGAAAAACAGAGGAGAACTGGACGGCTCTGTGATCGCTTATCGACCTGTGGATTTCAATGGATACGGATATATCGGGATCAACGCAAAGAACGTGAGTGTGGGCGGCCAGGCGCAGAGCGACGCTTCCAAAAATCTGCGCAAGGCGTTTGCCACTCTGTTTGCCGTTTACCGCGAGCAAAAGGTGCGGGAGTATTACGGGGATCTGGCGGAGGTGATCGAGTATCCGATCTCGGCCATTTCATGGGCCGCGCCCGCGCCCGGCGACGAGGGCTATACTGCGGCCTATACCTATGATGCGAACGGACAGCCGATCTATGATGACGCCATGAACGCCGAACAGCGGTATACTGCGGCTCTTTTTGCCGCAAAAGAGTATCTGATCTCGGCCGGCTATACTTGGGACAGCACACAGGAGATTTTCACCGATGCCCCCGAGGGCGCAAAACTCTCCTATACCATTATTATCCCCGGAGAGGGCAAGGGGGATCATCCGGTTTACGGCATTGCACAGGCGGCGGCAGAAGCCCTTGAATCGCTCGGGATCACCCTTGAAATACAAGATCCGGCCGATACAAATCAACTTTGGAACGCACTCAATTCCGGCTCTGCGGAGATTTGGGCGGCGGCATGGAGCGGTACCCTCGACCCCGATCTCTACCCGGTTTACTATTCTGAAAATTACCCGACCGGCGAAACCGGCACAAAACGCAATTATTTCTATATTGCAGACACCGCTTTGGACCGGCAGATCATGGACGCCCGCACCAGGGATAATATCACATACCGTCGGACTTTGTATATGGACAGCCTGAATATTATTCTCGACTGGGGCGTTGAGATCCCGGTCTATCAGCGGCAGGAGGCATACCTCTTCAGCGCGGAACGCCTCAAGCTGGATACGCTTCCGCAGGATATGACTCCCTACCGCACGTGGCTTTCCGAAATCGAGCGGTTGGAACTGGCATAGAAGTTGATTTTGACAGCAAAAAAGCACGGGAAATCGTGCTTTTTTGCTGTCAATTTTTGCTCCACTCCAGCGCTTTTTTCAAAAAGCGTCCGGTGTAGGAGCGCTCGCATTCGGCGATCTCTTCGGGTGTGCCACAGGCGATGACCGTCCCGCCGTTTTCGCCGCCCTCCGGTCCTAAGTCGATGATATAATCGGCTGTTTTGATCAGTTCCAGGTTGTGCTCGATGACGATGACGGTGTTGCCCGCGTCCACCAAGCGCTGAATGACCTCGATCAGTTTGCGCACGTCCTCGGCGTGCAGGCCGGTGGTCGGCTCGTCCAGCAAATACACGGTCTTGCCGGTGCTCCGCCGGGAAAGTTCCGCCGCCAGTTTGACCCGCTGAGCCTCGCCGCCCGAGAGGGTAGTGGAGGACTGCCCCACCTTGATATACCCGAGTCCTACGTCGCGGATGGTTTCCAAACGTCTGCGGATCTTGGGCACAGCGTCGAAAAAGTCGATGGCCTCGTCCACGGTCATGTCCAGCACGTCGAAAATGCTCTTGCCCTTGTACTTGACCGCCAGCGTGTCCTGATTATAGCGTCTGCCCTTGCAGGCGTCGCAGGTGACGTAAACGTCGGGCAAAAAGTGCATCTCGATCTTCTTGACCCCGTCGCCCTCGCACAGTTCGCATCGCCCGCCCTTGAGGTTGAATGAAAACCGATTTGCCTTGTAGCCACGCGCCTTGGCGTCCTTGGTCTGCGCGAACAACTCGCGGATGTCGCCGAACAGGCCGGTATAGGTGGCGGGATTGGAGCGCGGGGTGCGTCCGATCGGGCTTTGGTCGATGGCGATCACCTTGTCAAGATGCTCCATACCCTCGATCCGGTCGTGTGCGCCGGGATAAGCGTAGGCGCGGTTGAGTCCTCGGGCGAGCGCCTTGTAGACGATCCCGTTGACCAGACTGCTCTTACCGCTTCCCGACACGCCCGTGACACATAGAAATGTGCCGAGCGGGAAGGACACGTCGATATTTTTGAGGTTGTGTTCTCTTGCGCCGAACACCTTCAGCATATGACCGTTGCCCGGTCTGCGCTTTTCCGGAACTTCGATCTTGCGCCTGCCGGAAAGATACGCGCCTGTAATAGAATTTTTGTTTTTCTTGATTTGTGCAGGCGTGCCTGCGGCGACTACCTCGCCGCCGTGTACGCCCGCGCCCGGACCAATGTCCACGATATAATCGCTTTCCAGCATGGTCTGCTCGTCGTGCTCGACTACGATGACCGTGTTGCCTACGTCCCGCAGTCGTTTGAGGGTGGCGATCAGTTTGTCGTTGTCCCGCTGATGAAGACCGATGCTCGGCTCGTCCAGCACATATAGCACTCCCATGAGCGCGCTGCCGATCTGGGTCGCCAGACGGATGCGCTGTGCTTCGCCGCCCGAAAGGGTGCCCGCCGTGCGGGAGAGGGTCAGGTATTCAAGGCCCACGCTCTCAAGGAAAGACAGGCGGGCCTTGATCTCCTTGATGATCTCCCGTGCGACCTTCCATTCGCTCTCGGTAAAGTTGAGCCCTGCCACAAATTCCACCGCCTCGGTCACGCTCATGCGGCAGAACTGGTCGATGTTTTTGCCGCCCACCGTCACGCCGAGCATGGCGGGATTGAGCCGCGCTCCGTGACATTCGGGGCATGGCTCGTCAATCATAAACTGCTCGTAATACTCGTACATATTGGGGTTTTGCTCGTAGCGGCTCTGCATCATGTTGATGATACCGTCAAAGGTGGTTTTCTGACGGCGTGAGGTATTGTCGAAATACCGTACTACGTCGTATAAATGTTCCTTGTCGCCGTATTTGAGCACTTCAAGGGCTTTTTTCGAGAACTTCCCGATGGGCGTGTCCAGCGTAAAACCGTACCGCTTGCCGACCGCGGCAAACAGCGGCCCGTTCCAGGAATGCTCGTCCAGCGTCTTGAATCCGTTGACCTGAATCGCTCCGCCCCGCAGGGACAGGGAGCGGTCGGGCACTACGATCTCAAAGGACACCCGTTTCATCTCGCCGATGCCCGAGCAGTGGGGGCAAGCGCCCAGCGGCGCGTTGAAGGAAAACATACGGGGTGAGAGTTCTCCGATGGAAAAGCCATGCTCCTCGCAGGCGTATTTTTGTGAAAAGGACAGCTCTTCGCCGTCAATCACGCTGATGACCAGCGTGCCCTCGGTCAGTTTGAGCGCCGTTTCAATACTGTCGGACAGACGCGGACGCAGATCCTCTTTCATGACCAGACGGTCGACCACGATGTCGATCGAGTGCTTGACGTTTTTATCGAGCGTGATCTCCTCGGAAAGGTCGTAGATGCTGCCGTCCACCCGTGCGCGGGCATATCCGCTGCGTTTTGCGTCGGCAAATACCTTTTCGTGCATACCCTTTTTGTCACGGACGACCGGCGCAAGCACCATGAATTTTGTGCCGGCCGGTAAACTCATGACCCGCTCGACGATCTGTTCGGTGGTCTGCTGACGGATCTCCTTGCCGCAGACCGGGCAGTGGGGAATTCCGAGGCGTGCGTACAGAAGCCGCAGGTAGTCGTAAATTTCCGTGACCGTACCGACGGTCGAACGGGGATTGCGGGAGGTGGTCTTTTGGTCGATCGAAATCGCGGGGGAAAGCCCCTCGATCATGTCGATGTCCGGCTTGTCGAGCTGCCCCAAAAACTGTCTTGCATAAGAGGACAACGACTCGACAAAGCGGCGGTGCCCCTCGGCATAGATGGTATCAAAGGCAAGCGAACTCTTGCCGCTGCCGGACAGCCCCGTAAGAACCACCAGCTTGTCCCGGGGGATTGAGACGTCGATATTTTTCAGGTTGTGAACCCTTGCTCCTTTTACGGTCAGATAGCCTGCCATGTTATTCTCCGTTCTGCAATTTCTTGATTTCGTCGCGCAAAAACGCCGCTTTTTCAAATTCCAGCAGCTTGGCCGCCTCTTTCATCTCCCGCGTCATGCGCTCGATTGCGGCTGCCGTCTCGGTTTTGTTCATCTTGGGACGTTTGCGTTTGCCTTTTTCGCCCGGCGTGTCCGGAATAGCGATCTCGATCAGATCGCGCACGTCCTTGACGATGGTCGCGGGAACGATGCCGTGCTCTTGGTTATACGCGGTCTGGATCGCCCGGCGGCGGTTTGTTTCGGTGATGGCCGCGTGCATGGAGGCGGTTTCGGTGTCCGCGTACATGATGACCTTGCCCTGTGCGTTGCGTGCCGCGCGGCCGACCGTCTGGATCAGCGAAGTCTCACTGCGCAAAAGTCCCTCTTTATCCGCGTCGAGAATGGCGACAAGCGATACTTCGGGAATGTCGAGGCCCTCTCTGAGCAGGTTGATGCCAACAAGACAGTCGAATACGCCCAGCCGCAGATCGCGGATAATCTCCATGCGCTCGAGGGTGTCCACCTGATGGTGGATGTACTTGACCCGGATGCCGTTGGTGCTGAAATATTCGGTCAAGTCCTCGGCCATCTTTGTGGTCAGAGTGGTGATCAAAGTGCGTTCGCCGCGCTCGGCGCGTGCACGTACCTCACCCATGACGTCGTCCACCTGTCCCTCGATCGGCCGTACCTCGATCTCGGGGTCGACAAGGCCTGTCGGGCGAATGAGTTGCTCGGCGATCTGCGCACTGTGGGTGCGCTCATATTCCGCCGGCGTGGCGCTCACATAGACCACCTGATTCAGTTTTTTGCGAAATTCGTCAAAAAAGAGCGGGCGGTTGTCCGCCGCCGAGGGAAGACGGAAGCCGTAGTCGATCAGATTTTGCTTTCGAGCCTTGTCCCCTCCGCTCATGCCGCGCACCTGCGGCAGGGTGACGTGGCTTTCGTCGATAAACATGAGAAAATCCCGTGGAAAATAGTCGAGCAGGGTATACGGGGTCGAGCCGGGCTTGCGCCGGGAGAGCACACGGGAGTAGTTTTCCACCCCGGGGCAGAAGCCGACCTCCGAGAGCATTTCCAGATCGTATTTGGTGCGTTCCTCGATGCGCTGTGCCTCGATCAGTTTGTTCTGTGAGCGGAAAAACGCCGCACGCTCGACCATTTCTTCGTAAATTTCCGTCAGCGCCTCGTCCCGCTTTTGGTCGGACACCGCATAGTGGGTGGCCGGGAATACGGCGGCGTAATTCAACTGTCCCAGCAGTTCTCCCGTGAGCACTCCGATCCGGCTGACCCGCTCGATCTCATCTCCGAAGAACTCAATCCGCAGCGCCGTGTTATCCCCCGACGCGGGAAAGACCTCGACCGTGTCCCCGCGCACCCGGAACTTGCCCCGCTCGAAGGAAATATCGTTGCGGTCGTACTTGATGGACACCAATTTCTCGATCAGCTGGTCACGGCTCATCTGTTGTCCCGGGCGCACTGAAACGGTCAGCGCCCGGTACTCCTGAGGGTCACCCAGCGAGTAGATGCAGGACACGCTGGCAACGATGATCACGTCCCGCCGCTCGAACAGCGCACTGGTGGCGCTGTGGCGCAGTTTGTCGATGTCGTCGTTGACGCTGGAGTCTTTTTCGATATAAATATCCTTGCCCGGGATGTAGGCCTCGGGCTGGTAGTAGTCGTAGTAGGACACGAAATATTCTACCGCGTTCTCCGGGAAAAATTCGCGGAACTCGGAGCATAACTGGGCGGCAAGGGTCTTGTTGTGCGCTAAGATCAGGGTGGGCTTGTTGACTTGTGCGATGACGTTGGCCATGGTAAAGGTTTTTCCCGAGCCGGTCACGCCCAGCAAAACTTGTTCGTTCATACCGCTTTTGATGCCCGACACCAGTTTTTCGATGGCCTGCGGCTGGTCGCCGGTCGGCCGGTAGGAAGAAACCAGTTTGAAATGATCCATATTTGCCCCTCCTGTGATTTCGTTCTTATCATTATATCACATTTTCTTCAAATAATAAAGAGGAGAAGCGTGTTTTTTGCAGACACGTGTTTCTCCTCTGTTCCTTTTACAGGGTGAATGAAGGCAACGGTTTTGGGGCAGGGAATACGAAAAATTTGACCGTGCCGCTCGTTTGGAGGGCGGCACGGTCGCTCAGACGGCGGGGTTTTCGATGGCCTCGAAATAGGCACGAATGACCGCCTGTTCCAATTCCTCGCGGAACGCGGCGTTGATGGGGTGCACGATATCGCGGTAAGAGCCGTCGGCGTTCTTGCGCGAGGGCATCACGATGAAATGCTTTTCCTTGGCGTAGATCACCTTGATATCGTGCAGGGCCAGCGAGTCGTCAAAGGTAACCGATACGACCGCCTTCATCGGCCCTTCTCCCTCAAAGGTCTTTCTGATTTTTATGTCTGTGATCTGCATGATCTGTCCTCCAATAAAAGGTCTGTGTACTTATATTATAAAAAATGAATCTTCAAAATATTCAAGTTTACCATTTCTCTTTACAATTTCCGTTATTTGTAGTAAACTATAAAAAGACAGGAGAAAACCCAAAAGTGCGCCGTTGCGGTGTAATTTCCGCTTGCGGTGTAAAAGAAAGCGATAGATTGATTTGCGTGCTTGTGTTATGCTTGAATTATAGCAAATCATAGTATAAAGGAGTATATTCAAATGGAAAAGAACATGGTAACCATTCGACCGCTGTGCCCGGAACGCTGTGAAGATTGGCTCGGGTTTTTGAAAAAATAGCGTTTGGCGATCATGGGGAGTGGGCGTTTTGCTACTGTCTGGAGGGGCATTTGGATTCGAAGACGAACGATAAATTGACAGAGCTAAAAGACCGCAGAAAAAAAGCGGTTGAACTCATTGAAACGGGTGAAATGCAAGGGTATCTTGCTTATTTAGAAAATAGGGCTGTCGGTTGGTGCA